>NZ_CAXBCJ010000024.1:0-100851 GCF_963974565.1 uncultured Imperialibacter sp. | reverse complement strand
GGAGCAAGTTGAAAAGATCACGAAGGTCTTTAGGTGACTATAGCGACGGGGTCCACCTCTTCCCATTCCGAACAGAGAAGTTAAGCCTGTCTGCGCCGATGGTACTGCTGTGCAAGGTGGGAGAGTAGGTCGTTGCCTGATTTTATCAAACAACCCGCAAGGTTGTCAAAGCCTCTAAGAGTAATCTTAGAGGCTTTTTTGCGTTTAGGATGATTTAGAGTCAAGCGGAAAATCTGGGGCCGGATTGTACTAAGAATAGATTTTAGAGACCTGTATAGAAAGAAGGGATCAAGCGGAAAAGCTGGGGGACGATTGTAGTAAGCATAGATTTTGGAAAGTCTGTATAGAGAGACGCTGACGTTTCTCACGCCCCTAGCCGGGCGCCCCTAAACTGACTTCTGAAGGCTTTTGTATTGGTATTAGGGTTTGTGTCGGCAAATCGGGCTGCGACATTGGTACTATTGTGCTTGACCGCTCAAAGAGGTCTTGAGTACCAGATGTAGATGTTTTCGGCTAAGGGTTGAAGATTTCAATCCAGAGTTCTCTCCCATGCATCTTGTACGTTCAGCGAAAGCTAGTTGGTTGATGTATTTTGGCTAGGTCTCTGGACAGAATGTTCATCCTGTTCAGGCACGGTGCCCTGGAGGGCAGAGCCTAGACTTTTAGGGAAGCTAATATGCGGGCGCAGGTCGAAGCAAGCCTACAGTTGGCTGTAAAAAAAACCTCAACACTATTTGTATTGAGGCTTCTTACCTTTTTTCGTGGAGTCCTATTCCTTATTCTTGGACTTTGACTTAGATGAGCCTGAGCCTGAAATCGACTCCCTCATTTCAGTGTCAGCCTTTACATTTTGCATTTTGTAGTAGTCCATGATACCCATGTTGCCTGAGCGGAAGGCTTCTGCCATCGCTTTCGGTACTTCCGCTTCCGCTTCAATAACCTTGGCCCGGGCTTCCTGGGCTTTTGCTTTCATTTCTTGCTCTAGGGCTACAGCCATGGCTCTTCTCTCTTCAGCCTTAGCTTCAGCCACTTTCAAGTCTGCTGATGCCTGGTCAGTTTGAAGTTTTGCGCCAATGTTTGCTCCTACGTCTACGTCGGCAATGTCAATAGAGAGAATTTCGAAAGCTGTTCCAGCGTCAAGGCCACGGGCCAACACCAGTTTGGATATTTTGTCCGGGTTTTCGAGAACAGCCTTGTGTGTAGCGGCCGAACCAATTGATGTTACAATGCCTTCCCCGACCCTTGCAAGAATGGTGTCTTCGCCAGCCCCACCTACAAGTTGCTGGATATTGGCACGAACGGTCACTCTGGCTTTTGCCACCAATTGGATGCCGTCTGCAGCTACCGCAGCTACAGAAGGGGTATTGATTACTTTCGGATTAACTGATATTTGAACTGCCTCGAACACATCTCTGCCAGCAAGGTCAATAGCGGTTGCCTGCTTAAATGACAAGTTGATATTGGCTTTGTCAGCTGAAATAAGTGCTCTGATTACCTGAGGTACATTACCACCAGCCAGGTAGTGCGTTTCAAGGTCTGAGGTTTTCAATTGGCGTTTTTCCCCAGTATGCTCATCGGTAATAGCGATACCTGCTTTTGTGGCTGTAATTAATGAGTTTACAACAACACTTGGAGGCACCTTTCTGATGCGCATAAAAACAAGTTCAAGTAGCCCAACCTTTACGCCGGAAAAGATTGCTGTGATCCAAAGGTTCACAGGCACAAAGTATAGGAAAATGAAGAATCCTATAATGGCGGCGAAAACTAAAAATAGAAAAGAAAGATTACCCATTATTGATTAATTTAAGATTGATTCAACGAATATTTTACTATCGACAATTTTCGAAATCTGTATTTTGGCATCGGCTGGTATATAGTCGCCGTTGCTTCGAACTTCCAATATTTTCTCATCAAACAGGCCGTTGCCAATTGGCTTTAGGGTCGAGATGGCTTTGCCAACATCGCCAACTTTTGCCGTTACGACGATTTCTCCGTTTACTTTCCCTTCCATGGTCGATTTGAGTGAAAATTTCTCCCAAACTCCACTCTTTAAGCTAATCACTACCACTGATATCCCAGCAATCAATGAGACGATCGAGGTAATAGCGCCAATGGTATTTCCGAAATACTCGAAACTGAGATAGAGAGCGGCAATACCAAATAGACATCCAAGTATGCCAACTATAGTTGTTCCAGGAATAAACACTACTTCGATGACGATGAGTGCCAGCCCGAAAACCACAAGCCCGATAACAATGAACCACTCTGCCATAATTGTTTAAGTTCCTGAAATTTAGAAATTAACTTCGAGCTTACCTTGAGAAATGTTCGCTTAGTAAGCCCTGGCGAAAATTACTCTTTGCTTGGATGGCTTACCTGTTACCATACATTTTCCGACCTCCTCTTCTCCATCAAGAGGAATACATCTAATGGTGGCTTTTGTTTCGTCCTTCACTTTTTCTTCCGTTTCTGAAGTACCATCCCAGTGGGCTAATACGAATCCCCCTTTTTCATCCAGAACGCTTTTAAACTCTTCATAGGATTCTACTTTCGTAATCATTCCTGCTCTGAAGTCATAAGCCTTCTTATAGATATTAGCTTGCATGTCTTCAAGCAGCTGACTTATCGTCGCTGTAAATTCCTCATTCAATGGAATGACTGACTTCTCCAGGGTATCCCTTCTTGCTACCTCAACAGTTCCGTTTTCAAGGTCTTTAGGGCCGATAGCGATGCGAACCGGCACACCTTTTAGCTCATACTCAGCAAATTTCCAGCCTGGTTTGTGCGTATCACGATCGTCGTATTTTACGGAAATACCTGCTTTACGAAGTTTATTGATCATTTCCTTGGTTACCTCATTGATCTTTTCCTTCTCTTCTTCTGAGCGATAAATAGGAACGATAACGACTTTGTTCGGAGCAAGATTTGGCGGAAGTACCAAGCCGTTGTCGTCGGAGTGAGCCATGATGAGAGCGCCCATTAGTCTGGTGCTTACGCCCCAACTGGTGCCCCAAACATACTCAAGGGCACCTTCCTTCGACTGAAACTTGACGTCGAATGCTTTGGCAAAGTTCTGCCCAAGAAAATGAGAAGTACCCGCCTGAAGCGCTTTTCCATCTTGCATGAGCGCTTCAATGCAATAGGTGTCTTCTGCTCCGGCAAATCTTTCGTTTTCGGTCTTTACGCCCTTTATTACTGGCAGCGCCATGAAAGTTTCTGCAAACTCTGCATATACATTGAGCATACGCACTGTTTCTTCTACGGCTTCTGTTTTGGTGGCATGGGCAGTGTGACCCTCTTGCCAGAGAAACTCAGCTGTGCGAAGAAATAACCTCGTGCGCATTTCCCAGCGGACTACATTGGCCCATTGATTGATGAGTAAAGGAAGGTCTCTATAGGATTGTATCCAGTTTTTGTAAGTGCTCCAAATAACCGTTTCGGATGTTGGCCTCACAATTAATTCTTCTTCTAACTTAGCCTCTGGATCTACAATAATACCACCTCCGTTTTCATCATTCTTGAGTCGGTAATGAGTGACCACGGCACACTCTTTTGCGAATCCTTCTACGTGTGCTGCCTCTTTACTTAAGTAGGATTTTGGTATGAAAAGTGGGAAGTAGGCGTTGGAATGCCCCGTTTCCTTAAACATGCGATCAAGCTCCTGTTGCATTTTTTCCCAGATAGCGTAGCCGTAGGGTTTAATTACCATACATCCCCTAACTGGCGAATTTTCGGCCAAATCGGCCTTCTTTACCAGCTCGTTATACCACAGTGAATAGTCCTCGCTCCTTTTAGGTAATCCTTTACTCATCGAAAAATTAAATTTTGGTACAGATATTGCTTAAATTGTAAATACCATTGACGGCAAATATACGTGAATGAAAGGAAACGGGAAGGGAAACTCTTTACGTTGTTTTGTTGTCATTAAATTATAGGGAGTCAAAAAAATATAAAGCTATGAAAAGGTACACGAAGTTCGCAGCGTTAAAGACAGCTCTAAGCTTAGGGGCATTGATTGCATTGGTGCCTTTTGCGGCTATATCTCAGTCAACTAAAGAAGTGGACGATCTCTACTTTTCAAAAAATGACAGGGTAAAAATCAAGTATGCCACCAACGACGAAGGGCAACCAGTGACCGAGTCTCAGGCAACTTATGAGTCGTATAGCAACAACACTTACAACCCAACTTATTCTGCAAAGACAGTCAACCCTGAGTACATAGCTAAGTATAAGAGTGCTTCGCAGGAAAACGTGCAGGCTCAGCTTGACGAGCAGGCTGCTCTCGATAATCAGGAGAATCAGAATTATAGCAGCGAAGACTACTATGTGGATGGTTATAACTCCAATGGCTACACCACATCCGGAGCCAGCACAGTTAATATATATACTGGTGGTTACGGCAACAATTGGAACTCCTGGATGCCATACAATAATTACTATTTTAGCTCGTGGAACAGCCCTTACTGGAATCCCTACATCGGCTTTTCAATAGGTTATAGCTGGGGTTGGGGCGGAATGGGTTATGGTTATGGCTACCCTTACGGATTTTATGACCCATGGGGCTATAGCTGGGGTGGATACTACGGCGGTGGCTGGGGTAGATACGGTGGCTGGGGTTGGAACAGACCTTATAGCTACTACGGATATGGAAACGGCTATTATCACGGATTCTACGATGGCTACTATTCAGGCGGTGGCAAAGGTGTATATGCGAAAAATGTAGTAAGGGGTGGAAGAGTGAATAGAAGTGCCGTTGGTGGTGGCAGTTATGCAAACACGGCCGGGTCTAGCAGATACAGAAATGCCAATGTGCAAAGTGTGACTGGGTCGACTGACAGAAGCGGTTCCACGGCATCGAGAGGAAGAACTGTTTCAAGTTCGACAAGCTCAAGAGACTACTCAGGTACTCAAAACGAATATTTTCAAAGATCCAGGGCTGGCTACACCTCAGGAGTAGGCACTAGCGACAGGAACACTTCTGCTGTGACCAACAGGAATTCAGGCAGGAACGCCTATGAGTCGGGCGTAAGATCAAGGAGTTCTTATACGGCAGCTGACAGGACTTCTGAGAATGCCAATACTAGCAGAGGTTCTTCTACTACAGGAGCGACAACTAATTCGAATAGCTCAAGAAGTTTGAACTCAACATCTTCTGGAAGGACGAACAATAGTTCGACCAACGAATTCAGGGGAGTGCTGCCCAGCAACTCCAGGTCGTCATCTGGGCAGATGAACAGACAGGTAGTTCCTAATAACAATTCGTACAGAACAAGATCCAATAGCAGTGGCTATTCCAGTCCATCATATTCCGCACCCTCTAATAGTGGGCGAAGCAATAACTCTTACTCAAGCCCTTCTTATAACAGAAGCAGCGGCTCGAGCGGTGGCAGCAGAAGTAATTCTGGCTGGTCTGCTCCGGCTCCCAGCAGAAGTAGTGGTGGGTCTAACACCTTTTCTGCTCCTAGCAGAAGTTCTGGTAGCAGCGGTGGGTTTTCGGCACCTAGCCGATCTTCTGGGAGCAGCTCCGGTGGAAGCAGGTCATCAGGATCCTCCTCGGGGGGAACGAGAAGTGGCCGTGGTAATTAAGTTTTATTCATAAATACCAGACTAAAATGAAGAAGTTGACTAAGCTTACCGTCGTAGGCATGCTAATGGTATGCTCTGTTGGAAAACTAAGTGCGCAGGTTGAAAGTGGGTCGTTTGGTTATTACACAGATGCGTTAAGGTTCAGCAGTATTTCATCTACAACCGGTTCGGCCAGGATGCAGGGGCTAGGGGGCGCCAATACTTCTCTTGGAGGAGATATCACGACTGCTGCAAGCAACCCCGCAGGTCTTGGATACTTTAACAGGTCTGTGTTTGCTGTTACACCCTCATTAAATTTTAATACTTCGGACGCCACGTTTGCTGACGAAAAAAATAGCGGATATCTCAACAAGTTCAATTTGAGCACGTTAGGTGTTGCCTTTAATTTCTCGAAAGGGGACGTTGTTCAGGACAAGTTCAAGGGAGGAACGTTTGCTATTAACTATCAGCGAGTGAATGATTTTTACAATGAATTCACATATGAGGGCTACAACGATAATAGCTCGATAATTGACTATTTTCTTGAGCAATCGAACGGCATACCTTTAAACAGCATCGACAACAGAGGGTTGCTAAGCCTTGCTTACTACAATTATCTGATCAATCCTGTGGCAGGCCAGGAAGGAACTTATGATTCGTTTGTGTTAGGATACCCTCGTCAGAGCGAAACCGTTAAAACCGTAGGCGGCCAAAACCAGTGGAGCTTTTCTTACGGTGGTAACTACGACGACAAAATTTACTTTGGAGCTGGTTTAGGGATTGTGGGGTTAAGGTATAAGAATACTAAACGTTATACAGAGAATAGTTTCTACGACTTCGCTAATGATGCGGATGACCCGACCATCAACAGCATTTCGGCTGACGAAAGTCTTGAGATAACAGGAACTGGTGTGAAT
The DNA here is from genome assembly GCF_963974565.1 of uncultured Imperialibacter sp. Lineage (NCBI taxonomy): Bacteria > Pseudomonadati > Bacteroidota > Cytophagia > Cytophagales > Flammeovirgaceae > Imperialibacter > uncultured Imperialibacter sp. The sequence continues at coordinate 94,369 of NZ_CAXBCJ010000024.1, read as the reverse complement.
GCGACTTTTGGTTTCATCTACCGGCCACTGGACCTGGTCAGGTTTGGGGTTTCGTATACTACCCCGACGATCTATGATTTGAACGAGATAAGCACGTATTCGCTCACTACCAACTACAACAATTTCTATTATGAGCCGGAAGATACGGTTCTTAATGTATTGACCTCCGATGGAGACCTGTTGGAGTCGAGCTACCAAATGACTACGCCAGGTCGGCTATCAGCTGGTGTTTCAGTATTTGCTGGAAAGAATGGGTTTGTTTCTGCCGATGTGGAGCTGGTTAATTACTCCGGAGCCAGGCTAAGGTCGAGTGATTTTTCGGCTAATGCTGACAATAGAACGATAGAGAATCTTTATAAGTCGACTCTGAACTACCGTATTGGGGCTGAGGCAAGGTTGGATATATTCAGATTGAGAGCCGGTTATGTGCTGTATGGCAATCCTTACGCCAGTTCTGATTCTTCTACCGGGAACAAGCAGTCAGTTACGGCTGGCGCCGGTATCAGATTAAGCAACTTCTATGTTGACCTTGGCATCATCAATACTTTTTCGAATCAGAATTACTCACCATATATATTGGCTAACAATGTAAGCCCGGAGGTTAGCATCAAAAACAGAACGACCTCAGGTCTGATTACTTTTGGTTTTACATTCTAAAGCCGGGCAAGGAGCTCTGTAGCTACATCTGATGCTAATTTGTTCTCGGTTGAGATGATGATTTGGGCTTTTTGATAGAACGGAAGTCGCCATGAAAAGCGCTCCTGAAGCTGGGTCATTACTTCAGACCCGGCCAATCCTTTGAACAATGGCCTTATGCTTTCCCCGGGAGCTACCCTGGCAGCGAGTTCCTTCCAGAATGTTTCCAGATAACACGTGACTCCATCTCTGTTCATTTTTTCGAGATTATCGAAAAAACAGGGAGTGCCTCCACCAGTGGCTACAACCTTACTATCCTTTGATTCAATAAGAGAGGCAAGGCAAGCAGCCTCCACTTTTCTGAAATAGTCTTCGCCTTCTTTTTCAAATACTTCGCTGATGGCTCTGCCCTCCCTTTGAACTATTATGTCATCAAGGTCGATGAATGGAATGCCGAGTTGAGTGCTCAAAAGTTTCCCGACAGTGGTTTTTCCTGACCCAGGCAAACCAATCAAGAAAATAGGTTTTCCGTCAGCCAACATTTATCGAAGAAGACTTTGGACATCGTATGCAGTTGGCACATCGTTGAAATGCCACTTGCCCTTCACCACGCCACCTTTCACGAGCAAAAGCCCTGGATTAGACCTGATGATTGTTTTCAGAACTGTGGCGTCGGAATAGTAGTAAGGAACTGCCAGTTGCACTTCGTGCCTAAAGGCTTCGAAGCTTGTGGGATCTGACGCTGTCAGTGCCCAGGTGTCTACTTGTCCACTGAGCTGACTGATAAGTGTGTTGATCTCGGAAAAGTGTTCTTTATTGACCTTTTCCACATTGTAGGTGATCACAAAAAGCTTATTCCCAGTGAATGTTTCCTGCGTAAAGTCGCCTTCATCGTTCCACACTGCATAGTCTGTGATTTTCGGTTGCACTTCGGGGTTAAGGATGACCATTTCCTTGAAGGTGTACGACTTATCGGTGGGGTACTGCTCCATCCGGTACTCTTTGCCATCCTTTTCCATCACGTATTCATACTTCAGTTCGCCTGACGGCTCCATAAGCTCGGGCAGGTTGTTACCTACTTTGTATGCTCTGAAATCGATGAAAGGAAGGTGACGGATGGCGTATATGCCAATGAAAAGCGATAGAGCTGTTGCGCCTCCAATGATAATATCTTTGGTGCGACTTTCCTCAGACTCGCTGGCTACAAGGCCTCTTTTGAGGAATAAGAAAGCTATGAAAATGGTGAGTATGATATCTTTTATGAATGACTCCCACGGAGTAAGTTTGATGGCGTCGCCAAAGCAGCCACAGTCAGTCACTTTGTCAAAATAAGCTGAGTAGAAGGTGAGAAATGTAAAGAACACAATGATGATAAGCAGCAGCCAGTAGGTGATTTTTACCCGGTAGTTAAGAAGGACGGCGATTCCCAGTACCACTTCCAGCACACAAAGAAACACCGCCAATGGTAATGCAAGCGGAACGAATATTTCGAAGAATGAGGCAATGTCGGTAGCGAAAACCTCGAAGTACTCCTCAAGCTTGATGGCAGTGCCTACAGGGTCGTTGATTTTGATGGCACCAGAAAAAATAAAGAGACCACCGACGAAAAATCTTGATACTTGTAATAGCCACTTCATTTGCTGAGATAGTTTAGTTTTATCAAACAAAACACTGCGTAATTGATCATGTCCTGATAGTTGGCTTTTATACCTTCTGACACCAGTGTTTTTCCTTTGTTGTCTTCTATTTGTTTTACTCTCAATAACTTCATTAAAATAATGTCAGTCATTGAGCTTACCCTCATTTCCCGCCAGGCCTCACCATAGTCATGATTTTTGTTGAGGAGCAATTCCATTGTCTCCCTGGCAATTTTATCATAGTGAGGTTCCAACGCTTCATACGGTAGTTCGAGCGCTGGGTTTTCGGCCAGCTCCATTTGAATCATAGCGATGATGCAATAGTTGATGATGCCAATAAACTCTCCACTGATATTATCTTCCACTTTTTGCGTTCCCTTTTCCTGAATAGAGCGGATTCTTTGCGCTTTGATGAATATTTGATCGGTGAGGGAAGAAAGCCGCAAAATGCGCCAGGCGGTGCCATAATCACGGGTCTTCTTTTCAAATAATTCTTTACAAGCCTTTATTACTTGAGTATATTCGCCTACAGTTTTTTCTTCCAAAGGAGTATATCTTAATTGTTCCAACAGGGCGCTAAAAATAACGAAATTGCTTTCAATTCATAAACCCTTTGATGCTAAAAGGAGTATCGAAGTTCGGGGACAAATCATATCGCTGGAATCTCCATGTGTGATGGGCATTGTTAACTTCACTCCCGACTCGTTTTATGATGGAGGGCGATTGAAGAGCGACAGTGACATACTGGCGCTTGCCGAAAGGCATTTAACCAATGGAGCGACTTTTCTTGATATAGGCGGTTATTCCTCCCGCCCTGACGCTGATCATATTAGTGAAGAAGAGGAGCAGCGGCGGGTTGGCCATGTAGTTGCCACAGTCATCCGACAGTTTCCTCAAGCTATTCTATCAGTGGATACCTTCAGGGCGGCAGTTGCCAAAGCGGCTCTTGATGCCGGTGCTCAAATGATTAATGATATTTCAGGAGGAGAACTGGATGCTGAAATGTTTTCATTAGTAGCGGAGCGGAATGTTCCTTACATTCTCATGCACATGAAGGGTATGCCGCAGACGATGAAGCAGATGTCGGATTATGAGGATGTTTTACAGGAAGTTTGTGACTACTTTAGTAGCAAGCTTAACTATTTGCGTTCGAATGGGGTGAAGGACATTATCATTGACCCTGGTTTTGGGTTTGCAAAAGGGCCTACGGTAGGTTTTGAGTTACTAGCAAAGATGTCATTTCTTAAAGCATTGGGTGCTCCGGTTATGGTGGGGTTATCGAGGAAGTCGATGATTTATAAAACACTTGAAATAAATGCGGAAGAAGCGCTGAATGGCACAACAGCTTTGCATATGATTGCGTTAGAGAATGGGGCGAATATTCTGAGGGTACACGATACAAAAGAGGCTATTGAGGCCATAGAATTATACAGGAGGGTATATACTTGATACTAGCTTTCAAAATTGGGTTTTTAGAAATTGGATGGGTTGATGTCATTGACATAGGCTTTGTGAGCGTGCTCCTGTACCATGTGTACAAGCTCATGAGGGGGAGCGTGGCCATTCGGGTGTTTCTAGGCTTCCTGTTTCTCTACCTGGTTTATCTGGTGGTGAGGGCCGCCGAGATGGAACTTTTGTCGATTATTCTCGGACAGTTCATGGGAGTGGGTGTGCTGGCGGTCATTATCTTGTTTCAGCAGGAAATCAGAAAGTTTCTACTCATTATCGGGCGAACCACCGCATTTGACAAGGAAAGTTTTTTCAAATCGTTTGGTGTCTTTTGGCGTAGTTCATCTGCCAGTAATAAATTTGATGTGACTCCTTTAGTAGAGGGAATGAAAAGCCTTGGCGGATCAAACACCGGAGCCCTTATGGTGGTTTCTAAGAACACCGAACTCAAGTTTTACGCAGAATCTGGCGACAGAATGGACGCTATTCTCTCCAAAAGGCTGCTTCTCTCTATATTCAACAAATATAGTCCGCTGCACGATGGCGCTGTAATAGTTTACGAGGGGAAGATAGTGGCTGCCAGGTGTATTTTGCCTGTGACCGAAAGAGATAATTTACCGGCCCAATTTGGGTTGAGGCACCGGGCGGCAATTGGAATGTCGGAGCAAACGGACACTTTGATTCTGGTGGTTTCGGAAGAAACAGGGCAGCTTTCGGTGGTGAGGAACGGACGAGTGTTTTACAACCTGGCACCTCAAGACATCCGGAAGAAAATCAACGACTACCTGTCAGAGAATGAAGACGAGGAGCTGCTTTCTGAAGCAAATAAAGCGGCAGCTGCTGAGGCCGAAAAACCGTTGAAAAAGGAAAAGACCTCCGCTTAGTGATGCCCGGCATTCACCGGCTTCTCCAGCTTCACGCCAAAGGAATACTCCAGCAGTTTGCGTACTGTGAGCCCCTGAAACAGGATAGACAACACAACCACCGTATAAGTCATTGTGACAATGATGTCCTTTCCCTCAAACTCAGGGAGAGACAGCGACAGTGCAATAGGTATGCCCCCCCGGAGCCCGCCCCAGGTCATGATTGTCACGGAGTGTTTTTCGAAATGGTGTTGGTCGAAAGTTGACATGAGCTTGATGGGGATTCCCACGCTGATAAACCGTGCTACCAATATCAATGTAAAAGCAAAAAAGCCAGCTGCGAAATAGTCGAGGCGGATGGTGATGACCAACATTTCGAGCCCAATCAACACAAAAAGCATCGCATTTAGAGACTCCTCCATCAAACTCCAAAATTTAAACACGTAGTCGCTGGTGACGCTGGTGATATAGTTTCCACGCCCCTCGTTTCCTATAATTAGCCCGGCTACCACTGCAGCCTGTTTGGCGGAGATGTGGAGCATTGTAGCAATTTGCGCTCCCGTTAGCACCAGCGCCAGTGTGACCAGGATCTCCAGTTCCGATTGGTCGTTGTCGATGTATTTAAGTAGCCTGTAGCCGACAAAGCCAAGGATAAGCCCAAGTATGATTCCACCCCCAACATCAAGCGAAAATACAAAGCCGACATCCCAGAAGCTGATTCTGTGGTCTTCGCCAGTGTGGGCCAGGTCAAGTAGCGTTAGCGCCAATACAACGGCCACTCCGTCATTAAAAAGTGACTCGCCCGATACTTGTATCGCAAGTCTGTTGGACAAGTTATACTTCTTTATAGTTGATGTGAGCGCAATAGGGTCGGTGGGTGATATCAGGGCACCAAAGACCAGGCAATAGATCAGGTCAAGATGGATGCCTGCGAACTTAAGAATATAGAAAATGCCAATGCCGACGATAACTGTTGAAATAAAAATGCTTGCCGTGGCTAAAATTAGAACTGGCCATTTTTCCTGAGCCAGCTTTTTGAAATCGATTTGGAGCGCTCCGGCAAAGAGCATGAAAATGAGCACTACCTGATAGAGCACATCGGAATAGTCGTAATTTTCCATGACACGCTCGGTGCCTATAATGAAATCGGGGAACAGCCAGCCAGCCACTAAAATGCAAAAGGACAGGCAAAGCGCCATTAACATCAGCCCAATGGAAGAGGGCAATTTGATGAAGTATGTGTTTACGTATATAAAGATGCCTGCCAGGCAGACAAAAATTGCGATTATATCAAGTATATGCATAGAAGGCCTTCAATGCCGGGTAATTTTTTTGTTATAATAACTATGCAGGTGATTTAGATAAAATTTGCCCAAATTTAGTGTATTATGAGTAAATGACCCGTTTTTTTTTACGGTTACTCAAAACTCCTACGAATGCAGTCTTTTGGGTTCCGGATTTAAATTGCGTCAAAAAGGGACTATCCCGAACTCAGCAGCGAATGACCACCCGTTTTTTATGAAGAAGGAAAAGCTAAAGAAGCAATTTGAGGTATTGCAACAGAAAAGGAAGCAGCTAATTGAAATAGTTGCGTCGGCAGATGCGGGCTTGTTGAACCGATCACCTGCGGAAGGAAAGTGGAGCATACTGCAAATTCTTTATCATGTGAGGGCGTCTGAGGCAGGAACGCTGCGCTACATTGAAAAAAAATTATCGTTTTCGCCGGATGGGCTTGCAAGCTCCTCATTTCTCTCGGGTGCAAAGTTATTGCTGCTCGAAATTACTTTGAGGTCACCCCTAAAGTTCAAAGCCCCTAAAGGACTAGATGTTTTTCCTGAGAAGTTGGCGCTGGAAGAAATCAATGCAGACTGGGATCAATCCGATAAAGGCTTCCTTCAACTTATTGATCGTCTCGACGAACGTCAGCTTGGCTGGCAGCTTTTCAAGCATCCCATTATTGGACGACTCGATATGCAGCAAACGATCAAATTTATGATCAGTCATTTTGACCACCACGCACGTCAAATAAAGCGATTAACGAGCTGATTTTCTTTCAGATAAAAAGTCGTTGAGAAAAAAACCGACCATTGGTAAAACCATTCCTATGAATGCGAATAAGATTGTCATTTTATACCTCCTGAGTTTTAAGTTGTGTTTTGATGCTTTTTATGAGCTGAAATATTTCCGTTTCAAGAGAGCTAAGTTGATGATCCAGCTCCCACTGACCCTGGCTGGCAAGCTCTGAGATTGTCGATATTTTCTTTGAAGCTGCCTCATCGCTTAGTAGTTCAAGCAGAGTTTTTGATTTGTGTTTGATGAAGTTCAACCAATACATATTTTTTGTTTCTACTCCTTCTCTGATGCAAGACAAATAGTTTGCCAATTCTTGCGTGCTTTGATCAATAAATGTGTTGATGAATGATTCATCATCTTTTCCAAGCTCCAGTACCTGACTAAAATTGTTTGTGTTCATTTCCATAACTTTCAGGTTCAAAGGTATTATGAGAAGGGTGATTGAACTGTGAATAATTTCTTCATTACTTACACGGCTGATAACATCTTGACTAATTAGTTATTCCATTAATTCTTTAATAAAAGCCTTAAAAACCGGCTTTTTGTTGAGAGCGAAGAGTGAGAGTTTTGCCGGAAAGGTGAGAGAAAGTTTCAAATTGCTGGTAAAAGCTACTTCAACAACCACTCAGCACATTCTCTGCGAACTTCGTAGAGCATCGTTTCAGGCTAACATATTAACCTCTATTTTTGACTCGAATTAGTTTTATGATAAGCGTACAAAGCGTTATTTACACCTATGGGCCAGACAAGCACCTTGCATTTCCTGACTGGGAAGTTGAGCAGGGGAAGCATAGCCTGATTTTGGGCGGGTCGGGTTGTGGTAAAACGACTTTGCTTCACTTACTGGCCGGGCTTCGAACGCCAACAGGCGGTATTGTGAAGACAGCAGGTCAGGTGCTTTCTGAACTCGGAGGCCATAGAATGGATGTATTCAGAGGCAAGCATATTGGACTTATTTTCCAAAAGCCTCACTTGCTGAGCGTATTAACAGTTGAAGACAATTTGCTGCTTGCTCAGTATATGGCCGAGCTCCCTCAGAACAAAAAAAGGATACGGGATGTGCTTGACGTTCTTAACCTGTCTGATAGAAGAAATGCCAAGGTTTATGAGCTAAGTCAGGGTGAGGCCCAGCGAATAGCGATAGCAAGGGCTGTACTTAATAAGCCAAAAGTGATTCTGGCGGATGAACCGACTGCCAGTTTGGATGACGACAACAGCGAAAAGGTTTTGAATATCCTTGAAGAGCAGGCAAATGTGTATAATGCTACACTCGTTATCGCCACGCATGATCAAAGGGTGAAGAGTCGATTCCCGCACCAACTCAAGCTTTAAATAGAGATATGAACCTTTTTGTTTTAAGCTGGAAGTACATAAAAGGCAAGCCGCTGAGTACAGCACTCAATGTGCTATTGCTGTCGTTCGGAATAGGCATTATTGTCGTTTTGCTTCTTGTAAGTCAGCAGGTGCAGGAAAAGCTCTCGGAAAATGCCAGCGGAATTGATCTTGTGGTGGGGGCTAAAGGCAGCCCTCTTCAAATAATACTCGGAAGCATCTACCATATTGACTACCCAACGGGGAACATACCTCTCAATGAAGCAGCCAAACTGGCCAGGAACAGGTTGGTAAAAAACGTGATTCCACTAGCGCTGGGGGATAGCTACAAATCTTTAAGAATTGTGGGCTCGACCAGGGGATTTGCTGAGCTGTACGGCTTGGCCCTTGATGATGGAGTACTCTGGGCGGACGACTGCGAAGTAACACTCGGGGCAGCTGCCGCACAAACGTTGAGCCTTGCCGTTGGCGACACCTTTTTTGGAGAACACGGCATGGCTGATGGGGGTGAGGCGCATGACGCTCATGCCTATAAGGTGGTGGGAATACTACAACCCACGGGCAAGGTGGTGGACAACCTTATTTTAACAAGTATTCCAAGTGTATGGCTGATGCATGGCCATGATGAAGCAGAGGACGGGCACGAGAACTTGCCGGATACGGCGGCGATGGAAGTTTTGGGCATACCAGTCACACCAGAGCAGCTCGAAGAAAAAGAGGTAACCTCATTGCTGGTGCAGTATCGGGGCCCGATGGCGGCGGTTCAGCTTCCCCGCATGGTGAATACCCAAAGCAGCATGCAGGCTGCTTCACCGGCCTTTGAAACGGCCCGGCTTTTCTCATTGATTGGCATAGGGGTCGATGTGGTGCAGGGCTTTGCCTACCTGATCATAGCAATGGCTGGGTTAAGCATTTTTATAGCACTGTACAACTCGTTGAAGGAAAGACAGTACGATCTGGCCATCATGCGGTCTTTGGGGGCATCCAGGCTCAGGCTTTTCGTCCACATTGTTATGGAGGGCGTTATCATCACGTTGCTGGGAGCCGGGGTTGGGTTTTTGCTTGGCCATGGCGTAGTAGAACTGCTGGCCAGGTTCATTTTAAAAGGGTCATCCACAGGCATCACCGGCCTTGTATTTTTGCCTTCCGAACTTTACATATTATATATAAGTTTACTTCTGGGAGTGATAGCTTCTCTTATTCCGGCTATCAATGCCTATAAGACTGACATTTCTGAAGTACTTGCAAAAGGAGCATAAATTATGAAGAGAGTATTGATCGCAGTGGCTTTTCTTATCGTTGGCATGTCGTATTTGTCGCATGCGCAGGACAACAATAAATCGCTGGCTACAGCCAACTGGAATACCCTGGCTAAGGTAACTTACAAGGTAGGTAAAGACGAATATGGAGAGCTGAGCATTCCGGTGTTTGGTGATGAGATTCAAAAACTTGCCGGCAAGGAAATTGAGCTTCCAGGTTATATCATCCCTTTCGATGGGATGTTTAAGCCGGATCATATCATTTTGTCGTCGCTGCCTGTTGCTGCGTGCTTTTTCTGCGGCAGCGGTGGCCCTGAATCGGTGATTGAAATTTATCTTAAGGAGCCAATTAAGTACACTGCCAACGGAATAAAGGTGAGAGGCAAACTTGAGCTGAATGAAACGGATTACAACCAGCTGATGTATATTCTGAAGGATGCTGTGATGGTAGGGCCGGCGAACTGATGCAAACGAAGAGAGTTAAATAACCAATGGCTATGAAAATGAAAAAGGTGGTGTTTCTTCTTTTCATGGTGTCAACGGCCACTGCGTGCTCCAATGAACAAAAGGAGCAGAAGGATGCCTTGATGGCTGAAGTGATGGCGGCACACGACGAGGTAATGCCTAAGATGGGAGAGCTGAGAAAAACGGCGAAGGACTTACAAGCAAAGGCAGACTCGTTGAGTACTTTGACTGAGCAGGATTTTTCGACCGAAATAAGTACTTTGAGACAGACTGCTAAATCAATAGAAGATGCCAATGAAGGTATGATGGAGTGGATGAGGCAGTTTGAAATGCCTGACAATGAGGCGCCGATTGCGGAGGTCTTGGTCTATCTGAAGGATCAAAAGGAAAAAGTGGACACCGTAAGAGACAAAATGCTAAAGTCGCTGGAGGAGGGGAAGGCGCTGCAGTAGATTGGAGTGGCCAGTCTTCGCTGTGAGACTTGTGACGAAGGCAATTGATTAGCCCGTCTATCAACCACCAAGCAGGTGAAAAAATAGAGGCTGCCACCGGCAGCCTCCTCTGTTTATTTGGTTTCGCAATCTTTTAAAAACGCCGCTACGTCATTCACGTCAATCAGGCCTTTTTTGTTGCCCCAGGAGTTGGACACATAGGTCAGTATTTCCGCTATCTCCAGGTCTTTCAGGCTGAGCATGGGCATGACACCGTCGTACTCCACGCCGTTTACCGTAATTTTACCGCTTTGGCCATTTTTAATGATGCAGGCGGCTTTTTTGGCATCGGCCATCAGAAAGTCGGAGCCAGCCAGGGGTGGGATGAGGGCAGCAAGTCCCTGGCCTTCAGTTTGATGGCAAGCAGAGCAGTTTTGCTTATATAGTTGTGCCCCCTCGCTCATGTACTGACGTAGTCTGATGCTCGTTCTCTCATCGAGCCCCTCGTAGATATCGTCCGATTTTGCTTCTTGCTTTTTGTCGCCTGAAGAACAGCTTGTCATTGAAATGCTGGCAGCCATGAACGAAACCAGTGCCAATGCTAAAATTCTCTTTCTACTCATGATTTTTCTTTGTTGTATTCTTTAAGTAAAATTTTCATGTCTTCCATCAGTGTGTTGACGTCTTCTTCTACCGTGCCATCATATACACCTCTTATGCGACGGTTTTTGTCGACCAAAAGAAAAGCACCACTATGGATATATCCACCAGGTGCGCCAGGGTCTTCACCCGCCACCACCATGTAGCTCGTTTCTCCCAGGTCATAAATAGCATCTTTGTCGCCCGTAACGAAGTGCCACTTATCGCTTTTCACACCCAGTCGTTCAGCAAAATCATGCAATACGGCCACGGTGTCATGCTCCGGGTCAATGGAGTAGCTTAGCAGGCCAACTTCAGGATTGTTTTCAAACGTTTCATAAATGCGGATCATTTGTGTTTTCATGATCGGGCAAATGGTAGGGCAGCTTGTGAAAAAGAAGTCGGCCACATAGATTTTGTCGTTGTAGGTTTCGTTGGTTACCCAGGTGCTATCCTGATCAAGAAACCTGAAATCGGCAATGGTGTGGTAGATAGTGTCGGCTTTTGCGACACCATCAGTTTCTACCGTCGTTACTTCTCTTCGGCCAAGGATAGGTAGTTTTTTTTCGCCTCCGAAATTGGTGCAGGCACTAAGGCTTGCTACCGCTATCACCGAGAATATCAGTTTTTTCATTTTCAATCCTTTGAATTAGTTTTCTCTCTCCACTTTTTATAGCTCCTGATGGCCAGCATAAGTGCCCCTGTAAAAGCGATCAAACCGGCCATGCCCCATGCCAGGCTTACAATGTTTTTGAGCACCACAAGGAAAACAGTGGCTACGAGAAGAATGGTGGCCACTTCATTGAAAATGCGGAGGTAGTAGCCGGAGTCTTTATAGACATCCTTCTGCAGGTTCCTGAATTTTACATGACAAACCCACTGATAAACATAAAGAAAGAACACAAACACCAGTTTGGCGATCATCCATGGCTGGGCGGCCAGCGCCCACCCCAGGGAGTTGAGCACAAGCGGGCCGAATATCAGCGTTAAAATGGCTGATGGCCAGGTAATGCCAAACCAAAGCAGCTTCGAAATGCGCTTGTATTCTTTGGTGAGAATGCTGCGCTCAGGCTGAGGTTTTTCCTGGGTTTCGGTTTGATAGATAAACAAGCGAACCATATAAAACAGGCCTGCAAACCAGGTGACAATAAAGATGATATGAAGCGCCTTGAGATACAGATAAGACATGCTTGTCCTTTTGCCTCAAAAATAGTGGCTGAAAGGCGAATGTCCTTGCTTTGGTCGGAATAAAAGCGTGTATTTCTTACTCCGGGGAAATCAAAAGAAAAGGCCAATTGAGGTACCGGTGTGGCAAGTGTTTACAAAAGTGTTACCACGTCCCCCACTTTCACCAGTCCCTGTTTTTCCACGACGGCATTCATGCCAAAAAGCACCTTGTGCTCGTATTTTCTGAATGTTGCCAGCGTTTTTGTGGGCTCTTTGCCCATTTTGCCGGTTTCCTGATCGATAGTGGGCACCTGACATCTGGCGCAGCGCTTCAGGCAATGGAAAATGGCATCTCCGGCGGAGAGTTTCCTCCATGTGTCTTCTTCAAACGATTTTGAATTTGCCACTACAATATTGGGACGAAACCTGTTCATAGGAATTGGCTGATCAAGCTTGTTGTTCAGGTCTTTCAACGAGGCGTCGGATATGAAAAGATAGGGATAGCCATCGGCAAAGCTCACCATGGAATTGGCTCCGTATTTTTTTTCCACTTCTCTTTTCTTGCTTTCGTGCTGAAAGCAGAACCATACTTTTTCGCCGAGTACGTCGGAAAACCAGTCGTTGAAGTTTTTTCCCACGATCCGTGCTTCCACTTCATCGTCCCAAATAGTTACTTTCTCTTTGCTTCCGGAATAATGTTCGCTATTGAGCGGTACCATAATGGAGCTATCCTCGTAGGTGATGACCAGCGATTCTCCAATGATCGCCGTATGAATAAGGGCCAGCATTGGCGTTTCCCTTTGCGAAATGAATTTGCCTGTTGTGTCGGTCAGCATCCAGCGCCTGTCATACCTGAAGCCTTTTTCAAGCGCCTCCGCCTCTTTTACGCTTATCCCCTTCAATCCCTTCACAGGGTAAATATTCAATTCGCTAATCTGCAACGCCATGGGCAATGAACTTTTTAGATGGTAAATATGGTTCCTTTTGCTGAAATTGCTTTTGTTTCAACCTTGATTTCCTGCCAATTATGAGTGAACGCACCAGTTTATGGTATTTTGAGGAGGTAGATCTTTACAACGTGCTCTGCCCTCACAAAGTACCGGACATGAAAGAGCGACACACGTTCAATCATTTCCAGAAGGATCAGTTCATTTATTTTCCCAACGAACCATCGAGTCATATTTACCTTATCGCCGAAGGGCGGGTTAAAATAGGTTCCTATACCGAGGACGGAAAAGAAATCCTGAAGGCCATTCTTGGTGCCGGGGAAATTTTTGGCGAGCTATCGATTGCAGGCGAAGAGCGGCGGACAGACTTTGCGCAGGCGCTGGATCCTAACACGACGGTTTGCCCGATGACCATCGACGATATGCAGGAGTTGATGAAGGAGAACCAGGCCTTAAGTTTGCGAATTTTTAAGTTGATGGGCCTTCGCCTCAAGAGGGTGGAGCGCAAACTGGAATCGTTGGTATTTAAGGACGCCCGCAGCAGGGTGATTGATTTCATCAGAGAAATGGCAGAAGAAAGAGGGCAGAAGGTTGGCTACGAAATGCTGATCAAGACAAAATTTACCCACAAGGACATTGCCAGCCTCACAGGCACCAGTCGGCAGACGGTGACGACCATCCTAAACGACCTTAAAGCGCAGAACATCATTAACTTTGATCGCAGGAGGATACTGGTCAGGGATATGGCGAAGTTGAAGTAAGAGAATTCATTCGGGAGAACTGCGAAACTTGCTACATGCCTTTATTGAGCTTATCGAACAGATTCCTCGTGGCATCGCCGGAAGCTTGGTTTAAAACAATCGTTTCTTTTCCACCGTCATGGATCAAAATAAACGGCCCTTCTGTTGATTGCAAAAAAAGGAGGCACTCACCCATTCCCTGCACTTGAAAGTGCCCCTTGTACACTTCTCCCATATGAAAACCGTTGGTTTTAAGTTCGATCTTTCCAATTGCATCATTCAGGTTTGCATTTTCAATGGTGACTGTTGTTCCAAACAAACCTGATATCTGTAGCTGATTACCATCAATAGCAAACTCTGGGGGCTGGATGGAGAGATGTAAAAAGAAAAAAGTACCAAAAGTGAAGATGACGACAAATGCTGCGATAGAAAGTAGCTTGGTAGGGGAGGTCTTGTTGTGGTCGAATCGTTGTGCTTGAATGAGTGTAAATGGTAGTATGCACATGATTGAGACAATTGGCCATGAATCGGCTACATTCTTCCACCCCAGCCATAGAAAAAGGTAAGCACCAACGACAAGGACTAGTCCCATGGTGATGAAATGATTACGTATCATCGAGGAGAGCCCGTCAACGTCTACATTTTTTCTCTTGTCTTCCGGCATGGTGTTGTAGCCTGCAATGAGCATAGGATAGGATTTAACAAGAAATCCCGTGCCGATAAGAAATGTGCCAATGATCAAATGAACCAGCTGTCCCATCTACTAAAAATAGCGATTTTTTTTCTTACCTCTCCCAGTATTTGCTCCTCTTATAATCCTTCAACCGAAGCTTACGGCCATCCCAGGCGACCATTTCCACGAGGATGTTTGGATAGGTTTGGGTGAAGATGTATTGGTTAATTTTTTCTTCGTCCAGCTGTACCGTCACTCGCCAGGTATCTTGCTGTGGCAATCCACCGGGTAGTGAATCGATGGCTTCAAGTGGCGCCACACTAAACTCCGCATCGTACACCCGGGGCATGTCGGCCCGGCTGTTGATTTGTGTGGCATACACCGGCATGCGGAACCATAGCTTGTCTTTGAATTTCAGGGTTCGCAGGGTGTAAGGCAGCTGATCTTCCCAAAGCGGGGTAGCATCCAGCATTTTGGTGTCGTCTCCCTGCCCGTCCCAGTAGCTGTGGTAGGTGTACTCCAGCTGACTGCCTTTTTCCTTCAGCATCTTGAAGGTGTTGCCGCACCATTCCTGGCTGGAGTTGGTGAATTTATGGATTTGCACCGGGTTGTTTCTGTGAAAGAAGATGCTTGTAAGAAAGTGGTAGGGATAATTGTCTGTAGGGATGTCAGCAAACTGGTTCACCTTCATTACTTCATAGAGGTCGGTTCTTTCGTAGTCATCTGTTTTTACGCCGAACTCAATATTGAAGTCCTCTTTTACCAGGATATAGACATAATCAAAATAGCGGGGTTTGTTGTAGATGGTCCGGGCGGCATTGTAAATGGCCACTTCAGCCTGCCCATCATCCCAAAGATCGTTTTTTGCCCAACTTGTGTCGAAATACTCATTGAGCCCCCGATCGTCAGGTGAGTCAAATACTTGATCGCAGGCTGTTGCCAATAGCAGAACGACTAAAGCAAAAAGGAATGGGTTGTAGGTCTTCATTCTATTATTAGTGTTTTGAGCCTCCCCAAATCATCGATGGTGTCCACATCGCTCAGAGGCGGGAGCTTGTGGAAGTCTTTGTTCTGGCTTTCAATATAGTCAGTTGTCTTTTTGTACACCGAGCTGGTGCTCCACTCAATGCCCTTGAAGATACCGCTGTCAAAAGTTTTCATTCCCAGCAAGTAGTAACCTCCATCACGGGCAGGGCCAATAATGAAATCACGAAAAGCAAGACACTCAAAACCCTTTTCGATATAGGGGGCTTCCAGTTCCAGACAATCGCTGCCAATGATGGCTGCCCTTTCATAGCCAAGCCCGACCACTTCTTCGAATGCATTGGACATGCGCTCGCCAAGGTCATCGCCCTTTTGCTGTTTCAATATGTATCCGGCGTTAGAGAAAATATCGTTTTCGGGAATGAAGCTGGAGTAGAAAACGTATTTGTCTTGCACGAGATCAGCGGTGATGTCTTTAGTGTGCTGTAACAGCTCAAGATAAACCTCAAGCGCTTTTTCATCACCAATGTCTTTGGCCAGGCGGGTCTTTACCTTGCCCAGCTCGGCATTTTTCACAAAAATAATGAGAGCTTCTTTAGTCATATACTTTTATCCCTTCCTTCAGCCATACTGACCAAAGCTTGTTGTAGCAATGCACACTGTCGGTTGCCTGGTTTTTCGAATTGACCACTGTGTACCCTTCGTTTTTCCATTCAAAAATACCGCCGTACAGGTTTTCTACATCGGTATAGCCCAGGGCTTTCAGCTTTTCTCCAATTTTTTCGCTTCGATAGCCGACGGAGCAGTACACCACAATTGGCTGGTCTTTGGCAATGTCTTTGACCATTTCAGGCTTGAACGTTTCGTAGTCTACCCATTTGGCGCCAGAAAGATGGCTAATATCAAACTCAGCTTTGGCTCTTGTGTCAAGTAAGATTGGCTTTTTTGCCTGTTGGATACTTGCCAGCGAATCAGCCGAGATGGTAGGCACCGACTTGCTGTAAAGCGTAGAAAGGAGCACGTCGTAAGCACTTTGCGCTTGCGTAAACTGCGGCAAGGCAATGGCGAAAACGAGCAAGAGTAATTTTCCTGGTGTTGTCATCTCTTTAATAAGCTTATTGCCTCCTGTTTTGTTCTCTGGGGTAACACCACTTCCCACACAAAAACTCCAATAACCAACAAATATTCTGTGATGATGGCCCACCAGGGAATTTCGTAGCCAGTCGCTGTGTAACCAATATATGTCCATAGAATGGCATAAGACCACACAATGGGGAATTTATAGCCTGAGAACACGGACAGGGCTACCAATGGCACCACATACCATGGATGAACCGTGGTGGCCGCCATGTAGTAGATGAAAAAAACAATGCTGAGCGCCTGGAACGGGCTCCGGCCGTTTGGCCAGTTGACCCAGCTGACGACTAGTATGAGTATGCCACCGGAAACAGCCAATTGTGGCCCGAGGGTGGCGATGATATTATACCCTTTCCACCAAAAACCTATTTCCCTGAGCAGGTAGTAAAAAGATGCGTTGAATTCGAACTTCCGAAAATACAGATCGAGGCTTTCTCCCTGCCCGCTTAGCCAGGCAAGGTCGATCAGTGGCAGAAAGAAGAGCAGAGAACCTAGCAGAGTGACCAGCACCACCTTCCACCAGTTTTTCTTGTCGCCTGCGAACATCAGTGCGGGGCCAGCGATGACGGGAGTTAGTTTGGTGGCAATAGCGGCCGCTAGTGCAAATGGGCCTGCAAGCAATTTCTTATCGGCAATTAACACGACAGATAGAATGAGAAACAGCGCCATCATCCCTTCAAAGTGAAGGTTGCCAGACACTTCCATGATGACCAGCGGATTAAGGGCGTAAACGGCCAACAAAGAGGAGGGCTTGCCACTTTTCTTTAGATAGTGGGCGATAAAAAACAGAAACACGATCTCTGTTGCTATGAGTAAAAGCCGCATCGGGACGATAGCGCTGAGCAAAGAACCATTATAAGTGAGTGTGCTCAGCCAAAATACCAGTTGATGGAATGGCGGGTACACTGTGAAGTATTCTTTTGAATTGAGCCCATCGTAGAGCTCGGCCGTCAGTGTGGGAATAGCATTACCCGCTTCCATGTAAAATGATGGCGGGTGGCTGAATGGATGGATGCCCTGATGCCACAGCAAGCCATCCCATATGAATCGGTAGAAGTCATCAGAAAGCGCCGGGAGGGCGAATAGGAAAATCAGGCGGAACAGGACGGCAAGGCCAAGAATCCATTTCAATTCAGCTTTTTGTAAAGCCAGGAAGGCGAGAAAAAGTAAAGCGAATGAGCCCTGAAGAATCCAGGCGTCTGTTCTTTGAAGCTTGTAGGCAAGCAAAAAATAGATCAAGCAGGAGAGCGCTCCCGCAACGGCCCATTTAAGCTTTGGAGGCGAGAAACCCATAAGGTTTAATTGAGAGTAGGAAGATGCCTCCGAAGCCTATGGTAAGCATGAGATGGAAAAATATCAGCCCAAAGTCGGACAGGTAGAAGGCCGACCAAAGGCCAAAGGCAAAGTAAACGGAAAGAAGGCCTTCGAGCACAATCGCCGGTGTTAGCTTCCATTTGATGTACTTGTTGGTTTTCCAGGATATTTTGTCTTTGAGAACGTTGAATTTGGGTGTGCGCAAAAATGGCGTCTTAATGCCGAGCCAGCCTTCAAGCACCGCAATGGCATTGTGTAGTGACATGCCCATCGAGAAGGTGATGAACATGGGGAAGTGAATAAGAAAGTATTTTAGCGGCTTTTTGGGAAATGAAGAGCCGCTGGCAACCCAGTAGAAATAGCTAACAAAGAGAAAACCTAATACAAATACACTGGCCGCATTGAACAGTGCGCTGTATGTCGGCAAATGGTTCATTGTGTAGAGCAGGGGTAGGCTGAGTAGTGAGGCCGTGAAAAGGAAAAAGAAAAGCGAGCTGTTGAGCAAATGCTGGACGGCGTGAAGCTTGTTTTTCAGCGGCAAGGTCGATGTGAGCACAGCCCCCAGGTTTTTTCTGGCTGTTTCGGCGGCGCCTTTGTTCCAGCGGTACTGTTGTGATTTTACTGCCGGCATAAGGATGGGCAGCTCTGCGGGAGACTCAACATTTTCAAGGAACGTGAAATGCCAGCCTTTCAGCTGAGCTCTGTAGCTAAGGTCGAGGTCTTCGGTGAGGGTGTCTGCTGTCCATCCGCCGCCGTCTACAATGCACTTCTTTCGCCAGACACCGCCCGTGCCGTTGAAGTTAATGAAGCTACCCGATGCACTACGGCCTGTTTGCTCTACTGAAAAATGGGCGTCGAGGCCGAAGGCTTGTAGTTTGGTCAGCCACGAGTAGTTGCGATTGAGGTGACCCCAGCGGGTTTGCACCATGCCCACTTTTGGGGTGGTAAAGTGGGGTAATGTTTCCTTCAGGAATTGAGGGTCTGGCAGGAAGTCGGCATCGAAAATAGCAATAAACTCAGCACGGGCCTGTTCAAGCCCATTCTGCAAGGCTCCCGCTTTGAAACCTGTTCTTTCTTGCCGACGCAGCGCTTTAATGTCGAAGCCCATCTTTTTGTATTCTTCAACCAGGTTGTCTACAACAACGCAAGTCTCATCATCACTGTCGTCAAGCACCTGAATTTCCAGTTTGTCTTTTGGGTAGTCGAGCAGGCATACTTGTCTGATCAGTCTTTCCACCACGTACAGCTCGTTATAAATAGGCAGCTGTACGGTCACCAGCGGGAACTCTGTAAGTGGAGCAATTTTCGCTGGCGTTAACTTCTTGTTTTTTCGGTAGCGAATAGCCAGGTGCAGCTGTCCCAGGCTGAACAGAAAGATCAGCGACAAGGAGAGTCCGTACCCAATTATTACCAGCCAGTCGATCATAAGTACCTGAAGATTGTCCAAAGTATTTTGTAGCCTGCGCCGAAGGTGCCTTTCACCGTGCCCGACACTTTGGAAACACCAATGCGCTGCCGATAGTTTACCGGCACTTCGGTGGTTTGCATTCCCAATTTAGCCGCTTTTAGCTGCATTTCTACAGTCCAGCCATAGGTTTTGTCCTGCATGTTAATGCGCAGCAGGCTTTCATATTTCACAGCCCTGAAAGGCCCAAGGTCAGTAAACTGCACTCCGTAAAACCAGCGGAGGAGGGTGGTGGCTAACCAGTTGCCAAATATTTGCTGTGGTGTCATGGAGCCCTTTTCTTTTTTGCCAAGAGCCCTGGAGCCGATCACGAGATCGGCTTTGCCGTCTATAATCGGTTGTACCAGCTCGTACATTTCTTCAGGATAATCGGAGTGGTCTCCATCGAGAAACACCACGATATCTGGCAGGTCGTCGACCTGGCCGGCGATGTGCTGCATACCGCAAAGGCAGGCGTTGCCATAGCCTCTTTTTTCTTCTCTGAGCGCCGTTGCTCCTCTCGACTGTGCCTGAGCAAAGGTGTTGTCAGTCGAACCATTGTCGATGACGATGATTTCGGATACCAGTTCTTTGGGGATCTCGTCAATCACCATACCTACGGCGTTCTGCTCATTGAAGGCAGGGATGATGACTTTGATGTTGGGTTGGCGCACTTACGGTTGATTTACATGCAAAAATAGGGAATGCATTGGATTAGGAGGTCGGGGGTGGGACAAAAGGTTAGCATTAGCCCATATCCGCATCTTTTATCAGGCGGTTGATTTCGGACTTTAGCAAGGGGAGGTGTTTGGTCAGAATAGCCCAAATGTTTTCATCAGAAATATTATCGTAGGAATGAATGATTTGATTTCTCAACCCGACGATTCTGATAGCATTTGTGATCGGGAATTCTGGTTCTTTGTCAAGAATCCTTCGAACGGCTTCGCCGATAATTTCCAGATTTCTCTCGACGCCTCTCTTCAAAAGAAGATTTCTTTGGTAGCTGACAAAGTCATGTGCTTGCCCGTCGAAATAGCTTTCAATTTCATTGATGGAGCCATCAATGTCATATAGCCACTTCAGTACCTTTTCGTCCATAAACCAGCGCCTTGGTTCTATTGATAGATTTAATTAGAATAGGATTCCGAAGGGTTTGGACTTCTAAAAGATCCACTTTTCTGTTGAGTAGAGATTCCAAAGATTCTTTCAGGTTCATATAGTTGTCGAAATAGTCGGCCAAATTCACATCACCAAACTTCACCAGAAAATCGACATCACTGTCAGCATCAAAAGAGTCTGACAGTATGGAACCAAAGGCGAACAGCTCAATTACCTTATGCTTTTTGCATAGGGTCGATATTTCGTTAATATGATCCTTGATGATTTTCATCCGTCGTATGTAAATATAACAAATATTTTTCTCTCATAATTTAGTCCAGTAATGACTCCCGATATGCAGCACGTATTTCCAGGCGTAGAAATAACTCTATTGATAGTTGCTTGCCAGCCCCACATCATTGAAACCACTCTTGGCCCCGGATGGGCCAGCACATCCATCAACGTTGTTAGATTTCACACCAATTCGATTGTCAGTGAAGAGCACTGACAATTTGCGGTTTAGTATGATTCTTCTGGTGAGGCGGCGCTGGTAAAGAGGCTCAAAAGAAGAAGGCGCAATGCCTGCTGAGGAAGTGAGCTTGGTGGAGTGACTCCACGCTAGCTATTGTACTTCTTATTCATATAATCCACCGACTCTTTGACCAGTGTTTTAAGAATACCAAGATCCACGTCTGTCAATTTGTTAATATAGAGACAAGACTTCCCGGTTTTGTACTTTCCGAGCTTCTGCATCAGCTCTTCGTACCGGCCGAAGCCTGGCATGATATAGAGCGTAAGGCTCGTTTTTCTTGGCGAAAAGCCGGTTATCATCCAATCACCTTCCTGTCCGCTGGCATATTTGTAGCGATAGGTGCCAAAACCAACTATAGATGAGCCCCACATCTTTGGTTTTTCGCCAGTCACCTCCTTCATCAGCTTCAGCACCTCAAAGGCGTCATTTCGTTTTTTCTCATCCTCCACTTTGTCGAGAAAGCCTTCCACGCTTACATCGTTGACTTTTGTTTTTAGTTCGTAGGCCATAGTGATGTATTTTGACTCAGGAATTAAGAAAAATCTACTTTAAATGCAAGGGACTACAGCCCAAAGCACTACACCTTTTTGTTTTCCTTTTTATCGTACCATAGCTGCACCAGCCCCGAGGGGAAAGTCAGGCTTTTTTTGAAGGTCAGGTTTTGCTCTGGGCGGCCGTCTTTAAACAATCTAATGCCGCTACCCAGCAAATGAGGAATGACTGAAACGATTACTCTGTCAATCAGAGAATATTTGAAAAGCTCAAACACCAGGTCGCCACCACCATCGCAGTAGATGTTCTTGCCCTTTTCCTTTTTGAGTTTCTTAATAAGAGCCGGCAAGTCATTAAAGTACTCAACGTTTTCATCCCTGCCTGTTCTGCTATTGGAGAGCACCCACACTTTTTTGTCTTTGTGGTGAAACTCTCCTCCAAATGACAACACTTTGTCGTAGGTCTTCCTGCCCCAAATGACCGTGTCGATGCCAGCGGTGAATTCCGCATAGCCATAGTCTTCGCCAGGCACCTGTACTTGTGACAGAAAATCAATATTGTCGTCTTCTTTAGCGATATAGCCATCGAGACTCATAGCGATGTAGAGATTTACTCCCCTGTTAGTAGTCACCATTTATCAATTAATAAGTAGTGTAAATAATCCCATGACAATTTTTTACAATGTGTATAGCAGACACATTTTTGCTATTAACTACTTTGCAAGCCAAGTTTGGTAATGCCCTTTCGGGGGCAGCAACGTTTAACGTTGCACGGTTGATTAGGTTTGGTAGCCCGGCGGTCTTTTAGAGCGCCGGGCTTTTTTATTTCTTCTTTTCCGCCAGCAGCAGTGCCTCCAATTCGGCCACCGCCTCAGGATTTTCGGCAGCTATATTTATCTTTTGGCCAGGGTCTGATATCTGATAGAGTTGCATAGCTGTGTCACGCCCTGACTCTGTGTTGGTATACTGGTAAATTGCCGGGCCATCATTTGGAGGAATAAGGTACCACTTCAGGTTGCGAATTGCTTGCGTGCCCGATGCATGCAGAACCAGCGAGCTTCGGCCGATGTCAGATTTCCCAAGCAACGCATCTATCACGTTTTTGCTGTCGGCGATGGTGCCGGAATCCGCCGTTACACCTACCAAAGATGAAAGGGAGGCTGGCAGGTCGACCTGGCAAACCAAAGCATCCGAAACACCCGCTTTAACCTTTCCAGGCCAGCTGACAATAAAAGGAACCCTTGTACCACCATCGAACAGGCTGTATTTCCCGCCTCTAAGCGGGCCCAATGGCTGGTGATCGCCGAGAAGTTCTACAGCCTGATCCTGATACCCGTCGTCTATCACAGGCCCGTTGTCGCTCGAAAAGACGATCAAAGTATTTTTTGACAACCCCAGGCTTTCGAGGTGTTTTGTGATTTCGCCCACACACCAGTCGGCTTCCACAATGGCATCACCTCGTGGCCCCATGCCCGATTGACCAACAAATCTTTCGTTAGGCGTGCGGGGAACATGGGGCTGGTGCAGTGCAAAGTACAGGAAGAAAGGGCCATCCTTTTGCTCCGTCATAAATTCCCTGGCCTTATCGACAAATACATCAGCCATGTCTTCATCCCGCCATAGGGCAGCTTTTCCGCCTTTCATAAAGCCTATTCTGGAGATGCCGTTGTGAATGCTCATGTCATGACCATGGCTGGGATGCATTTTTAGCAACTCAGGGTTGTCTTTGCCGGTGGGCTCTCCCGGAAAATTCTCCTTATAGTTGATCATCAATGGGTCGTGTGCTTCAAGGCCAACCACCCTTTGGTTTTCTACAAAAACTGTTGGCACCCTGTCGTTAGTGGCAGCCATCATGTAGCTGTAGTCAAAGCCGATATCGTTTGGGCCTGGGCTAATGCGCTCGTTCCAGTTGACATTGCCGTCGCCAAGACCAAGGTGCCATTTGCCAACCACCGCTGTTTTGTAGCCAGCTTTCTTTAAAAGGGAGGGGAGTGTTGCCATCCCAGGCCGTATCAGTGCAGGTGCATCGCCAGGCAATACTCTCGCATCCTTATTTCGCCATGGATAAACACCTGTCAGCAACCCATACCTCGAGGGTGTGCAGGTGGCTGAAGTACAATAGCCTTGCGTAAAGCGGAGGCCAGCGGCAGCAAGTTGGTCAATATTGGGAGTGCTTATGGTGTTGGAGCCATAAGCGCTCACATCGCCATAGCCCAGGTCGTCGGCCAGTATAACGATGATGTTGGGTTTAGGCGTAGTTTCCTCAGCTGGTTCCATTTTGCAGCCAAGTGCTGCCGCCAATGTGACCAGCGAAAGTGCCTTTATTGAGGAGCTATTTATCATGGTTGCGCTTTGTATTCTTTGAAGTACTTTTCAAGTACAAAAGGAGGTTGGTGCACGTCCGGTTTCCTTTCGAAAGTAGTTGGGTCGTACTCCATTGGCACAATTGTTTTGGCTGTAAGCTGCAGCGTATCGTCGGTTCTCCTTTGCCAGCTGCCTAACAAGCCCATCATTTCCCTCACTTTTACCTCGTGCTCCTTTTCACCAGCCAGGTTGACTAGTTCATCAGGGTCGTTTTCAAGGTCGAAGAGTTGTGTGTGGTCGATCATAGGGTATCGTATCAATTTCCATTTCTTGTCCCGCACTGCCCGGTGCGTGCCCCTGTAGGTGGTGAATAGCGAGGTACGAACACCTCCTTCTTTGCCCATAATTACCTTCGAGAGGTCTTTCCCGTCCACACCCTCAGGTGGTTCTACGCCTGTAAGGTTGCAAAGTGTAGGGAAAATGTCGTAGAGGTAAACCAGTGCATCTCTTGTTTCATTGGCTGGCAAGCCGGGGCCTGCGAATACCAGTGGTGCCTTCATGCTGTGCTCATACAGGCTTTGCTTCCCCACAAGGCCATGGCTTCCCAGGGCAAGCCCATGGTCGGCAGCGTAGACTATTATCGTGTTGTCGGCAAAACCGCTGGCTTCAATCGAAGCGATAATGTCGCCTATTCTTTTGTCGGCGTGGGTAATCATAGCGTAATATTCCCTGAGTTGATCCTGAATCATTCCAGGGTCTCTCGGCCACGGTGCCAGGTGCTCATCTCTTACCTGCATTTCATTTAGTTCCCCAAAATTGAAAGGATGCCAGGGCTTAAAGTTGGCCGGTAACGGAACGGTGTCTCCCGTATATTGCTCCAGGTATTGTGGCAATGGACTTCTAGGGTCGTGAGGGGCTGTGAAGGCTATGTAAGCAAAGAAGGGCTTGTCGGCTCCTTTTTGTGAGGTAATGAAGTCTATCATCGCATCAGCAAAAAGGTCGGTGGAGAAGCCTTTTTCGATAGGTTCGGTAAAAGTGGAGTCATTCACTTTGTCACGAACGGTTGTGTTGAAATGATCATCCATTCCACCCAGAAACACATTCTTTCCCTGCTGAAACGAAGCCAGAAAACTGTTGCCACCATTGTGCCATTTGCCGGTTCCAAAAGTAGTGTAACCATTGGCGGCCAATACCTGCGGCATGGTGGTGACCGTGTCCAGCTTGTCGTATACATGGTAAAGGCTTTTGCCACTCATGAGCATGGCTCGGCTCGGGGCGCAAACGGCCCCATGAATAGAGCCCATGCAGTAGTTGTTAGTGAAGCGCACACCGCTTGCCGCAAGCGCATCCAGATTAGGCGTTTTAATAATTTGGTTACCAGCTGCCCCCAGTGCATCAGCTCGCTGGTCGTCGGTGAAAATGAAAACAATGTTGGGTTTTTTAGGCTCCTCTTTCTTTTGTGAGCACCCCATCAGGACTTGACAAAAAAGTACGACGGCCAGAGAACCGACATTAAAAATGGCGCAATATTCTTTCCTCATGGCTAAAAATAGAAAACCATCCACATTTATAAATGGCTTCTTGCTAATATTTGACATGCCTAATTCTATTTTATTCATTAAACTGTGCTATAATCCTTAGGTATGAAAGCAGTATTTGGTAAGGTCGCTCTATTCACTCTCGTGGCAGTTGTCTTTTTTTGTCTGGGCCATTACGTGTCGCTAACACAGGAGGAAACGATTAGCTGCGACAATATTATCAAAGCAGGTGAACTGATTGGAGTGCCACTTACCCGTGCCGAGGCTGACTCCATGCTTGATGGCATTGCCTCGCAAAGGGAGAGCTATCTTTCCATGCGCAGGAGCCCATTAACTGACGACGTGGTGCCTGCCATGCAGTTCAATCCGCTCCCGTTGGGCTTTCGCCACCAGAGCCATTATAAAGGGTTGAAATTTGGCGATTACAGTGGAACCTTGCGACCTGCCGCTGACGAGGAGCTGGCTTATATGAGTATCGGAGAGTTGGCGGAGCTCATCCGAACCAAACAAATTTCCTCACTTGAGCTTACGCAGTTTTATATAGACAGAATTAAGAAGCTTGATCCACAGCTGCACGCCATCGTGACCCTCATGGAAGACTATGCACTTGAAAAAGCTGCAAATGCTGACAAGGAAATTTCACAGGGTAACCACAAAGGTCTTTTGCATGGGATTCCTTTTGGAGCCAAAGACTTGCTGTCCAAGAAAGGCTTCAAGACGACCTGGGGGGCCATGCCTTACAAAGACCAGGAGTTTGACGTGGATGCGACTGTTGTCGAGCGGCTGGAAAACGCTGGGGCAGTTTTGATGGCAAAAACCACACTTGGCGCTCTTGCCATGGGCGATATTTGGTTTGGAGGCAAAACACGGAACCCCTGGAATTCCGAGAAGGGAAGCAGTGGTTCATCGGCGGGTTCGGCATCCACCGTTTCGGCGGGTTTGCTGCCGTTTGCTATTGGTTCGGAGACGTTGGGATCGATTGTGTCACCATCCACCGTTTGTGGCGTAACCGGACTGAGGCCTACTTATGGCCGGGTAAGTCGCTACGGAGCCATGGCCCTAAGCTGGAGCATGGACAAGCTAGGCCCATTGTGTCGCAATGTGGAAGACTGCGCCATTGTGTTGGCTGCGATTGGCGGACCTGACGGAAAAGACGCTATGGTTTTGGACTTTCCGTTCTACTATGAGCCTACTGTCGATCTGAAGGCACTCAGGATCGGTTATGTAAAAAGTGACTTTGACAAAGAATACGCCTTTCATAGTCAAGACAGCGTAGCGCTGCAGGTCTTGAAGGAACTCGGAGCACAACTTATACCAATTGAATTGCCTAACCAGCCGGTAGGGAATATGACCATTATACTTTCGGCAGAGGCTGCAGCCGCTTTTGAGGAATTGACATTAAGCGGCCGGGACGATCAGTTGGTTAACCAGCTAAAGTGGGCCTGGCCTAACAGCTTCAGGGAATCCCGGCTAATTCCGGCTGTAGAATATATCCAGGCAAACAGGCTTAGGACTCAACTTATTCGAGATATGACCGATGTTTTTGAAAAAGTGGATGTGTACCTGGCTCCTTCCAGAGGAGGCAGCAATCTACGAGTCACCAACCTGAGCGGCCACCCATCCGTAGTGCTGCCCAATGGCTTTTCTGATGACGGCACTCCCACCAGCATTACCTTCACCGGCCGGCTATTTGATGAAGGGACTTTGCTGGCGGTTGCAAAAGCCTACCAGGAGGCTACAGGCTGGCATAAGAAACATCCAGAACTTAAGTGACGATACTTCAATATATTATTTTGTCCAGGGTGTGAAAATAGACGACTCATACCTGTTTAGCTGAATTTTTCGCAACATACTTACATTTAATTTCTGGAATCAATCCTTCCCAGGGTGACGAAAGTCACCTTTTCTGCTTTGTAGTGTCATACCCTCCGCTTGCTCCCTCCTATACCTTAGCATCATCAAATGGTTCACAAAACTATTCAGAAAGATGAAAAGATTATTCGCAATTACCGCCCTTGTATTTCTGACTGTAGCAGCTATAGCCGGACAGCCCTTCAAGGCTGAAAAGGGATCAAAAATTACTGTTTCTGGCACCTCTACCATGCATGACTGGACCATGGTTTCAGAAGATGTTAAGGTGGACGCAAGCATAGCCGACGGAGGGGCGACGATTGAAGGGCTGAAACTAAGTTTGCCAGTTAACACCCTCAAGAGTCATAAAAGTGGGATGGATGACAATGCCTACAAAGCGCTTAAATCAGACAAAAATCCACAGATCACATTTAACCTGAAAACTTCGCAAGCCAAAGGATCATCGCTTGTTCAGGGGGCTGGGAAATTAACTATCGCAGGTGTGACTAAAGACATAAGTCTTGACGGAAAGCTGGAGCCGCTGGCTGATGGCAAATACAAACTCACAGGTTCTTACACACTTGACATGGAAGTATACAGTGTGGAACCACCTTCTTTTATGTTCGGCACTGTTTCAACAGGAAAGGAAGTAACGATTACCTACGAAATTATTCTGACTAAATAAATAAAAACCAATAAATGTCCCTTATCATGAAAACGCTAAATAAATTTCTTGGGATACTGATTGTCTTAGGACTTTCCGCAACCAGCACATTGATGGCTCAGCAACCTGACCTTCAATTTTACAGAACAAATGACGTAAAAGGCCGCAATGTTTTTGAGACTACAAAAGCAGATACCATACCTTTTGACGGCTTAAAAGTGAGAGTGGGTGGTGACTTTGCCATCGAATTTCAGGGAATTAACCAAACAAACTCGCTCGACAGCCTTTTGGACTTGGGTACCAACTTAAACCTCCCCACAGCCAACCTGAACCTCGATGTTCAGTTGTCTGATGGTATGAGAATGCACTTGAGAACTTACCTTTCTGCCAGGCACCACAACGAATCCTGGGTAAAGGGTGGTTATATTCAAATCGACAAGCTTGACTTTATTAAGCCAGGTTTTGCAGCCGAACTAATGAAGGTAGTTACTTTTAGAGTGGGTTTAGACGAGATCAACTTTGGTGATGCACACTTTAGAAGAACTGACAACGCCAGGGCAATATTTAACCCTTTTGTTGGTAACTATATCATGGACTCTTTCACCACTGAGGCTTTTATTGAGGCAAATGCCCAAACCAACGGTTTCATTGGAGTGTTGGGTATATCTAATGGTAAGCTGAACCAGAGCGTGGTAGTTACACCTACCACCGACAATAAAATTTCCTTCTACGGAAAAGTGGGTTACGACAAGCAGTTTAACGATGACCTGCGCTTCAGAATTACAGGTAGCTGGTACATGAACAGCGGGTTGTCTACCGGATCCTATCTTTACGGTGGCGACAGGGCAGGTGACAGGTACTACAACACTTTGATTTCTCTTGCTGAAGCAGCTAGCGGAGTGAACGCCACAAGTGCTTTTGCCAACGCTCGCTTTAACCCAAGATTCAAACAAATGACCGCTATTCAGATCAATCCTTTCCTTAAGTATCAGGGACTTGAGTTGTTCGGTATCTATGAAATAGTGTCCAACAGCAAAGACCAGGGCAGCGGTTCTTACACCCAGACTGCGGTTGAAGCCATCTACAGAATTGGCGCTGCTGAGAAGGTGTTCCTTGGAGGTAGATATAACTCAGTGAACGGTAAAGCCACAGATGCGGCCACTACCCAAAAGATCAGCCGAATCAACCTTGGTGGCGGATGGTTTATGACCGACAATGTGGTTGCCAAGCTAGAGTATGTTAATCAGCAATATACTGAAGGCTGGACTGGCAAATACAATGACGCCGAGTTCAAAGGCATCATGATCGAAGCAGCTATTAGTTTCTAGTTGGTTTTTGGTAAGTTAGTTATGGAATGCCCGCTTAGTGGGCATTCCTTTCTCTTTTTGATATGAAGCTTCTTCTCATAGTAATTGGCTTTTACTCTCTCTTCTTCAGCAATGGAGACGAAAAAAGGATGGTGGCGTGGGTGATTGAACCCTCCAGCACCCTGATTATTAATGGAGCTTCCAATGTTAATCAATTTACTTGTGGAATGTCGTCGTACCAGTATGCCGACACGCTGGAGCTGTCTGAACGTACGGCCTCATACATCAAATTTTCCCCTAACAAACTATCGCTCCCTGTTGTCGATTTTGATTGTGCGCACAACATGATCACCAGCGACTTCCAGGAAACCCTCCAGGCTGATATATATCCTGAAATCGGAGTGAGCTTTTTGTCGCTGAACGCCGTTTCATCTACAGTGCCGGGCGTTACAAGCTACGACGCCGTAATGCTCATAGAACTCTCAGGAAGAAAAAGAGAGGTGAGTATCCATTTCGATTTTTGGGAAAAAAGCTACAGCCTCTATAATCTGGTAGGGTCAAAAACTCTGCGTTTTACTGACTTCGAGATGGTGCCTCCGTCAAAGATGATGGGGCTCGTAAAAGTAGCCGACGAGCTTACCATAGATTTTAATTTGGTGATCAGGCCGCTCTAGCCATAACTTCTTATGACCTGATCTTCAGTAATTTATCAGCCTTGCATGCATTGATTTTCAACCGCTTTTGACTATTTTCATGGAAAAGCGAGTCCTATGAAAACGAAAAGGGCAATTTTTATCGTCGGTTTGATTTTTCACCAGGCCGCATTGGCACAAATTGGTTCGAAAGTAAAAGAACAGACAAGTCAGGGGCTGCCAGGCACCTGGGTCAACACCGAATTTGGTTACACTATGACTTTGCTACTCCTTAGCAATGGTTCGGGAGAGTTTGATGGTGAATCTATTACCTATACCGCAGGTGACAACAGTCTAGCGATCAAATTTGCCACCGAAGTAGTGACCTACCAGTATAACCTGGCGGGCGATCAGTTAACGCTTTCCGGAGGCGATTTGGATTCTGCCATCACATTCGGGAAAAGTGGGGCCGAAAGGCAGGCCACTGCTAATGCACTGCCGACCCAGACTGCTGATTCTCCAACCCGCTCAATCGTTGGCAAGTGGGAAAGCCAGGGGCAGGTGCTCGACTTTATGGCCAACGGCAAGGTAGTGATCGACGGTAATTCCTTTGACTACCAAACACAGGGCACCACAGTGATACTTTCCACTCCACAAGGTGCAGTGCAGTTTCAGTACCAACTGGGAGGAAATACTTTGACATTGACAGGCCCTGGAGGAAGCCTTGTCTACAACAAATTTAACGGGAGTGTGCCGCCGGCCGGGCCGACTGGAGTCTCGTCAAACTCGGGTTCCGCTCCGGCCGAACTCGCAGGGAAATGGTGCTACGTCAATGTAGCAAGCACCGGTTCGGGAGGTTGGAGCACCGACGAGTGCATCATTTTAAATGCAAACGGCACCTACGAATACTACAGTGAAAATTCGGGCAGTGCAACCGTGACCAATCAATATGGCACGCAGATAGCCACAGGCGGCACAAGTTCGCAGACGTCCGATGCAGGCACATGGAGCTTACAGGGAAGTGTGTTGGTGGCTAGTTCCAGATCGGGCGGCAACCAGTCATTTACGTTTGAAAAACGGAACCATCCCAAAAATGGTGATCCAATGATTGTACTTAACGGCCGAACGTATGTAACCTTTTACCAGAAACCACCTTGGCGGTAAAGCGGTTTATCTTAGAAAACGTTGAAAAAAGTACCGAGCCAGCCGAGTATAATGCTAAACAGAAAAAGTAGTAGTAGAGTAATCATAATGCTAATTACGTGGTTTTTGTGAAAAGGATGCTGAAACTTTAGCTGTACAGACATTTAACACAATTTCTTTGTTATCGTTTTGGCTTCATTTAATGGCCCGGAGGTTACACCCTTTGTCAATTTTTTCACTGCCGCTAGTGGAATATGACAAGCCATATATGGAGGCCTGTAATTTTCCCTTTATTTTCGAAGGTCAAATAAACAACTATGGCTAGAGATAACTGGGGAAGTAAGTTTGGTTTTGTAATGGCCGCTGCAGGCTCTGCTGTGGGCTTAGGTAACATTTGGAGATTTCCTTACCTGACAGGAGAGAACGGTGGCGGTGCTTTTGTATTTGTCTACTTTATCTGCATCCTTCTGGTAGGAGCTCCCTTGCTTTTTAATGAAATGGGGCTTGGTCGTTTTTCCAGGAAGAACCCTGTGGGCGCATTTAAGGATACTGGAGGAAGTAAGTTTTGGGTATTTGGCGGGGGTATATTATCGCTTTGTGTGAGCTTCTTTGTGCTCTCTTATTACGGCGTTATTGCGGGCTGGACAATCGGATATATGTATACCGCCCTGTTCGACATACCTCTGGATTTTGATGTTTTCCGGGCTAATCCGGTCGCAATTTTACCACTCTTCGGCATTTTCATGGCGGCTTCTACACTTATCGTTTTGGGGGGCATAAGTGGAGGCATCGAAAAGGCAGCCAAGATCATGATGCCTGTGCTGTTTATTTTGTTGATTGTTGTAATTATCAGGAGTGTAACCCTTCCTGGGGCCATGGCTGGCATTGAGTACTACCTTGTTCCGGACTTTAGCAAAATCGGAGCAGGAACTATTCTAGCCGCTCTCGGTCAGGCCTTTTTCTCTATGAGTATCGGCTGGGGAATGATGATCACCTATGGCTCTTACCTGCCAAAGGACAGTAACATCGTAAGCTCAGGTCTTTGGGTAGGTATTATGGATACCGGTGTGGCATTGCTGGGTGGATTAATGATTTTCCCTGCCGTGTTTGCCTTTGGCATGCAGCCAGACCAGGGTCCTACTTTGGTTTTTAAGATATTACCAGTCATTTTCGAATCGTTACCTGCAGGTGGCAATATCATAGGGGCTTTTTTCTTTCTTCTGCTTTGCCTGGCTGCTCTTACTTCTTCCATAGCAATGATTGAAGTGCCGGCTTCCTTTTTCATCGACAACAAAAACTGGAGCCGAAAAAAGGCTGCCTGGGTGGTGGGGATTGCCGCCACAGTAGTGGGACTGCCATCTGCACTCTCCAGCGGCGGGGCCGACATATTTACCAATGTTTCTATCACAGTATTTGGCAACACCTATGGGGGTGTAATGGACATCATGGACTTCTTCTTCGGCACGTTCTTCATTGTGATCGTGGCGCTGATGACCTGTCTTTACACTGGTTGGGTCATGGATGTCACCAAAATATCAGATGAAATAGCTGAGGGAGCTCCATTTTTCAAGAAAGAGCTTGTGGTGGGCATCACTCCGGCAGCCATTTGGCGATTCTTCATTCGCTTTGTGTGCCCGGCAGTTATCGGACTGGTGCTGATTAATATGATGGGGATATTCTAATACGAAAAAGCGACCCGGGACGTGCCTCAACAGCCTTCTCGGAGCGCTAGATTTCTACTTCTTAGGCGCAGGGCCTAATCCTTTCTTCGGATCATCTTTCCCCTTTGCTGGTTGCGACGGCTTTGTTTCAGCAGGTTTTTCGTCCTTCTTCTCTGAGGTCGTTTCCTTTACTTCCGTTGCGGCTACTTTTTTGGCAGTTTCGCCCAAATAGGCTGGCAGCTCAAGGCCGGCCATCTCAAAGATTTCTTTCAGTGGAGGCACAGACTGGTACATGCCAGAAAGGAAGTTGGCTGTCGACGTTTTGCCGTCTTTGCCAGTGCCCGAATCCCAAACGGTGATTTTCTCGATTTGGATATTCTTGATGGCCTCCGACTGCAGCCTTACCAGCTCCGGTAGCTTTTCAGCAATAATAAGCATCGCTGCATCTTTCGAGCTGTTGCCGGCAGCATTCACTATTTGCTTCAAACCTTCGGCCTGCTTGGTCAGCACCTCATAAATACCCCTGGCTTCTGCCTCTCTCTTCATTATGATCGAATCGGCCTCACCTTTGGCACGTCGTCTGATCATTTCGGCTTCAGCCTCGGCGGCAATCTCTACTTTGAGCTTGTCGATTTCTGCTGGCACCACAATATTGGCCGTTTGGCTGGCTTTGTCTCGTTGGGCTCTGGCATTTTCCGCTGCTTGCTCGGCTGCATACGACTCCTCCAGCGCTTTGGCTTGCTTCACCTTTTCAGCCGCCATGGCTTTTCTGAGCGCCTCAGCTTCTTTTTCTCTTCTATCGGCTTCAGAGTTGGCTATGTCGATTTTGGCCTTGTTTTCTCCTTCAACTGCCCTTGCATTGGCTTCCGAAGTCTGGATTCTTTCGGTCTTTTGCGCTTCGGCTTCGCCAATATTGGCTTTTGCCAAAGCTTCCGACTCGCCCACTTTAGCGCTGGAGTCGGCATTGGCAATTTGGATCCGTTCTTTCTGTGCTGCATTGGCCTCACCAATTTTTGCAAGGGCGTTGGCATCGGCCACCTGCACCCGCTGGTCCTGGTGCGCCATTGCCTCACCGATAGATCCGTCTCTGGTTTTTTCAGCCACGCTCTTGCGGGCGTCGTTAATAGCCTTGGCAGCTGCTTCTTTTCCAAGCGCCTCTATGTAGCCCGACTCATCCTTGATATCGGTTACGTTTACGTTGATAAGCTTAAGGCCAATTTTCTTTAGTTCTGCTTCCACATTGCTGGCCACGTTCGCCAGGAACTTGTCACGGTTGCTATTGATCTCTTCAATGTCCATCATGGCCACTACAAGCCTCAGCTGACCAAAAATGATGTCTTTGGCAAGGTCATGAATATGGTCTTTGGTTAACCCGAGCAGCCTTTCAGCTGCATTTTCCATCACGCCGGTTTCTGTAGAGATACCCACAGTAAAGCGGGAAGGCACGTCAACCCGGATGTTCTGCTTGCTGAGAGCATTGGTAAGGTTCACCTCTATCGAATTAGGGGTGAGGTCGAGAAAGGCGTAGTCCTGAAACACAGGCCACACAAACGCAGCGCCACCGTGGATACACTTGGAGGAGCTATGGCCGTCGGTACCGCCGCCCACTTTTCCGTAGACAACCATTACCCTGTCGGAGGGGCAGCGCTTGTAGCGACTAAAAAATGTGATAAGGATGATAAAAATAAAGAGGGCCACAATGGCCACTACGGGTAATGCGAATACGCTCATATTCAGCTAAAGTTTGCGGTAACTAAGAGTAGATTATTGTCTATAACATCACTGACCTTCACCACTTTGCCCGTTTTAATATCGGTCTCATCGTCGGTGATGGCCTCCAGCGTTCTCAGCGAACCCTGTACTTTTATCTGGATTTGGCCTATGCTGTTTCGCTTTGAGGCAATAGTAAGGTACACCTCACCCAATTTTCCTTTTGCATTGCTCATTTTTAGATTGCCGCTCTCGTCAGCCTTCGAAAGAAAGTAAAAGATGCTGGCCATAATTAACATCATAGCCAGCCCGGCGACCGAGGAGGCCACCAACGACCAGCCATCCGACATGCCGCTATCCAGGCAGGCTATACCCGTCCAGGAAAAAATGGAGAAGAAGGCCACAAGGTTTTTCAACGTAAGGAACTGAAAAGGAATGCCAGTGTCGGCGTCTATTTCTGCATCGGTAGACAGATCGTCGCCCATGTCACCACCTCCGATGAGGGTCATCAGCATCTGCAACAGGAAAAAAAGAGTGAATGGAACTGCCAGCGACCAGTATATTTTTTGAAGCAGGGTAAGGGTTTCCCACCAATTGGTGTATTGCTCAATCATTCTTTTTGAACCTTAAGGTTGAAAGGTTCAGTAAAATACGAAGTGTTGAGAAATTTCCTATTATGAAAAGAGAATAAAGAAAGCATTGGAAGCAAGATTTATGCTTCCACTTTGATGCTGTCGTTGCCAATCAGTATGGGTTGACCAAACCTGCCTTCTTCGTCCCTGTTCTCAAGGTTGAGTACGCCACGGGGGCAAACTGAGGAGCAAACACCGCAGCCAACACACGAGGAGCGCACAATGTTCTGTCCCCGCTGAGCATACCAACGTACATCGATGCCCATTTCGCAATAGGTGGAACAGTTTCCACAGCTAATGCACTGACCACCGTTGGTAGTAATGCGGAAGCGGCTTTTGAAGCGCTGCACAATGCCCAGGTAAGCTGCCAACGGACAGCCGAACCGGCACCAGACCCTATTACCCATCAAAGGATAAAAGCCAGTGCCCACCACGCCAGCGAAGCCTGCGCCGATATAAACACCATACACTTCTCTGAGTGTATAGCTGTCGATCACACCCAGCCAGGAGTTGCCCGACCAATAGGTGTACAGCACGCCGCCTGTCATCATAACAGAAAAGGCCAGCACTGCATGGATCATCCACCGCTCAATTTTCCAGGCCTTCAGCGACTTATCGGAAAGCTGACGGAAGGGGTCGCCCAGCGTTTCTGCCAACCCTCCACAGCCACACACCCAGGAACAGTACCATCTTTTGCCAAAGAAGTAAACAAAAACCGGCACAGCAATGATGATCAATGCAATGCCCCAGCCCAGCATAAAGATGCCCAGACTGCCTGAAGAAATAAGCTGGTTGAGCTCATTGTCGAAGAAGAAGTCGTAGTCGAGCGGCCAGATATTTTTAAAGTCGAAATAGGGTTGGTTAAGCCTGAGGAGTATTTCTGGAATGAGGAAAGCGAAAGCCGTTTGAAAGAACATCACGGAAATCGTCCTCATGATCTGATATTTGCTATGGCGGTATTTAATGAACATTCGCACCCCCATTACAAGGATGCAAAGCGTGTAAATGAAGCCATAAAGGAAAAAACGGCTGGCATCACTGTTCTTCAGTAGCTGACTCACAGGATCAACCATGATGATCCATTCGGTCATGTACTCGGGGAAGAAATACAAAATGATATAGAAGACAATAAGAAAGCTGCCAAGCATGATGCCAAGCCAGCCTTTGTTTTTCAAAACGCTATGGAAAATGCCACTGTTCTTAATGCCAGCCGGGCCGTCAAGTTTGGCTTTGGGTAGCAAGTACATCATAGCTCCGATGATGGGAAGCAGGTAGCATAGAGCAAGAAAGAGGCCCGGACTTGACTTGATTGGCCCGTGGGAAGCCAGTTTGGTCGCTTCATATCGGATGTCTCTGGCTTTGTAACGGTCGATACCTACCTCGCTGATGATGCCATAATCGTTGATCGTGTTGGCCACTGACATCAGATCTTTCTTCAGCGCTTCTCTGGAGTCATATTTTCTCCCTGCCAGCCAGCTGCCGTACTCCTCCATTTTTCGTCTCTTGAATATAGTGCTGGTGTTGATCTTCGGGTAGATGTAGTTCAGCATTTCAAGGGAGAAAGTGTAGGGAGGAGGGCCCAGCTCACTAATTAATAGATTTATCTCCGATTCCTTGAGAGCAAACAGCATCATTTGCTGTCTGTTGAAGGTGTTGATGCCTTTTTGGATGGTGCCGACAAACCCAAAATTTGTGCTGTATTCTGTGTCGACTATCTCGGGCGTGAAAGTGAGGATACCTTCAACTTTCCCTTCGTGACCAACAATTTTGTCAAAGCCACTCCTTGCAATTTTGTAGTCGGCCATGAAGAAGCTGGCCAGAAAAAGGCCAAAGCCAAGTATAAAAAGTGCCAGCCCGGTTAGTTGTATTGCTCTCATCTCTTTCTTCCTCTTGCTTTAGAAAATACCAAACAGCTTTTTCTTTCTTTTCTTTTCGATTTCGAAATAAGGGAACTGCGTCGAAAATGCCGCTCTGATCTCCTGCTCGCAGGTATCAAAAAACTCCGGATCAAAATTGGCCTTCTCCAGTTCGTTTATCACCCTATCCACTTTTGTTTTCTGCCTTATCCAGCTGTCCCAAACTTGGTGTCGCTGCCGGATGCCCATGGCATTCATGCCGAGCACGGTGCCGGCAGCTTGATCAAAATTAATTCTGATGCCCTTTTTTCCGTCAGGATGCTCCCACCAGAACGAATCCACTCCTTCAGAAGCAATGGCGGGCACTGAACCATAGGTCTGATACTCGATGTCAAGGAACTTGGCAGAATTAAACCAAATCCCGGGCACATACCTGGTTGGCGTACCAGTTAGCGTCAAAGCCAGCGTTTCGCCCATCATGCGGCCGGTGTACCACACCTGCTCTATGGCTTTCCTGTGAGGTAGTGGGTTTCGCAGTTCGGCACAGTCGCCAATGGCATAAACATCGGGCAAATTGGTCTGCAAAAGGTCATCGACCAGAATGCCCCGGTTGGTTTCGACACCGAAAGACTTAGCCAAGCCAACATTGGCGTGCACTCCGGCAGTCAATCCTACTACCTGGCATGGTATTTCCTCACCAGTACTGGTAACGACCGCAGAAGCCTTTCCATCAGGCCCGGCTTTTATTTCCCTCAACTCAGTGTTCAGCCGGAGGTCAATATGATGTTCAACAATGTGCCTGTTGATCATGGCAGACTCTTCCACTGGCAAAACCAAATCCCAAAAGCTTTTTTCCCGTACCAGAAAGGTCACAGAAATCTTTCTCGACGCCAGCATTTCCGCCAGTTCAATACCAATTAAGCCACCTCCCACAATGACTGCTCTTTTGCAGTTCTTGCTGTTGCTCTCCAGTATCTCCAAATCCTGATAGGAGTAGAGCCCCTGCACCCCTGGGAGATCCTGGCCGGGCCAGCCAAACTTGTTGGGTTGTGAGCCGGTGGCCAGCACCAGCTTATCATAGTTAATGTTTTTGCCGGATTTAAGTCGTATCGATTTAGCCTTTGCCTCTATACCAGTAACAAAATCAAACACCAGGTCAATCTTGTTCTTTCCCCAAAACCAATCTTCATAGGGCTTGGTATGTTCATATTTCATATGCCCCATGTAGATATACATGAGGGCTGTTCTGCTGAAAAAATGCTCGGTTTCACCTGAGATGACAGTGATCTGATCATTCCCCTGCTTTCTCACATGCCTGGCGCAAGTGATGCCAGCTATGCCGTTTCCGATGATGACGATGTGTGCCATAAGTATGCTTCAAACTTACACCGGCGCAGAGTAACACATTGTCAGTCCTGCGACCGAATGGAGCGCTTAAGATACAAATGGATTTCAGAAAGCTTAAAGGTTCTTTGAAGTCTTATTTCTTGCCAGATACTGAAGGCTATGATGGTCGTTGGTTTGGCTTCAAATGAGTATCTTGACGTCCAATAAAATTCAGTACAGGATGAGGTGTCGTTACTATGGAATATGCTTATTGTTTTTAGTGCTTCAGCAATGCGGCTTACCTGAAAACCACGAGCAGGTTATTTATCATATTGAGCTTCCGGAAGGGGCCATTCAGCCGTTGTCGATGAGCGATACAGAGGGGTTTATCCACCTCATCTACTATCAGGGTGACCCAGCCTCTGGAAATCTTTTTTACTGTCGTTTTGACGAGTCGAGTCGCAAGTTGAGCGATCCGATCAGGGTAAACGGGAAGGATAGTAGTGCCATTGCGGTGGGCACAATACGTGGGGCGCAAATGGCTATTGGCAGAGGCGATTTGGTGCATGTGATATGGAATGCTTCTTCAGCGGCGACCCTTGCCGTGCACGACTCGGCTATGGTTACTCCCCTGCTCTATGCCAGAATGGCTGATGACAAAAAGCACTTTGAACCGGAAGCCAATCTCATACAGACTCACTGGGGGCTGGACGGAGGCAGTGCAATTGCTACGGACGAGAAAGGGAATATTTACGTTTCCTGGCATGCCACCGGAAACGAGCCAGGCGAAGAGAACAGGAGGGTTTATTTGCGAAAGTCGGAGGATGATGGACGGACATTTTCTGATGAGCTGGCCATCAACGATCCACTGGTTGGAGCATGCGGCTGCTGTGGTATGCATTTGACATCGGACAATAATGGACACGTCTTAGCCTTGTATAGGTCGGCTGGCGAGAGAAAACACCGCGATATTCATCTGATTGACTTTGATGACGACAATACACTTTCCGAAAGTGTGATTGACAAATGGGAACTTGAGGCCTGCCCCATGAGCAGCATTTCTTCGGGAAGGTCTGGTAATATGCTGGCCTTTACATGGCAAACAGCCGGGGAGGTGTTTTACCAATTCGCCAAAGCCCAATCGCCGGTACGATCTCCTGAAAAGCAAGCAAATGGTGCCAAGCATAGCAAAATCGCTATTTCTGACAACGACCACTACCTCATTGCATGGACGGAAGGAACCGGATGGAACAAAGGTGGTGACCTGGCATGGGAACTGAGAGATGAAGCCGGAAAGCTCCTGGAAAGTGGAAAGAAAGACAATGCGATTGCAGTGTGGAGTTTCCCCGCAGTAGTAGCTGGCAAAAATAATGCATTTTATATCTTCAACTAGAGGAGCGCCCAGTTTCAAAAATGCAACCCAAAGCTATAACCTGGCCAGTACTGTACGT
Source organism: uncultured Imperialibacter sp. (assembly GCF_963974565.1). NCBI lineage: Bacteria > Pseudomonadati > Bacteroidota > Cytophagia > Cytophagales > Flammeovirgaceae > Imperialibacter > uncultured Imperialibacter sp. The sequence goes on along the minus strand of NZ_CAXBCJ010000024.1, from coordinate 54,983 downwards.
TCAGGCTTTCTTCGCTTGTTTTGAACACCTCCTGGCCAATGTTCAGGTCCTGCCCTTCGTGGAAATAGGCATTGAATGAAAGACCGACAAACAAATGCGGTCCTTTTTTCTTTCTGCGCAGGCCTATTTCTGCATGTATTTTGTGTAGCAGACTAAGCCTGGGATCAAAATTTTTGGTTCGGTTGAGGTACATTGTCCTGATACCCGCACTTAAAAACCAGCGGGCGTTCAATGTGTCGGCCCCTATCATCGAGTGTTTGTTGTAGAACACCTTCATGAAGCCATAGCCCAAGCCCCACTTTACCTGGTTTCTGAAGCTTTCGAAAGGATTGTATGCAAAAATGAGCGCATTTTGATTGACGACTTTGAACCGTCCTGTAAAGGGCATCTGTGATGGTGTGTAGGTGCAGTTTTGACAGTTGCCCGTGGTTCGTTCCAGTACAGCGGTAAACAGCTCGTCGGTAAACAGCCGGGTGTGTACGCCGCTGGAACCAAAGTTAAGAGGGCCTACCTGCGTGCCGTAGGTGGGCACGGAAGAGCCCTGGTAAGGACCTGGTTTGAAGATGTTGATCAGACCTATTTGCGTGCCGTGCACTTTTCTGGCTATGTTGATGAGGCCAAACTGCGTTCCGTCCATTTCGCTTGAAACATTCACCAGGCCGAGTTGAAAGCCCCGGTCGGGGCCTGGTGGTGACGAGTTTTTGCCTTCCATTTGCACTGCCCGGTTGATGAGGCCTAGCTGCAAGCCGCTGAGTTCCCCGTAGGTGTAGTTGAACAAAAGCGAAGCCTGGCTGCCTGTCATGCCACGAATGGCGATGTTGTAGAGCCCGGCCATCTGCACACCAAAGACCTGCTTGCCACCCATATTGCCCAGGCCAGCCAGCTGAAAGCCGTGCACGTAGCCATTGTTGAAGTTGAACCCACCGGTTAGCTGGATGCCTTCGACGTTGTTTCTGACAAAATTCAAGAGCCCGGAAAACTGGATGCCCTTTAAATTACAGGAAAAACCTTCGTTGACAATAGAGAGCTCTTCGCCATCGGTCAGGTTAAAGTAGGTCTGGCTTCCAATCACGTTGGCGAGCCCTGCTATCTGGATGCCAGTGCTTGAGTTGGTGTTGATGTTTGAAATGCCACCCAGCTCAAAGTGGTGGCTGCCGGCCGACATGCCTCCGAAAATATTAAGGGAGAACCTGTTGAAATAAAAGCCACTTTCCAGTCCGTTAGTGCCTATGCCTGGAAAAAAGGACAGCTGAAATGTTCTTTCCTTGTACCTGCTTTTGGCTGGTTGACTAAGCAAATTGCCGTAGCATGCGCAAATGATGAGCAGCAAAAAAAATACCCTGTTCAAATCTGTATCCTTTACCTGTTTAACCTTCAGATAAAGGACGACCAGCGGCGGTGAGAATTACAGAAATAACGAAAAAGCAGCTTATTTGCTCTTGGGCCCGGCTAAATAGTTGAGGAGACTTTCCAGGGAATGGAATCTTTGGTTTGTCGCCACCCAACTGGTAGCATCTCCCTCCATTTCAATAGTAAGCTTAATTGCCGCATTCGTATCACCCGGCAGATAGCCGTGCCTTTCCAGTGCACGTTTTGTCCAGTTGTGGGCTGGTGAATCTCCTGCCAATGAAAATGTCGTGCCTTCTTTTGTTGGCAGCAGCACTCTGCCGTTTAACAAGTCAAACCCAAAGCCTTCGTGGTAGAGGCTTTCTTCGAGCTGACCATTTAGCGCCAAATCCTCAGGCAGTCCCTGAACCAGGGGGCTGTTGAAATTGGTCAGCCAAAGTCTGTCGGCAAACTCCATGGCTAAATGGAAGTCATGCGTAGATACTACCACAGCCTTTTCTTTTTCAAGAGCGAGTTGTCTGAGCAGCATAAATATTTCGACGCTATTGTTCAGATCCAGAAACGCCGTGGGCTCATCCAGGATCATCAAGTCGCCGTCTTGCGCCACCGCTCTGGCTATCATAGCTTTCTGGTACTGTCCGTCGCTCAGCTCGCCTACTTTTTTATTCAACAGGTAGTTGATCTTTGTAAGTGCCACAGCTTCTTCTACGGCCGACTTGTCTTCTTTGGAAAGCAATCCAAGCCAGTTGGTGTAAGGATGGCGGCCAAGTGCTACCAGTTCTTCCACAGTGAGGTTGCCACCACCTACTTTTTCAGTGAGCACAAGGCTAATCTTTGTGGCTAGCTCCTGGATGCTGTATGCTTGAACTGGCCGATGGGCAAGAAGCACCTCGCCAGCAAGGGGAGGCTGCAGCCCGGCGATTGTTCGTAGTAGCGTTGATTTGCCCACGCCATTTTGTCCCAGCAGACAAACTACCTCCCCGGGATTGATATCCAGGTTGATGTCTTTCAAAAGCGGAGTAGGATGACTTTTTACGAGGTAGCCAACACTCAAATGCTGTAGTTTCATCACCGACCTGTTGTTAACGATCATAACGAGTACCTCAGGTTTCGTTTACTCACAATGATCCAAATAACGACGGGGCCGCCGATCAGAGAAGTCACGGCATTGATGGGTAGCAACTGCGATGTGCCTGGTAGCTGAGCAATCAGGTCGCAAAATAGCATGGTGCCGGCACCCATCAGGCAAACCAACGGAATAAGCAACAAATGATTTGAAGTAGGGAAAAGCATGCGAACCATGTGTGGCACGGCAATGCCAATGAAGGCGATAGGCCCGCAGAAAGCGGTGACACTGCCAGCCAGCAGGCAGGTGCTGATGATGATGGTAAGCCTGGCTCGCTTGATGTTGAGCCCCATGCTTCGGGCATACTGCTCACCAAGCAAGAGCATGTTTAGCTGTTTGGCCGAAGCAAAGGACAGCAGCAGACCAATTACTATTATAGGCGCAAAGATTTGCATTTCCTCCCAGCTAAGCCCGCCTAAACTTCCGAATGACCAAAGCATATAAGCCTGGATGTCTTCGGCCTGGCTGAAGTACTGCATAATGCTGACCAGGGCTCCTGTGGTGCTACTAAACATCAACCCTACGATGAGGAGGCTCATAGCGTCACGCAGTGAGCGGGCCACGGAGATAACGGCGATCATGACAAGAATGGCACCGAGCGCTGCGGCAATTACCTGAGCACTGGCGAAAAGCTGCCCGCCCAGCTGATGAAGCCCCAACGAAGCTCCGCCAAGAATCAGCAAGGCGGCACCAAGGCTTGCGCCGGAGCTAATGCCCAACACAAATGGCCCGGCCAAAGGATTCCTGAAGAAAGTTTGCATTTGGAGCCCGCTGATGCCCAAAGCGGCGCCTACCAGTATGGCCGTTAATGCTTTTGGCAGCCGGAAGTTGAGAATGATTTCCTGCCAGGCTTCGTTTTGGCTGGTAAAGCCCGACACAATTTTCAGCGCTTCAAATGCCGGGATCACCACGGACCCCAGGGCCAGACTGAGAAGGAAAAGCACGAAAATCAGGAGCGTGAGAAGCACGAAGTACTTCCACCATTGCTTCCATGACTGTTGGATGAAATCCCTAAGCATGGCACAGATTAGGGTAATTTTCTGTAAAAATAAAGTTTGTGACCCGGGAGGAGGTCAGGATGCATAATATGGATCAGGTCTGCCAGAACAATATCGGGCCTGCTGTAGCCTTCTTCCAGATAATTGTTCCCACCCTTTTCGTTCAACTGATTGTCGTAGTTGTAAACGGCGCTATTTTTCCAGGCGCTAAACAAACCATACCTGCTTTCCTGCGCTTTCATTTCCTGTAGTGTGCTAAAAGACGCCACCCCAATCCAATAGTCGGCTTTCAACCCCTTTTCAAACACAGACTCAAAACTTAGTTCCAGCCATCCGTTCTCCTCGGTTTCTTTCCAGAGGTAGCTGCCGCCCGCATCTTCAAAGAAGGCAGCTCCGTAATTCTTGCCGCCCGGCAGAAACCAGGTATCGCCATACACCACGCCGGTCAGCACGGTTGGTTTTGCTTCGGCCTTCAGGGCTTTGGCTCGTAGTTCCAGATAGTTTTGTTCTATCACGTTGAAAATAGAATCGGCATCGTCAAGCTTATTGAAGAAAGCGGCGGTGAACTTGATCCATTCAGCCCTGCCAAGGGGTGTCGTTTCGAGGTAATCGGCATTGTACAGCATTTGGATGCCAGCCAGCTCCAGCCTTTCGTCAGTAGATCGGTCGTTCCCCATGGAAAAGGTAAAAAGGGCTTCGGGCTTCAAGTTGAGGCACGATTCAAAGTTGACGCCGGCACCGTCCCCAATTTCGACCAGCTCGTCACTTGCGATCCTTTCCCTGAAGACCTGTGAGTACACATAGTCGGCATTGGCGAAGCCCTTCAGGCTTGATGTTTCACCGAGGGCTGAAAAATGAGGAAGGTGGGTGGTGCTGGTAGCAGCCACCTTGCTAAGCGGCACTTTCACAACTTTATAACCATCAAAGGCGGCGTCTGTGTCCTTTTTCTTGTCAACCAATGCATACTTTATAGCCTTTCCGGCACCCTTCCATGGTTGTTCCACCACAACCTCTGTCCAATCTGCGTGCTGGGTAATGGCTAGCCCACTTGCATACTTTATGTAAGAGGGTTGGGTTGGGTTATCGGCTACCGTTTCTGCCTTCTTTTGCTGGCATGAGAAAGTGAGCACGGCAAAAAAGGAGATGACAAGAAGTATTTTGTTGAACATAGTGCGGCAAAAATAAAACAATCCGCCCCTTTTGGGAACGGATTGCATTTTCATTTCGAATATTTGCTTTGCCCGTCGGGCAGCTGAGCTTTTATCTGATCTTATTGGCTCCGGCGAGCATGGTGGCGTATTCTTTTATTTCTTCGTAAGTATCCTTCTCAAGTACCGCCTTTGCGTCACCTGATTTTGGGGGGTTATAATTGCCCTTGGATTCCCACCACTGTAGCGCATGTTTCTTGGCTTCGTTGGTATCCACCTCGAACTGCTTTATGCAAGTGTCGCATACGAGCCAGGTCTGGTCTTTTTCAGCCGTTTTTTCAAAAATGATCCCCCTCATTTTTGTGGCATTAGCATCTTTCTGCTTAAAGTGAGCAGTGGTGTACCCAAGCGTTTCGGGCTCGACCATCTTGTGATCCCAATATTCCTTTGAGCTAACTACCTCAGAGGTAGTAAGTGCATATCCTTCGTTGTACTCCAAAAGGGTTTTGCAAATTTTGCACTGTGAAACAGGAGTTTTTTCCTTTTTACCAAATAGCTTTCCAATAAACGACATCGTAGTATTTTATAATTCTAGTTTTCGACCTAAACCAATGTAATGACGCTTTAACAGGGGTTGAGGTTGCGTGCACCACTCAAATTTCTTCCAAATATACCCTCAACTGGCCTAAAGGTTACTTGAGACGGTATTAAAAAGTGTTAAATCGGAGAATTTTTACAGAATCGTTTTAACATCATTGCAATTATTGCGTATTTCGCATCGACCGTTGGTTTCTGCCTCAACTCATCAGCAGTTGTAGCAGAATTAAAAGGGAACCCCGTTAAAATCGGGGGCTGTCCCCGCAACTGTAAGCCTACAAAGGCCTCTATCAAAAAGTCACTGTTCCGATACATCGGGGTGGGAAGACGATAGAAAAGCCGGGCGAGCCAGGAGACCTGCCATAGTCAAGCAATTCAAAGCTTTCGGGTGAAAAGCGGCGGATGATCTGAAAAGGCCGTGTTCCGGCTTCACATTTCATTCCACCTTATTCCCTCTACAGCTTTGAGTTAAGTTAACAAACTGGGCTTGCCCGTTAATTTAATTCAAAGAGATGTATGCAGTTGGTATAAGGGTGGTCGGGCTGGTAGCCTGTGTCATCCTTTTTTTGTTTGGTGCAAAGGGTCAGGAGGTTGCTGCTGATTCTGTCCGTATGGGTAAAGTCCTGGCCCCAGTGGAGGTCAGCGACACATGGCTTCACAGCTATGCAGTGGGAGGCCATTCGGAGCCACTCGACCCGATGGCTATTCAAAGGCAAGCAGCTACATCGTTAGGCAAGTTACTTCAGGCGCAGCAAGGCATTTACCTGAAGGAGTACGGCCCCGGCATGCTCAGCTCTATTAGCCTCAGGGGCACATCGGCCAGCCAAACCTCCCTGCTTTGGAATGGCCTTCTCATCAATTTTCCATCACTAGGCCAGGCCGATTTCTCGCTAATCCCTAATTTCTTTATCGACCAGGCAGAGGTTTTTTATGGAGGAGTAAGTTCTCTGGCCGGGTCTGGCGCTATTGGTGGCGCTGTGGCTGTCAGTGATAGGGTCGATAAAGACCTCCGAAGCATAGGGTTAACCCAGGAAGTTGGGAGCTTTGGCACTAGCTTTTCAGGGCTTAAGGTCAAGGCTTCGGGTGAGAGAGCTGGCATTTCGCTCGCTGGCTTTTATAAGAAATCCGACAATGACTACACCTACCGGAACCTGGCAAAAGTCGGGCAGCCAATTGAAAGACAATCTCATGGCGCTTACATGGGCAAAGGCCTGAAGGCGGCTGCATTCTGGAATCCATGGTCAAAGGGTGTTTTTGACCTCGAAGGTTGGTTGACTCAGTATGACAGAGAAATTATCCCGCCCTACACTGTCGCTTCGGTCGGCGACACTCAGGTTGATCAGTCGCTGCGGCTTTCGCTGGGTTATGTGCATAGCATTAGCCCGCTATTGAAATGGGAATCGAGGGCTGGTAGAATCTATGACTTCATCAGATTCAACGGACTGGCTTCAGCTACTACCCAGTATATGTGGAATAATAGCATTGAATGGATGCCAATCTCCAAAGTTCAACTCCGGGCCGGAGGATTGATCAACCACATAGCTGCCGATGTGCCAGAGTACGGTGGCGACTTGACCGAAAACCGATCCAATGCCTTTTTAATGGTCAACTGGTTTCCTTCAGCCCGATGGACACTGAATGCGAAAGTTCGTCAGGAAATTGTTGCTGGTAAATGGAACCCCGTTTCACCTTCGCTGGGAGCTGACGTTTTGATTTTAAAATCAGACGAAGTTTCCCTCAATTGGCGCTCGCAGATTTCCAGAAGCTATCGGGTGCCCACGCTTAACGACCGCTACTGGAGCCCTGGTGGCAACTTAAACCTGAAGCCAGAGCAAGGTTGGAATGCAGAGTCTGGATTCGATTATTCCATCAAACAGGGAAAACATGTACTGAAAGCATCTGCCACTGGCTTCGCTCACTGGCTTCAAGACTGGATTCTTTGGCTACCGCAGGCGGCGGGTTATTGGTCGCCAGTGAATGTGAGGAATGTGTTTTCCCGTGGCGGTGAGCTATCGGCTGGTCATGAGTGGAGCGCTGGCGAATGGGTGTTAACCAACGATGTGAACTACAAGCTGACCGTATCGCAGATCCGGGCAGGTTACTCTGGCGACGACAGCAACATCGGTAATCAGCTGCCTTATGTGCCGCTGCATCAGGGGAGCTGGAACGTGGGTGCACAAACATGGCCATGGCATTTTGATTCCCAGGTTTCATTCTATGGCAGCAGGTATACGCTCGTTGATAACGATATCAATCTCGATGCCTATACCCTGTGGAACCTGGAGGCTGGCAGGCAAATCCGGGCTGGAAAGTCGCTTTTTTCGCTTTCAGTCAAAGTCGACAACGTGCTGGGCAAAAGGTATGAGAACCTGCAATACAGACCCATGCCGGGTCGCTCTTTCTCTTTTCAATTGAATTACACTTTAAACCAAGATAAAAAATGAAAAAGCTAGCATTATGGAGTTTAGTAGCCGCAGTTTTCCTAACCAGCTGTGGAGGTGACGACGAAGGTGAACCCAATAACGGTGAGGGATCCGTGTATGTAGTCAATGAAGGGAATTTTAACCAAACGAATGGAAGTATTACTTCCTATGACCCGGAAAGCGGGGAGGTTTCTGCCTTCGTTTTCCAAACGGCCAACAGTCGGCCGCTGGGCGACGTAGTACAATCCTTGTTTATCGATGCCGACGAGGTAGGCTACGTGGTAGTGAACAACAGCAAAAAGATTGAAAGGGTGAATGCTGACTTTGTTTCAACAGCCACTATTGAGGACAACCTGGCCAATCCAAGGTATTTGTTGCGGGCCAACGATCAGCTCTTTGTCAGCAACTGGGGCACTTTCGATGAGAGCTACGCACTTGACCAGTCGTCTGTGCTCATTCTTGACGCTACCACTTTTGAAAAGGAGGGGGTAATTAATACAGAGGACGGCACTGAAAATCTGGCCTATGCTGATGGCTTCGTCTATGCTTCCAATAGTTTTGGGAATACAGTATCTGTAATTAAGACCAGTACCGGAGAACTGGAGACAACCCTCGAAGTCGGTTATTCGCCGGGAGAAATGGTGGTGGATGAAGCAGGCTCCGTTTGGCTGATCTGCGGTGGAAGCTATCAGGGCAACGACGGAGCCATCTATAAGCTTGGCGCATCCGCAGCTACCAAAGAGGTCGACCTGGAGGTTAATCCTTCTACCCGACTATCCATTGATAAAGAGCAGGGCGTATTGTATTACATAGCAGGCACCTCAGTTGGAAGCTATGAAACTACACAAAAGGTGCTTGAAAAGGCGTTTATTACAATTGATGAGGCAGTAGGCTTTTATGGACTAGGTTATAATGAAGCCGAGGATATCATCTACATAGCAGACGCCAAAGGTTTTCAGGGCAAAGGCACTGTGTACAGATATTCTGCCGATGGAGAAGCACTATCAACATTTGAAGCAGGGGTAGCGCCAAATGGCTTTGTTTTCAAATAAAGAGTCGTGTTGCAACCCTTGAAGATAGCTACCGTCTTTTACTCAAAATGAACTAACGATTATGAGAAAGATAGGAGTACTTATACTTGGATTACTAATTGCCAGCCAGGTTTGGGCTGGAGAAGAAACAAGAGAGTTGTCTTCGTTCAGCAGCCTCGATATCGGTGGCGCTTTTAAAGTGACATTGAAGAAAACCGGCAGGCACAGGGTATTCATTGATGCAGATGACAATGTGATAGACAGAATTCGAACCGAGGTTGTTGGCAGCACTTTGAAAGTCTATATCAAAGACAATAATTTCAGGTCGAGCGGGCCCATGAATCTGACTATTGAGTTTTCTAACATCAACGGCATGGATTTAAGCGGGGCTTCCACAGTTGTATGCGACGATGTCATCACAGCTTCGACGTTCGATCTGGATGTAAGTGGAGCCGGTTCTACAAAGCTGATCATTGAGACAGACAGGCTAAGGGCTGACATGACAGGTGCAGGCACACTTACGCTGAGAGGAAAGGCCAGGGAACAAGTCATTGATATAACCGGTGCGGGAAGCTACAATGCCGAGGAGTTTGAATGTGACTACACCGAGGTCGAGTCTTCAGGGGCTGGGACGGCCAGGGTAGTGGCCAACAAAGAGCTTAGGGCAGAATGTAGCGGCGCAGGTTCAGTTCGTTACAAAGGCAATCCGCAGAAGGTTTATGCTGACTCAAACGGCGCAGGCTCAGTCAAAAGAATGAATTAATAGGGGAGGGGTGTTTTCACCCCTTCTTTTTTTTGTAGAGGTCAAACAGCTGGTGGGCTGCAGTTACGGGGTTTAGCTCTCTATTTTCCACTTTTGCAGCGAGGTCTTTGACTTCCTCTTTTACCAGACGATTGAATTCCTGTTTCAAAAGCCCATCAAGCTTCTGATGCATCCATTGCAGGTTTTGCTGGGATCGCTGATGTGCTAAATAGCCATTGGCAGTCATCTTTTCGTTGAACGACTCAATCAAAATCCATAACTCACCTATTCCCTCGCCGAGAAGAGCGGAGCATGTTGTCACCTGAGTAACCCAGCCGGAAGGAGGCAGCGAGAAGTAGTGAACCACTTGTTTAAGCTCCTGGAGGGTCTTCTTAACTACCGGAATATTGTCACCGTCTGCCTTGTTGATCACAATGGCGTCGGCCATCTCCATAATGCCCTTTTTTATACCCTGCAGGTCATCGCCTGCTCCTGCTATGGTCAGCAGCAGAAAGAAGTCACACATGTCTCTTACCAGGGTCTCCGATTGACCTACTCCCACAGTCTCTATCAAAATGACGTCGAACCCGGCCGCTTCGCACAGTAACATGGCCTCACGTGACTGATCTGCAACGCCCCCGAGGGTAGAACCCGTAGGAGTGGGTCTTATATAGGCATTTGGGTTGACGGCGAGCTTATTCATCCTGGTTTTGTCGCCCAAAATACTGCCCTTGGTTTGCTTGCTCGACGGGTCAACCGCCAATACTGCCACCTTTTTACCTAGTCTGGTAAGGTGTACGCCAAAGGCTTCTATGAAGGTGCTCTTCCCAACGCCTGGTATACCCGAAACACCAATTCTCGTCGCCTTGCCTGTTTTGCTTAACAATCTGTCAATCAGTTGCTCAGCAAGCGCTCTGTCAGACGGTAGTTTACTTTCCACCAGGGTAATACCCCTGGCCAGAGCCACCCTGTCGCCCCTGATTATTCCGCTAATCAACTCCTCTAATGTTGGTCTTTTTGGTATATTCGTTGACATCCAAGAAAAAGTCATACTGGCTTAAACCGACTACAATATACATTCGTCCCTCAAATAATAAGCTTCGTCGAAAGAACCGAAAAAAAAATTGTTCTATTTTAAGTTTAATTTGTCTTTTACTTATGTTTGTATCGTCGGTTCGTGAATATTTAGTTACTTACCAGTTGGCAAAGCAACTAATCTACTATGAAAGCAAACAGAAGAGAATTTTGGCTGGACTCGATTTTTGGAACAGCCTTCATATTCTTACTGATGTGGACGTTTTATTCCGTTACCGCATTTAAGGTCTTTGACTTATTTGATCCGATTGGAGACGCTCTTGGAGATGTAGAGCTCACTGATGTGGTATTCTCCCAGCTAAGGGAGCCGGCAGTTCCTGACGACAGGATTGTGCTGGTGAACCTGGGCAGGGTAAACAGGGCAGATATTGGGTATATGATTGATATTGTCAATCAATATGAACCAAAGGTAATTGGCCTCGATACCTATTTCAGAACGCCCAAAGATTCTGCTGTCGATGCCATTATGGAGGATGCTTTTTCGAGGGTTGATAACCTGGTAATTGGTAGCATTCTTCAGAACTTTAATGAAGAGAAGCTGGAATTTGATTCTCTGGGGAAATCTCTTCCAAGATTCACTCAGCATGCTGAGACGGGTTTTGTTAATTTTATAACAGATGCCCAAACTCAGGAAGAGTTGAAAATGACCCGGGAGTTCACTCCCAAGGAGATGGTGGCAGGGCAACAAGAACTGGCATTTGCTGTAAAGCTGGCTCAGTATTTGGAACCTGAAAAGGTAGACAGGTTGTTGAAAAGAGGCAACGAGCGGGAAACGATTAATTACCGAGGCAATGTGATGGACTTCGGTGCGTCGGTGTATGGTACGATGTTTTTCGCACTGGACGTTAATCAAGTTTTTGATCAGAACTTCGATCCATCTCTGATCAAGGATAAAATTGTGATCTTCTGCTTTTTAGGTGAGTATCTTGGTGATAGACTGACAATAGAAGACAAGTACTATTCGCCGATTAACTCGCAGTTTGCAGGAAGATCCTATCCGGATATGTTTGGGGGAGTTGTGCATGCCAACATTGTGGCCATGATTCTCAATGAGGATTACATTGATGCCATGGATGATGCAACCGGCGCTATAATTGGTGTGCTGTTGTGTTTGATCAATGTAGCGGCTTTTTCTTACATATACAGAGTGTATTCCAAGTGGTACGATGGTGCCACTAAATTGATACAGCTGGTGGAAGTTTTGGGCATCAGCTTTATGAATGTTTATGTATTGGACAAGTTCAATTATAAACCGGAGTTAACCATTGGCATGGTAGCAATAGCACTTGCCGGCGATTCTCTGGAGGTATATTACAGCGTGGTGAAGAATTCAGTCACCGGGCTTTTTAAAAGTAGAAAAAGAAAAATTAAATTGTAAAACATTAAAAATTAGACCTATGAAAATGAGAACAATTCTTTTGACGTTCTTGGTGTTGCTGACTTTTTTGAGCAGCAATGTATTGGCTCAGGGTTATGAGTTTCGTGTATTGGCTAATAAAGGTGAAAACCAAGTAAAAAAGGCTGGTGCAAGTCAGGCAGAGACCTTGAAAACTGGCGCAACGCTTGCGAAAGGTGATCAAATCATCGCTGCAAATGGCGCTTATATCGGACTGGTGCACAGCAGCGGTAAAACGACTGAGATAAGAACTCCAGGCACGGTAAAGATTGACGATTTGTCTGCAAAAATTGCAGCAACGACCTCTACTACTGCCAGCCGTTATACTAGCTACATCGCTGCTAAAATGAATGAAAGCGATGGTGGTGGAAATTACCGGTCAAACATGAAGGCAACTGGTGCTGTTGAAAGAGCTACTAATACGTCTGCTATCAATGTGATGCTTCCAAACTCTGTTGACTTTTATGGTGACAATGCTATTGTTCGTTGGAAGGCAATCGGTGAGGGCGACGCAACTTACATAGTAACTGTAAAGAACATTTTTGATGAGGAGGTGGCTAAAATCGAAACTGATCAGACAGCTTATGAGCTTGACTTCACTAACCCGAAGCTGGCTCAGGAGAGACTAGTGATTCTTAATGTTAAGGTTAAAGGTGACGAGGATTTGAAGTCATCTGACTATGGCATCAAGCGTCTTTCAAACACTGAGTCTGCTAAGGTGAATGAAAACATCAAAGGACTTAAGAGTGAAGTAAACGAAGAAACACCGCTGAATAAGATCATTTATGCCTCTTTCTTCGAAGAAAACAATCTTGTGCTTGATGCACTGACCAAGTACGAAGAGGCTATCGAAATGTCTCCTGAAGTACAGGACTTCCAGGACATGTACCAGAGCTTCCTTGTAAAGAACGGTCTTGCTGCTGCGACAGCTAACTAAGACAAGGCAAAAAATAAATAAAAAAAGGGGCGGAAGCCCCTTTTTTTATGGCCATATATGCTGACAAAAGAAAAGCGGTTGGGTTCAGGTGAGAGAGGTGAAGGCTAGAACGGAGATTCTTAGGGCAGCGGTTACGGGATCAAGCGGAAAACCTGGGGTATAAAACTCGAAAGGAACGTTATTCGATTCAGCAAATAGGCGGCAATAAAAAAGCAAAACTGGTTCAATGCGTCTCGCCCGGCGGGGCGTCTCCAGTCGGACAGGCTTGAATCTTTTGCATTTTTATGCAAGCATAAAATACCCATGCCAAAAGTTAATCCCCCAGAAATACAGATTGATCCCGGTTACGTCATGAGATCAGGCCTTGAAATTCTGAACTGATTCCAACTGATTGACCCAATAGCAAAGCAGCGCCATCTTTGCGACGGCTGCTTCCGGCTAGCAGAACGCCTTCAAGAAATCTCCCGGCATCCGTTCATCTGACCGCTGCTGGCTTCACTCTAATGCTATAGCTTTGCTAAGCTCCTGACAGGCAACAGGTTAACAATAAAAAAGAGACTGCCTTTCGACAGTCTCCTTCAAGTCAGGTGCGTGTACTAGAATTAATCTAACCCTATCATTACAAAAGGTCCCCAGTAAATCGGGTCACGGTACTCATTCCTTATCTCTTTTTTAGCATCAATGAAAGCCCTGCGTTTATCTCCGGTGGTGATCCACTTCTGGTAAAACTTAACCATCAGCTGCTGTGTGGCCTCATCAGATACTTTGAACAAGCTCATGATGATTGTTTTGGCTCCGGCAACCAGGAAGGCTCTCTGCAGTCCATACACTCCTTCTCCAGCTTCCATTTCACCAAGCCCTGTTTCGCAGGCACTCAGTACTACCAAATCCGTTTGATCCAGATTGAGGTTCATGGCCTCATAGGCAGTTAGGATGCCGCTTTGGCTGTTGTAGTTGTAGGCGCTTTCGTTCAATATGTCGCCAGCTCCGGCCATCAGCAGCCCAGATCGAAGCAACGGGTTGTCGTAAGCTTTCGACTCGTTGAGTCCGGCAAATATATTGTTTTCTTCAATCGCCGGCTGGAAGAACCCGTGTGTGGCAATGTGGAATACTTTTGGGCTTTTCATTGATTTCACCTGGTCTTCACCCGCCTTGAGTTCGAGGTAGTCCTGCGTTTTCCAGCCATTATCGTTAAGCAGTTTTTTGAGTTCAACCACTTCTTCATGGGTGCCGGGAAGTCGCTGTACTTCACTCATGCCAATGCTTTTTGCTAAGTTCTCGTTTCCGGCAGTTGCGCCCTCTGACTTTACATAATAAATCGGGTCTCCAAACATCAATGCCAGGTTTTCAGCGGGTGCTTGCGCTTTCTTTTTCTTATTCCTGTTTACAAGATCCCTCGTATTACTCACAAGGATGATGTTTGAATTGTCGAGGACATACTTACCATCACCAGTCGGTATCGCCTCCAAATTGATTTGGTTATAAACACCGTCGGCGGAGAGGTAGATTGTAGATGTTTGCCCTACAGCTTCAACGATAGGTTTCCAGAACTGATCATACGAATACTCATCTTCGATTTTAAACTTAATACTGTTTCGATACAGTTTCATGTACCTGCCTTCGAGGGCAGCGCCATTCCTTAGTAGCACCAGTTTCGGCTTGCTGCGCTTTTCATTGTCGACATAGATGACAGCGTACATGACGGAGTCAGTAAAATCATGGTCGAAATAACGGAATCTCACAATTTCGACCCCCTTTTCATTCTCGCCTAAGACAGCTTTTACATCTTGCCAGGTAATAACCTTGTTGTCAACGCCTTCATCGAATACTTCTGACTTTAAGCTGAGCTGTTTCTCCAATGCTTCCATCTCTTGTACCAGTTGAGCCGGGTTCACATTGTTTTCCAGTAGCTGATCGTTTGACATAGACAGGGCATTGGTCAGCTGGGCTTTTTTGGCTATCCAGCTGCTGTACATATTTATCAACGTGCTGTCGCCGCTGGAAAGGATACGGGTTCTGATTTTTATTGATGTATTCAGCAGGAGTGCTTTTGTAAGCAGGGCGTTGTTATAAATATCGCCGATCAGGTCTTCTTTCTTGTCTATCCTGGTCAGTGCCAGTGTGTTGTAGAACTCATAGTCGGACTTAATGGTGTTCCAAAACTTGGCCTTTTCTCTTTCGCTCAATGCAGGGAAGTAGGTCTTTATGAACTCCTGATAGTTGCCCAGTGTCTCCTCAATCGTGTTCTGAGCCTTTCTGATATCTCCATTCATGTAGTAAGTTTTTGCCAGCTTCGACAAAACTTTCACATATTCGGGGTGAGAGGTGGAGAAAAATTTGGCGTACGTCTTTAGGGCATCCTGGTAAAAATTGTCTGCCCTGTCGTATTGCCTTTTCTGGTACTGGATGTCACCTTTCAGCGTGTTGACCACAGCAGCATTAACGTTATTCCGCTTTCCTATTCGGTCTTTCCAGATTGTCCATGCCTCCTCAAGATACTGCAGGGAAATGTCATATTCGCCAGCGTAAATACTCACAGTGGCCAAATCTTTCAATACTTCAGCATAGAGCGGGTTTTTACTTCCCAGCTTGGTTCCAACGATTTTTTCTGCCTCAACTAGCAAGTCTTGTTGCTGCTTGAAACTGGCGCCGTCGTAAAATTTAATCATTCCCAACTGTGCCAGCGACCGGCCAACATCTACATGTCCCCTTCCGAACTGCTTTTCCTGGTTAGCGATGGCTTGGGAGATAAATTGCTCCGCTTTTTCGTAGTCTCCAATTGTTGTGTAGAGCCGGGATAAGGTTATCAGGCTGCTGGCCAGCTTGGAGGAAGAGGCCGGAAACACAGCCGTTGCTATATTAAGAGATCTTCTTGCGAACGACTCCGCATCGGTATACTCACCGGCAGCCAACTTCAATTGTGCCTTCAAAACCAATGGGCGCAAAAGGTGCCTGCTTGTGGCGCCAAACTGTTTTTCTGTATTCTTCAGGTATTTATCTACCAAATCGGTTGCGTCACTATATCTACCCAAATGATAGTACAGTTCAGCAAGGTCTTCCGTGTTTTGCCCGGCAGAGCCCAATCGGTTCAATCCACTCTTAATTTTGATTCGTTCTGACTCGAAAAGGAGGCCTTCTGCCTCGTCGTAGAGGCCTTGAATAACCATTAATCTCGCTTTGGTAGTCAATAGGTTGGTATAGTGAAGTGTTTCCTCAAGGGAGGAAGGTTTGGCGAGGATATTGGTTGCTTCCTGAATGTTTTTTTCTGCTTTCTCATATTCTCCAATGTTCATTTGGAGGGAGGCAATCTTGTCTAACTCGACACCATAATTCACATCCTTGTTATCGTATTTCACACGAGACACATTCAGTGCTTTGTCAAGTGTTTTTGATGCGTTGCTGAAATCGTCATTTTCCTCGTAAAACTGCGCCAGGTGGTTGAGGATATTCACGTACTCAACATGGCCTTGGGAGAATTCCTTTTCGATCACTCCATGGAAGCTCTCATCATATATTTTCTTTGCTTCGGCAAACTTGTCGGAGTATTCAACGAGGTAGTTGGCTTGCATTACCCTGGAAAGGTGGTACTCAGGTGCATCGGCACCGAGCATGTCTTTTTCGATTTTTAGGATATCGAGAAGGTACTTTTCCGCATTTTCCGCATTATTATTCAGTTGGGCAGCACGGTAGGCAAATTCAAGTATCCTTCGTCTCTCAGGGTGAATTTCCGGGTAAAGGTTACCGTACGCCTTAGAGGCAGCATCTTTTTCCTGGCCGAATACCTTCGTGCTTGGTGCGTTAATGTCCATCGGTAGGGTTTCAAGCCGAGCTCTGTTCAAGCTCTCTTTGTCAAAGCTTTTGTTAAGGATAGCCCTGAACTGGTTGGTGTTATTGCTGGTTTTTGAATAGTTGTCTATTCTCCAATAAGAGCGAATAAGGCTTTCCATCATGTCCAGCCTGGCAATGTGCGATGCTGAATGAATCCGCATTGTATTTTTAAGGGCGTCCTCATACAGGGCGGGCAGGGCAGAGGGATCGATTCCATTTTCCTCCAGCAGCTTTGCATTGAGGTAAAGCGTTTGACTGTAAATAAGCGGGTTTTTGCCAAGCTCTTTTCCAATCCATTGCTGGGTGAAAATAAAGGCAGAGTCTGATCTGATATAGTCTCCCATGAGTCGGAATGCATCAGCCTTGTGCATTAACAATTCACCATAGGCACCTTTTAGGCTGGCAATAAGCTCTTTGCCAGCAGCTGACTGGTAAGCAGTTTGCGTACTTGCAAGGTTGCCGTTGATATATTTGACTACATCGGCATAAAACCCCTTTCCCTTCAGTATTCTAGTTTGGAGCAAGGCCAGCTTTATTTTCATTTCGTCATTGGAAGCACCACTTGCCTCCAATACAGCCCTCGCTTTAGTAAGAAGATCCTGGGCGTTGACGAAGTGCCCATAGTCTGCCCAAACATGGGCAGCTTCATAGAGAAGAAGACCATGATCCACCGACGTTTCACCATTTACCTTGGCGCTCATGGCCACACCCCGGCTTATTTTGTCCGCCATGTCTTTGTGCAGCCCGGCAGCCCAGTCTATTTGAGCCTCAAGCACCAGGGCACTTGCCAGGTACTTGTTCTCTGCTCCCAATTTTTTGGTAGTTTTCTTGACAATTTTACCGGCCGACTTTTTGGCCTTGGGGTAGTCGCCAACGGCGTAAGAGTCATTGGCTTTCTTAAATAGTTTGGGCCAGTTCTGGGCAAAAACGTCACCATTTGGCCCGGCCAAAATCAAAAAGACAATAAGGGAAAGTAAATGCTTGAATGAATTTTTCATGCTTCAAAAAGTTGATGATGTGTAAAGTCAAATGCTCATTAATTTTCTGAGAATTGAGATGGCCGCTTTGGGGACCACTGTCCCGGGGCCAAATATGTCGATAACGCCTTCACGATATAAAAAATCAAAATCTTTCTCCGGGATTACACCCCCGGCTACTACTTTGATATCGCTCCTTCCGATTGCCTTTAGTTGGTGAATCAACTTCGGAACGAGCGTTTTGTGTCCACCTGCCAGGGTCGAAACGCCAATGACATGGACGTCGTTTTCTGCCGCCTGCATGGCTACTTCCTCGGGTGTTTGGAACAGTGGGCCAATATCTACATCGAACCCTAGATCAGCAAAGCTTGTGGCAATCACCTTGGCACCCCGGTCATGGCCATCTTGTCCCATTTTTGCCACCAGAATCCGAGGTCTTCTGCCATCCAGTTCTTCAAACTGATCAGTTAGCTTCCTTGCCGTGATTATATCATCGCTGGAACCCGATTCGCTGGCATAAACGCCAGCTATCGATTTGATGACCGCCTTATGTCTGCCAAAAGCTTCTTCCATAGCAAAGGAGATTTCACCGAGTGTAGCTCTCAACCGGGCAGCGTTTACTGCTTTTTCCAAAAGATTGCCTTTGCCAGTCTGAGCACATTTGGTCAAATCTTCTAAACCTGCAACAACCCCGGACTCATTTCTGCTCGATTTGAGCCTGGCAAGTCTTTGGATTTGCTTCGCTCTTACCGCCGCATTGTCAACCTCAAGTAGCTCTATATCAGTTTTTTCTTTCGTAATATACCTATTAATTCCTACAATTATATCTTGCTGCGAGTCAATCCTTGCTTGTTTTTTTGCAGAAGCTTCTTCTATTCTCATTTTAGGCAGACCACTTTCGATAGCTTTGGTCATGCCGCCAAGTGCCTCCACCTCTTCTATCAGCGCCCAGCTTTTTTCTATTAACTCGTTGGTTAAGTATTCTACATAGTGAGAGCCTCCCCACGGATCAACTACTTTGGTGACGTTGGTTTCTTCCTGCAAATACAGCTGGGTGTTTCTCGCTATTCGGGCTGAGAAGTCTGTCGGCAGAGCAATAGCTTCGTCGAGGGCGTTGGTATGCAGCGACTGTGTGCCACCAAACACCGCTGCCATGGCCTCAATGGTTGTCCGGGCGACGTTATTGAACGGATCTTGTTCGGTAAGGCTCCACCCGGACGTTTGGCAGTGCGTTCGCAGCGAAAGCGATTTGCTGTTCTCAGGACTGAATTGACTTACAAGCTGTGCCCACAGCACCCTGGCTGCTCTTAGTTTGGCGATTTCCATGAAGTGGTTCATGCCTATGCCCCAAAAAAAAGAGAGCCGTGGGGCGAACTCATCAATTTTGAGACCGGCGGCCAGCCCCGTTCTTATGTATTCCAGCCCATCGGCCAGGGTGTATGCCAGCTCCAGATCAGCAGGAGCGCCCGCCTCGTGCATATGGTAGCCACTGATCGAAATGCTGTTGAAACGAGGCATGCGTCTGGCAGTGTATTCAAAAATGTCTCCGACAATTCGCATGGACGGCACAGGAGGATAGATGTAGGTATTTCTCACCATAAACTCCTTGAGGATGTCATTCTGAATGGTGCCACTTAGTAGGTTGGGGCTCACTCCCTGTTCTTCTGCCGCTACTATATAAAAAGCCATAATTGGGAGAACAGCTCCGTTCATCGTCATCGACACTGAAATCTTATCCAGGGGAATTTGGTCGAAGAGGATCTTCATGTCTTCTACAGAGTCAATGGCTACGCCAGCTTTACCCACATCGCCCTCTACCCGGGGGTGATCGGAGTCGTAGCCTCGGTGGGTGGCCAGGTCAAAAGCTACTGAAAGCCCTTTTTGTCCCATGGTAAGGTTCTTCCTGTAAAAGGCATTGGAGTCTTCCGCCGTTGAGAAACCGGCATATTGCCTGATCGTCCAGGGTCTGCTGGTGTACATCGTGCTGTACGGGCCTCTCAGGAAAGGAGGGAGCCCGGCCGCAAAAGCACCCTGGGTGATTTTTTCCTGATGCTCTTTATTGAACATGGAAGGCACATCAATACCTTCTGCACTTTTCCATGTGGCTACCCCTGCAGAGGGCTGTTTCTCTGGACCTGCCTTCGGGCTAAATGGAATTTTTGTGAAATCAGGTGTAGTCATATGCCAAATAGCTTTTGGTAAGAGGAGAGCATTTTAACAAAATCAGATTTAAGATGGATGAAGCTGTCTATGCCTGCTTTGGTCAGTTGCTCTTCATTACTGCCAGGGTTCCCCGCCAGCACCAGGTGTGCCTTTGGGCACTGTACTTTCAAGGCTTGAAACACGGCCGGGCCTGATTCAATATAATCTTGATCGGAGCTGCACACGATGATGAGTTGGGTGTCGGCAGAAAAAGGCGCCGCATGCTGTGGTGACCATGGTACCCATTCGGCCACGTTGATGCCGGCGGCGGGCAATACTCCTTTTACAAAATTATACCTCGCCAGTGACGCCTGCTTGTCACCGAAGAAGATGGCCATAGCAGCAGGTCTGGACTGCCCGGACTGCTTTGCCAGGTAGTCCTCCATTTTAATCCGGAGGTGTTCAAATGATGAGAGCAACGAGCCCTCGTTGTTGTAGCTTTTGAGGGTGGGAAACGACTCAAAAAGGCTGAGGTCGCAGAAGTTATTTACGCCTACAACGTTCAGCTTTCGACTGGAAATAAGAGCTCTCTCTTTCTCTTCAAAGTTATTTGCTTCGTCCTGCCAGTAGCTGCCAGAAAGTGAGCTCGAAAACCCACCTGAAGACTCCACTTTTTGCATTTTTCTCCAGCCTTCACTGGCCAAGTCGGCGCTAAGTTTTTCCAGGAAGTAAGACCCGGCCATGGGGTCGCAGTTTTTGTCAAAATAGCTTTCGTCCCGGAGAAGGTTCGAGATGTTCCTTGAAATTCTCTGAGAAAACTGACCCGGCGAGAAGGGGTTTCTGCTATCGAAGCCCGGCATTGAAAGGTAGCTGGCTCCTCCATTTACGCCAGCCATTGCAGCAGATGTCATACGAATAAGGTTGACATAGGGATCAACAACTGAGTGTGTATTGACATTGGCCTGGCTATATATTTTGATATCGGCGGGAGACACTTTGCCACCCTCGAAATGATTGGCAGCCTGAGAGAGAACAACTTTGATGGCTTTGATTTTGGCCATCTCATGAAAGAAGTCTCTGCCGATGCTTACACAAACGATCATTCTGTCTACAATGGTGTTAATAGAGACACCTGCGTCGGTCAGCTTTTTGCACCTTTCAACGAATGCCGACAGCATGTAAGCGATTTGACCAGTCGGTGAAAGTGAGCTGGCTAGTTTCGATGTGGCGTCAAAACAATGGGGACGAAACATTGTCCCTTGAGGAAAAAGAGCCTCAATTCGCAGCGCTTTGTCTGAATCAGACGTGGGGTCATAAAACAAAAAGCCAGGAAGGATGTCTTTTTTCAGGAAGGAACCCGAAAAAAGACGCTGGAAAAATGCCTCCTCAGCCACACCCCACTGAGTCACCTGAAAGGCGTTCTGACAATACTCGAAGCCTATATCTTTAAATAAAGTAACATGGGCCTGCTGATCAACTTCTTTTAGTTTCCACAAAATGCCATCAGCTCCCTGACCCAAAGATTCCAGAGCTATTTCGTTAGCATCCTTATTATCAGTAATTTGAGTGTCTACAGTTACGGAATCGAGGTAGTACCAAAGCCTTCCGATCTGTTGGTGAGGCAGTAACTCGGCATTGGCGTCTGCGGCAAGGGAGAAGGGAGCGTCAGCTTCTTCATAATAAGGCTGAATAATAACATCGGGATCGTAGTGCCATTGCAAAGAATCTAGTTGCTTTGTCTTCAATTCTTTCAACGCATTTTCTCTCCAAAGAGAATGATTGGATGGAGGGAAATTGGACATGTCCCATTTACTCATAAGCTATTCTTATTTTTGAGTCAAGTGTTAACAAAGATAAAGTATTTTGGGTGGGACGAACATTAAATTTATATAGACAGACGGGCCCTTTGAATTACCAAAAAAGAGATTTAAGTTTGTTTCATAACATTTAGGTAATAATTGTATTTTTTAAAGAATTTTCAGCTATAAACGCTGTTTTTATTTGACAATTCGACAAACCAAAAAGTCAAGCGTCGCAGTGTTTTTTTATTACTTTTTTTTTTGACACCTTTGATGTTACCTCCTGTTCAGAAAGGAGAATCACTGCAACAATAACAACATTTTTTTAATCCACCATGCATCAACAAATCTGGGAAAACTGTCTGAATTTAGTTAAGCATGAGATACAGGAACAAAGCTTTAAAACGTGGTTTCTGCCCATTACACCCATAAAATTAGATAAAAGTGTTTTGACCATTCAGGTCCCCAGTCAGTTTTTCTACGAATGGCTGGAGGATAATTATGTTCATATTTTAAGGAAGGCGATACTTCAGGAATTAGGGCCCAACGGAAGATTGGAATATTCCGTGGTAATAGATAGAGGAAATGAGCAGGCAAAGCCATTGACTGTTAATTATCCGGTAAACAAGGCTCCTGGCCGTTTTGGACAAAATCATGTTGGAAATGGACAAAATGTGCAACAAAGCCCGGCAGTGACGCCAGAATTCTTAACATTGACAGGCAAATTGAATCCTATCTATGTTTTCGATTCCTATATAGAAGGTGACTGCAATAGATTGGCCCGCTCAGCTGGTTATGCTGTGGCCCAAAGACCCGGTGTTACCTCCTTCAATCCGTTGATGATTTACGGCGGTGTTGGACTTGGCAAAACACACCTTGTTCAGGCGGTTGGTAACCAGATAATGGAAAGCAACCCGGACGCAAAGGTGCTTTATGTGGCGTCGGAGAAGTTTACCAATCAGTTCATAGAGTCTTTGAGAAACAATGCTGTTCAGGACTTCATCAATTTCTACCAGAAAGTAGATGTATTGATTATTGACGATGTACAGTTTCTTCGTGACAAGGAGAGAACGCAGGAGATATTTTTCCATATCTTCAATCACCTTCACCAGAGCGGAAAGCAAATCATTATGACATCCGATTGCCCGCCGAGAGAGCTGAAAGGTCTTCAGGAAAGACTGGTGTCAAGATTCAAGTGGGGTCTTACCGCAGACATACAAACGCCAGACTTTGAGACAAGGGTGGCCATTATTCAAAAGAAGACTCAGGCGGAGGGAATTGTTATTCCTGAGGATGTGCTTGAGTACCTGGCTTACACCATCGACAGCAATATCAGAGAGTTGGAAGGCGTGATGATTTCACTTATTGCCCATTCTTCGTTGGTAAAAAGAGAGATTGACCTTGAGTTGGCCAAGCAGATCATAAAAAATATTGTTAACGACTACGATACTGAGGTGGGTATTGACTATATCCAAAAGGCAGTGTCCGACTATTTCAATGTGGCTTTGGAAGACTTGAAAGCCAAAACCCGTAAGAAGGAAATCGTTATTGCCCGCCAGGTGGCCATGTATTTCTCAAAAGACTATACCAACCATTCGCTTAAATCTATCGGTTACCATTTTGGTGGTCGTGACCACTCCACTGTGATTCACGCCGTGCAGGCAGTCAATGACATGATTGATACCGACGCCAAGTTCAGGTATTCTGTTGATGAGCTAAAGAAAAGACTGAAAATGAGGACTGTCTAGCTTCAACTGGCGGTTAAAAAAAGGACGGTGCCCCCATTTTGGAGACCCCGTCCTTTTTTTGTGCTTCTCAATCGAACCTGTAAGGTATGTACACCCTCCGGCCCTTGGAGGTAATGCCGTCGATGACAACCTTTCCCTTGATTTTCTCCAGAATATTGGCCAGCTCCTCCGGCGTTTCAACCGGCCGGTTGTTGATGTTGGTGATAATGAAGCCTTCCGGAATATCCAGCTGCCTGAAAAAACCATTCCTTATTTTTTTCACCCGAACGCCATTGTCAATTTTTAAAAGATCTCTCTCGACTTTCGACACCTTCTCAAACTCCACGCCCAGCTTCTCTGAGAAGTAGACACTGCTTCTTAGCACTTCAGTGTTTCCCTCGCCATTGAGAAGTGTTACTTGTTTCCTGACTACATTATCGCCTCGCTTGATGTCCAAAACGAACTTATCACCAGGGTAGTGGTAGCCCATCAACTCCTCAAGCTCAGTTTTGTTGTTGAGCGACTTGTCGTTCACCCTAATGATTACATCACCTTTTTCCAGCCCAGCCTTGTCGGCGGCGCTTCCCCTTTGAACGTACGAGGTGATCACACCGTCCAGATTGCTCAGGCTGAGTTTGCCGGCAATGTCGCTGTCTATGTCAATGAACTCTGCCCCAATAAAGGCCTTTTGCACCTGCCCATAGTTGATAATGTCGTTCACTACTTTTTTTACAATGTCGACAGGCACAGCAAAGCCATAGCCTGAGTAAGTACCCGTTTGAGACAAAATGGCTGTGTTAATACCAATTAGCTGTCCTGATGTGTTGACCAAAGCCCCTCCGCTGTTTCCGGGGTTAATGGCAGCATCGGTTTGAATGAAAGATTCAATAGGGAATCGGTCTTTCAGTATATTGATGCTGCGGCCCTTGGCACTTACAATACCAGCGGTGACAGTGGAGGTAAGATTGAACGGGTTACCGACAGCCAGCACCCAGTCGCCCACCCTAACGTTGGCTGAAGTAGACACCTCGATGGCCGGGAGGTTATTGCCCTCGATTTTAATCACAGCCAAATCGGTAGACGGGTCAGTGCCTACCAGCGTGGCGTCGTAGGTTCTTTTGTCAAGAATCACCTGAATAATGTCGGCATCGTTGATGACGTGATTATTGGTCACGATATAGCCATCCTTTGAATAGACCACTCCCGACCCTGAGCTGACCGACTGGCTCGGCCCTCCGAAAAACCAATCCATCCAGCTGCCGGTGCGGTAGTCGGTTTCGCTCACGGTTTTCACAAACACCACGCTCTTGGTGCTGCGTGCCGACGCATTCACCAGGTCTGGTAAATCGTTTATTGCAGCTGCGTCGTTTCGGAAGGGCTCAGAGGCCGCCGGTGAAAAATTGTTGGTTTCGCCGTGGCTAACATTTTTTGAGAAATAGAAGTCTGAATCCTGTAAGTCATTAGAAGCAATTTTGGTCGACAGTTGCGTCTCATATACAAAGGCTCCACCAATGCCACCCAGAAAACTCAAGACTGCAATTCCAATAAATTTTTTCATAGCATCAGGTTTTAAGAATTAAGAAGTCAACATCGTTGTGTTGTTACCTAAACGTCAGTGCATTGGGTATCGTCAAAAACTGTGCAAAATAAAAACGAAAGAGGCTTGCTTAGGTTTTAGAAAGCTCATTTACTTATTTTGCGCCTTTATCATTAATTATGGGAATCAGATCAGTTCTTAGCAAGCCATTCGCCGCCTTCGTTGTGCGGGAGCAAAGAGAATGGGAGCAAAAAGCCCCTGATTATCAGCATAAAACACTTAAAAACCTTGTCAGCAAAGCCAGCAACACGGTTTTTGGAAATGACCACGGTTTCAAGGATATCCGCACTTACGATGACTTCAAAAAGCAGGTGCCTGTTCGGGATTATGAAGCATTGAAGCCTTACGTGGAGAAAATGCTAACCGGACAAAATGACGTACTTTGGCCGGGAAAGCCTGCCTATTTTGCAAAAACTTCGGGCACTACCTCTGGCACCAAATATATTCCCATCACCAAAGAGTCGATTCCTAATCATATCAATAGTGCCCGCAATGCGATTTTGAATTATGTGCACGAAACTGGCAATGCTAAGTTCCTGGATGGCAAGCTCATTTTTCTTTCTGGTAGCCCCGTGCTTGACCAGAAGGCTGGTGTCAATACTGGTCGCCTGTCGGGCATTGTAAACCACCATGTGCCGGGCTATTTGCGCACCAATCAATTGCCCTCCTACGCCACCAATTGCATGGAAGATTGGGAAGCCAAGGTAGATAAGATAGTAGAAGAGACCATTGATCAGGACATGACGCTGATCTCAGGTATTCCGCCGTGGGTGCAAATGTATTTCGACAGGATTGTGGAGAAGAGGCAAATGCCGGTGAAGGATGTTTTCAAGAACTTCTCGCTGTTTATATACGGTGGGGTCAACTTTGAACCCTACAGACAAAAGCTTTTTGATACCATTGGGAAAAAGGTCGACTCAGTGGAAACTTATCCCGCCTCTGAGGGCTTCATCGCCTTTCAGGACAAGCAGGATGATCCCGGGCTGCTACTGTTGGCGAATAGCGGTATTTTCTTCGAATTCATTCCGGCTGATGAGTATTTCAACGAAACGCCCACCCGGTTAAGCCTCGATCAGGTAGAACTCAATACGAATTACGCTCTGATCATTAATAGTAACGCAGGCCTATGGGGCTATTCGATAGGCGACACAGTGAGGTTTATTTCGAAAGATCCTTACAAATTATTGGTAACGGGAAGGATCAAGCACTTTATCTCAGCGTTTGGTGAGCACGTCATCGGGGAGGAAGTAGAAAATGCGATGAAGAAGACTTTGGAGAGTTTTCCTGAGGCAGACATCGTGGAGTTTACCGTAGCGCCAAACGTGACGCCTGAAAAAGGACTTCCAAGGCATGAGTGGTATATCGAGTTCAGTAAAATGCCTGCCGACATCACGGCCTTTAAGTCATCACTCGACAGTTCGCTCCAAAAACTGAATAGCTATTACTTCGATCTTATTTCCGGCAATATTCTCGAACAACTTCATATCATACCGGTTAAAAAGAATGCCTTTATTGATTATATGCGCTCAATTGGGAAACTCGGAGGGCAAAACAAATTACCAAGGCTTTCGAACGACAGAAAGATGGCGGAAGAATTGCTGAAGTACAAAGAATAAACACAACACCTTGACACAAGAAAGACCGAAAAAAAGGGTTGCTATCCTTGGTAGCACCGGTTCCATTGGCGTTCAGTCGCTTGATGTGATAAAAAGGCATCCTGAAGCCTTTGAAGTAGAAGTGCTTACTGCTCAAAATAATGCTGACTTGCTGATTCGCCAGGCTTTGGAGTTTGTTCCCAATGCCGTGGTAATTGGCAATGAAACCTTGTATCAGCAAGTAGCCGATGCATTATTACCAAAAGATATCAAAGTTTTTGCCGGGCTCGATGCGCTTTCTCAGATCGTGCAAATGGACACCATTGACATGGTGTTGACGGCACTTGTGGGCTATTCTGGGTTGAAACCTACCATGAACGCCATTGCGGCAGGAAAGCCAATCGCTCTGGCTAACAAAGAGACCATGGTGGTGGCCGGTGAGCTTATCACTAAAATGGCACAGGAAAGAGCGGTGAATATCTTTCCTATTGACTCCGAACATTCAGCAATTTTCCAGTGCATTGTGGGTGAATTCCATAACCCGATAGAAAAGATCATCCTGACAGCTTCAGGTGGGCCTTTCCGTGGAAAAACAAGAAGTGAGCTGCTGAAGGTGACCAAAGAAATGGCGCTGAAGCACCCCAATTGGGACATGGGGGCCAAAATCACCATTGACTCAGCTTCATTGATGAACAAGGGGCTTGAGGTGATAGAAGCACGGTGGTTATTTGGCATTCCCGCCGACAAAATTGACGTGGTGGTTCATCCTCAATCTATCGTTCATTCGATGGTGCAATTTGAAGATGGATCCATAAAAGCACAACTCGGGTTGCCCGACATGCGTATACCCATCCAGTTTGCGCTGGCTTACCCGGAAAGGTTGAAATCCGACTTCCCAAGGTTTAACTTTGCAGAATATCCCTCCCTGACTTTCGAAAAACCAGATTTAGAAACCTTCAGGAACCTTCAGCTGTCCTTTGACGCTTTAAAGGAGGGTGGCAATAAGCCATGCGTGCTGAATGCCGCCAATGAAGTGGCAGTGGAGTATTTCCTTAAAGACAAGATTGGTTTTATGGAAATGTCGGATATAGTGGAGAAGTGTTTGGTTAAAATACCCTATATTTCAAGCCCTGATTATCAGGACTATGTTGATACAGATACAGAAACAAGAAACATCGCTTTAGATTTAATAGCTTAATGGAGGCACTTATTATGACTGCCCAGCTTTTGCTGGGACTTTCTATTTTAGTCGGATTACATGAATTCGGCCACTTGCTCACAGCCAAGTTCTTTGGCATGCGGGTCGAAAAATATTCCATAGGATTTCCGCCTAAAATTTTTGGGTTTGACTACCGTGGGACGGAATACTCCATCGGGGCAATTCCGCTCGGAGGTTTTGTGAAAATATCAGGAATGATCGACGAGTCGATGGATACTGAGCACTTAAACAAAGAGCCGGAGCCCTACGAGTTCAGAGCAAAGCCAGCCTGGCAGCGGCTGATCGTGATGATGGGTGGAATCATAGTGAACGTGATAACAGGCATTGTCATTTTCGTGTTGCTGACCTTTTTCAATGGTGATACCTACATTTCGAGGGACGAGGCCAACAAATATGGTATTGTGGCCTACGAGTTGGGACAGGAGATAGGGTTTAAAACTGGAGACAAAATTCTTAAAATCAACGGAAAGGATTTTGAAGACTTCAATGAGGTGATGAATCCTGATGTGATCATGGAAGCAGGAAGCACCTACACGGTTGACCGTGACGGGCAGATTGTAACTGTGAAAATACCAACTGGCTTCCTCGACAAATTATCTGATAAGGATGCCGTAAGTCGCTTTATTGACTACAGACTTCCGTTTGCTGTTGGTGAAGTTGCCAGTGGCTCAGGCGGGGATGTGGCAGGGTTGAAGGAAGGTGACAGGTTTGTTACTATCAATGGTCGGCCAGCGAGATACTTTGCTGACTTCAAGGAGATTGCTACAGAGAACGCTGGTGACACAGTGCTGGCTGTTGTGGAGCGGCCGATAGGAGAAGCGCCCGTTGAAAAAGAAGGAATGTTTACGACAACTGAGCTTCATATCCCCATCGATACCGATGGCACGGTTGGCTTTGTTCGCACTCTTTTGGTCGACGTTGCTCACCGTGACTTCACATTTGGTCAGAGTTTGGTGGCTGGAACCAACGAGGCTTTTGGCTGGGTTTGGCTAAACATCAGAGGATTTGGGAAGATATTCAGTGGCGAGGTGTCAGCGTCAAAGGCTGTGAGCGGACCTATTGGTATTGCCAAGATATTTGGGGGCACCTGGAACTGGACGAATTTCTGGCAAAAGCTGGGCTTCCTTTCAATGGTGCTTGCCTTTATGAACTTTCTGCCTATTCCCGCACTCGATGGTGGGCATGTGATGTTCCTCACCTACGAAATCGTTTCTGGCCGCAAGCCATCAGATAAATTTCTGGAAAATGCGCAGAAGGTCGGTATGGTGTTGTTGCTGTCGATAATGGTTTTTGCCATCTTCAACGATATCCTGAAAATCTAAAGCTTAGAGAAAGTAAGGTGTTATGAAGGTGATTAGGCGGCTCAGTTTCCAGACCCCTGATCACCTTCTTTTTTTACACCGGGCCTGAATATTTCGAATTCTACCCTTCTGTTCAGGGTCTTGTCCTGCTCTGTTTTCTCCACCACAATCGGTTGGCTGCTTCCGTAACCTTCAAACTCCACTCTTCGCTCGTCTACACCACCAAATATCACCATGTAGTCTCTGATGTTCTGAGCTCTCGACTTAGACAGCGCTAGATTAAATGCTGGTGAGCCATCCGAATCAGTATGTCCCGAAATTCGCAGCTTAAAGTCTGGATTGTCGTACAGAAAGTTCACAATCTTATTAAGGTCGCCATACATTTCCGTTCGGAGATCAGACTTGCCGTTTTCGAATTCAATAGACTCGAATTTGACCTTGCTTGCAATTGGCTCAGTGGTTCTGTTCAGCTCCATTGGCCCATTGAGGTAAAACATCTCTTCTATCCTGAAAAAGTCGTCGCCCTGAATCACCAGCAGGTAGTTGTTGTTATTGATGAGGTCGAACTCGAAACTGCCGTCTGGCTTCAGGAACCTCGGTGCCACCTCAATCCCATCGTCGAGGTCGATGATAGAAACAATTCCATTGAAAGGTTTTCCTGTCAGGCTGTCGGTCAATGAACCCTTCACCTTTGTTATTGAGCCGGGCTGTGCTTCCATGGGCAGGGGAAAGGAATAGAGATCCTGCATGTTCAAGTCTCTGTTGGCCGACCGTGCGTAGAACAAATCTTTTGACTCGGCGTCGATGGTAAAATAGAACTCGCTTCCCCTGCCATTCACCAGCGGCCCTATATTGACCGGCTCGCCCCAGATGTGCCCCATCTTATAAGATTTATAGATGTCGAACTCACCGAAGTTGTAAAGCTGACCATTGGAACTGAAGTAGAGAATATTGTACCGGGGATGGAAAAAGGGGCTGACCTCATTGCTTCGGGTATTCACTATGGGGCCCAGGTTTTGCGCAGGAGCCCAGCCACCGCCCTTAAGCTTGTAGGAAAAATAGATATCGGACAGTCCGAAGCCGCCTATCCTGTCTGAGGCAAAAAAGAGCGTGTCTTCGGTGTGCGACAGGGCGGGGTGACTGTCCCAGCTCAGGCTGTTCACTTTGGCTCCAAGGTTTTGAATATTGCCCCAGGTGCTGTCTGCTTGAAGCTTTGCAACGAAAATATCGCAACTTCCGATACATTCCGGGGCATCACACCTGGCAAAATACAAGGTTTTCCCATCTCGACTCAGGGTTGCCGACCCCTCATTGAATTTTGTATTGATTTCCCGAAGGGCAACGGCCTCCTGCCAGTACTGTCCTTCCTTTCTGGCAATAAAGAGATCCTCATTGTTTTGCGTATTCAGGCTCCTTCTGATTTCATTTCTTTGAGAGGTAAAAAGCAGGATGTCTCCATTGATGTTCAAAGTAGGGCCGTAATCAGCATTGCGGCTGTTGACGTTCCCACCCATATTGAGCAAAACCCCCCTTGGAGGCCGGAGCGTGTCGATGGCCTTTCTGTGTTCCACCAACTCATAGTAATAATCGAGCGGAACATATAAGTCGACCTCCTGTTTGTTAAGTGAGTCATAATAAAGCTCAATTTCCCGCAGGTTAATATCCTTGTGGTGGTGGCGTAACACCATTTTGTATAGCGGCTTTGCTTCCTCAAGCCCGTCAAATAGTTCTGTCAATTTGGCCAGTCGCCAAATCAGGTAGGTGTCTTTGTAGAAATTCTGTACACCAAAGTTTCTGACATAAGATTTCAGTGCCGGATACAGCGCCTCCCACTCTTTATTGGCTTCAAGTTTCTGGATGCGTTCCAGCTTGCTTTTGTCTACATAATCAGCCACCTTGTTAATGTTCGGAAACTCAAAAACATTTATCTCAGAAGGCGCAGCGAGTGAATCAAGGCTGGTTTCAACGTTTGAAGGGACGGCTTTCTTCTTCTTGTTCCTTTGGGCAAGTGCCGGGAAAGCGACAGAACCCAGCAGAGAAATGGTCAACAGCGCAGGAAGCCACCATTTCGCAGAAGGCTGGAAACAGTCGTAGAAATTATTGAATCTATTGGATGGTTTTGTCAAGTACATGGGTTGATGAGAAATAGAAAGGGTCGCCAGAGGCTGCCTACTATTTTTTGGCATATCTCTTGCAATTTATACGGGCCGAGCGAATTTTACACCTATCTGGGTCATTTAATGTCAGATTGGCATATCGAGAGCGTTAGATAATTATGAATAACAATAAAGAGAAAGAACTAGCAGTAGCTTTTTTGTCGGAAATACAAGAAGACGAATCAGGAGATATTATACAGCTAGTATCAACTGACCTGGAGGAGGATTTGAAGCCGGAGGATGTGCCTGATGAGGTGCCCATTCTGCCGATAAAGAACACCGTGTTGTATCCGGGGGTAGTGATTCCGATTACGGTAAGCCGACAGAAGTCAATCCGGCTGGTGAAAAAAGCCTATAAAGGCAGTAAAATTATTGGCGTGCTGGCTCAGAAGAACAGAAAAGCTGAGGAGCCGAAATCTGATGACCTCTATACTGTGGGCACCATTGCCCGCATATTAAAAATGCTCGTGATGCCAGACGGCAACACAACGATCATTATACAGGGCAAGAGCCGGTTTGAGGTAGAAAGCATCATTCAGGAAGACCCGTTTATCAGCGCCAGGGTAAAGCTACTTGCCGAAAAGTTTCCTGCCAAGTCAAGCAAAGAAACCAAAGCGCTTATTCAGTCGCTAAAGGACGCAGCTTACAAGGTAATGAAGCTGAATCCGGAGATACCCAAAGAAGCCCATGCCGCCCTGGGTAACATAGACAATAGCAGCTTTCTCACTCATTTTCTTTCATCCAATGTGAATGCCGATGTGGCTGATAAGCAAAAGCTGCTGGAAACCCACGATGGGGTAAAGAGGGCTGAGTTGCTGCTGGAGTACATGCTGAAAGACATTCAAATGCTTGAAATCAAGCAGGAGATTCAAAATAAGGTGCATTCCGACATCGATCAGCAGCAGCGGGATTACTACCTCCGTCAGCAAATCAAAGTACTCCAGAATGAATTGGGGTACGACGGCCCGGAAAAAGATATTCAGGAGCTGAGAAAGCTGGGTGCAGAGAAAAAATGGGACGAGGAGGTGAAGCAGCACTTCTTCAAAGAGCTCGATAAAATTTCCAGGATGAACCCTGCCGCCGCTGAGTTTCCGGTGGCGATGAACTATGTCGATTTTATGGTTCACCTGCCCTGGAATGAGTATACGCAGGACAATTTTGACCTGAAAAGAGCCCGGAAGATTCTCGACGAAGATCACTATGGCATGAAAAAGGTCAAGGAGAGAATTCTTGAATACCTGGCCGTGTTAAAGCTCAAGGGCGACATGAAAAGCCCCATTCTTTGTCTTTATGGTCCTCCCGGTGTGGGAAAAACATCCCTGGGAAGATCGATTGCCCGTTCACTCGACAGACATTATGTCAGGATGTCGCTGGGTGGTGTGCACGACGAGGCGGAAGTGAGAGGCCACAGAAAGACTTATATTGGTGCCATGCCGGGCAAGATCGTTGGCAACATATCAAAAGCCAAGTCGTCAAACCCCGTTTTTATCCTTGATGAAATCGACAAAGTAAGCTCTAACTTCAGAGGAGATCCATCTTCCGCACTTTTGGAGGTGCTTGACCCTGAGCAAAACAATAGCTTCACTGACAACTACCTGGAAGTGGGCTACGATCTGTCGAAGGTGTTGTTTATCGCTACGGCCAACACACTTGAGACCATCCAGCCTGCTTTGCGTGACAGGATGGAGATCATAGAGATTACCGGCTACACGCTGGAGGAGAAGATTGAAATTGCCAAGCAGCACCTGATACCCAAGCAGCGCAAAGAGCATGGGGTAAAGGCATCTCAGATTAAATTTACCGACGAGGCTATCGGGAAAATTATAGATGATTACACCAGAGAATCTGGCGTAAGAACGCTTGAACGGAGAATTGCCACGGTAATCAGAAATGCTGCCAAGTCCATTGCCATGGAGGAGGCCTACACCAAGACCATCAAAGGCAAGGAAGTGCGCAAAATTTTGGGTGCTGAAATCTTTGATAAAGAGGTCTATTCCGACAACACGCACCCGGGTGTAGTCACAGGCCTGGCCTGGACACAGGTAGGAGGGGAGATCTTGTTCATCGAGTCGTCGCTGAGCAGGGGCAAAGGCAAATTGACACTGTCTGGCCAACTAGGTGACGTGATGAAGGAGTCAGCCGTGGCTGCGTTATCATACCTGAAGTCGAACGCCCATAAGCTCGACATCGACCACCAGGTCTTTGATCATTACGACCTGCATGTACACGTGCCGGCTGGTGCAGTGCCAAAAGACGGGCCGTCGGCAGGGATTACCATGCTCACATCGCTGGCATCGATTTATACGCAGCGCAGGGTGAAAGACAAGCTGGCTATGACCGGAGAAATCACCCTTAGAGGAAAGGTGCTTCCCGTGGGAGGCATCAAAGAGAAAATACTTGCAGCCAAGCGTGCCGGGATAGAAGAGATCATCCTGAGCAGTCGCAACCGCAAGGACATTGAAGAAATTGAGCCTAATTATATTGAGAACCTTAAGATTAACTACGTCGACAATGTAGACGAAGTGTTGAAGCTAGCGCTACTCAAATCGAAGGTGGAAGGGGCTACGCATCTTTGGCCTATTAAAGGATTGGCCAAAGAAATGGCCACCGTTGAGGATTTATGAGAGGGAACCACCAAAATACCCCGGGTATCATTTTGTTGCTTTTGCTAGTAATGACGGATGCGGGGTATGCGCAAATTGGTGGTCAAGACTCCTTTCAATTTCTAAATACGCCTGCTAATGCGAGAGTAGCTGCGCTTGGGGGCTACAATGTATCCCAAAATCGAGGCGACCTGAACTGGGTTTTTTATAACCCTGCGCTGCTCGACTCGGTAGCAGCCGGTGATATTTCTATTTCCTACGTCAACTTTTATGGGGGCAGCAAATATAGTCAGGTAGCCTACGCTTTTGACACGAAGGCGGTTGGGAAAGCGGCAGTTGGGCTCACGCACCTCAGCCATGGAAACTTCGATAGCTACGACGAGGCTGGCAACTACCTGGGCACTTTCAATGCCAGCGAATATGCCGTGAGGGTATCGCTGAGCCACAGAATGGGCCCTTTCCTGATGGGAGTGGCTCCGCAACTGGCTGTATCGAGCATTGCTGGCTTCCGCTCTTCAGCACTCATGGCCGACGTTGGTGGTATATTTCAACACCCTCGTAAGTCGTTAAGTATTGGGTTGGTGATAAAAAATGCGGGCTTCGCACTCGGAAGGTATGCTGAGGAGAAAACCAGGCTTCCATTTGATGTTCAGCTTGGCATGAGTTTCAAGCCTGAGCAAATGCCGGTAATTTTCTCATTCACGGGCACCAATCTGCCAAAGCAAAACCTGGTATACTTTGAACCCGACAGCAGGGTAAACTTCAACGAAGCTGTGCCGGGCACGTTTACCAAAATATTCAGCAGAGTGAACATTGGCACCGAGTTTTTGTTTGGGCCTAATTTCCACGTATTGGCTGGATACAACCACCGAATAAGACGAGAGCTAAGACTGGAGCAGGCCGGCGGAAGTGCAGGCTTTTCAGTCGGTGTTTGGATAAAAATTAAATCATTTGAATTAACAATAGCCCGTTCGCACTACCACGTGGTGGGTGGCAATACCCATTTTACTGTCAGCCACAATGTGAACCGGTTATTTCATAAACGAAAATCAGCATCATGATAGATCAGAACAAATATTTGACCCCGAGGCAAATTGTTGCCGAGCTCGATAAATACATCATAGGTCAGGACGACGCCAAGAGAAATGTGGCCATTGCGCTCAGAAACAGATGGCGCCGCATGCACAGCCATGAAGACATCAAGGGAGAGATTGTGCCCAACAATATCCTGATGATTGGAGCTACGGGCGTTGGCAAAACAGAAATTGCCCGCCGCCTGGCCAAGCTTGCTGATGCGCCTTTTACCAAGGTGGAGGCATCCAAGTTTACCGAAGTTGGTTATGTGGGCCGTGATGTGGAAAGCATGGTGCGTGACCTGGTAGAGCAAGCCGTTAACATGGTGAAGCAAAGCAAAAAGGAAGAGGTGAAAGGGAAAGCAGAGCTCGCTGTTGAAGGCATTATACTGGATGCTTTGATACCTCCGATGAAGTCGGCGCCATCGAGGCAGCCGGCTGGCGCTCCCGGCGCAGACAATGCCATTGACATTACACCGGAGAACGATGAAGAGCTCAACGAGAGAACCCGTGAGAGATTCCGTGAAAAGATAAGAAATGGTGAGCTTGATGACCGCAAAATAGAAATCAATGTGAAGGCGCCTGGTCAGGGGAATGTGGGTATGATTGGCGGTGGTATGATGGACGAGGTGAGCATGATGAACCTGCAGGAGATGCTGGGTAATATGCTGCCGAAAAAGAATAAGAAGAGGAAAGTGACAATAGCAGAAGCCAAGAAGCTACTGTTGGAGGAAGAGGTGCACAAGCTGATCGACATGGACGAGGTGAAGGAAGAAGCCATCGAAAAGGCACAGAACTCCGGTATTATCTTCATCGACGAGATTGACAAGATCGCCAGCAGTGCGGGCAAAGGCGGTGGCGCCGATGTAAGCCGGGAAGGCGTGCAGCGAGACCTCCTGCCGATTGTGGAAGGAAGTGCTGTGAATACAAAGTATGGTGTCATTAACACTGAGCACATCCTTTTCATGGCTGCAGGAGCTTTTCACGTGTCAAAGCCCTCAGACCTTATTCCTGAGCTTCAGGGTCGCTTCCCGATTAGAGTAGAGCTGGAAAACCTCACCAAGGGCGACTTCCTCCGCATCCTGAGAGAACCAAAAAATGCCCTCACCAAGCAATATGAAGCGCTGCTGAAGTCGGAAGATGTAGAGCTTACCTTCAGCGATGAGGCACTGGAGGAGTTGGCCGACACAGCCTTTACCATCAACTCCGAAGTGGAGAACATAGGCGCAAGGAGGTTGCACACAGTGATGAGCCGACTGTTGAATGAATTTCTATTTGATATTCCCGACAAGATCGGCCCTAATTCCAAGCTCGTAATCACCAAAGAGATGGTAAATGAGAAGCTCTCAGGGCTGGTGAAGAATAAGGATTTGAGCAGGTATATCCTGTAAATCAGAAACCTCACTTTTCAAAAGCCGGGCATTATCGTTGTCTGGCTTTTTCTATCCGTATGCCCAATTTTGAAAATGAGGCAGCTGCCATTGCCGTGCTATTCCAATTCTATTTGGGTATTGGTTGATTATTAGTTTCACAATGTTATTGTATTGGCGGCTTATTTTTTTGAAAAATAACCTATGATGTAAGAGTTTTTATTATTGGAAAGTCATATATTATCTTACTTTTATCATAGTTGAGTTGTCTCTATTTTTTCTGAAATGACACCAAATTCCTCTGTCTGCAAGCTAGAACCAGTATTTATCCTCGCCAAACAGGTATTTCGAAGACTCGGAATGGCAGGAGTAGTAACAACATATCTGCTAGTCGCTCTAAATTCACCGGTGTGGGCGCAGAATTTCCAGGTAAAATCGACCTGGCTATCTGGTGAAAAAACGACCAACCACCAAATCCCTCATTATGGAGAGAAAGGAGTGCCAACTACTGAAACCCAGCCCGGCGCCCGAAAGAATATGGTGAGCTGGGAAGACGGTCAGGGAAATCTCTGGATTTTTGGAGGTTATGGCCTGAATGAGGACGGCAAAATTGGGTATTTGAATGATTTGTGGATGTGGGATGGGCAATTTTGGACGTGGAAAAGCGGAAGCAAAGAGGTAAATATTAATGGAGCATACGGTGCTAAGAACGTTGCATCAGAAAGCAGCTTCCCAGGGGGACGAAATAATGCTGTTGGATGGACAGATCAAAATGGCAGCCTGTGGTTGTTTGGAGGCTTTGGTTATGATAATAGTGCTGTTGAACCCGGTCAGTTGAACGACCTTTGGAAGTGGGATGAAAGCAAATGGGTATGGGTAAGTGGATCTGATGTAGATAGACAAACAGGTGTTTACGGCACTTTGGGTGTTTCTTCAGCGGCAAATGTGCCTGGTTCCAGGCAACTATCGACAGTTTCTAAAGGGGTTAATGGTGAGGCCTATATTTTCGGCGGGCAGGGCTATTCTGCAAGTGGCGAAGGATTTCTCAATGATCTGTGGAAATGGGATGGAGAGAATTGGACCTGGGTAGCGGGTATTTCAGACGATGGAGAGTACGGCAACTATGGAACCCAAATGGTCGCAGCAAGTAGCAATACACCTGGGGCGAGGATAGCTCCCACTTCATGGGTTGACCAAAACGGAAACTACTGGTTATTTGGAGGATATGGGTATGCTACCTCTCAGTTAGGCACACTCAACGATTTGTGGGTTTGGGACGGGCAACAATGGATGTGGGTCAAGGGATCAAACTTAAACTATAGCGACGGAAATTTCGGACAACAAAATGTTACCGAGTCATCCAACACGCCACGTGCATTGAGCGGAGCAGTTATTTGGCGAGAAGAGAACGGAAATGTCTTACTTTTTGGAGGTAGCTGGGGTCAGTTAGACGACCAATACTCAGGTGATTTATGGCGTTGGGACGGAGTGAACTGGACCTGGGTGAAAGGAAGTGGAAAGCAAAATCAAATAAGCCTATTTGGAGAGCAAGGCATACCATCAAGCTCAAATCTTCCTGGATCGAGGTTCTATCCTGCCGTATGGCATGATCCAGATGGCTACGTCCATATTTATGGGGGAGTCGGGCACGATGCTCATCTGGCATATGGAGATGCCTTGTGCGATTGGTGGAAGTGGGACGGAACTGACTGGACATGGGAGTCGGGATACCAGCAAATTGTTGTACCTGGCAATTTCGGTTCAAAAGGAGTTCCGTCAAGTGAAAATATTCCTGGGCCAAGAAGAAATGCCGCTAGTTGGTTGGACTCACAAAATAATTTTTGGCTGTTTGGAGGTGTTGGACTGGACGGAAGCTACAGTACCGGAAGTCTAAATGATCTTTGGAAGTGGGACGGTGACGTGTGGACTTGGGTAAGTGGTAGTAGTTCAATGATGCAAAGGGGCAATTATGGAGCGCAAGGAGTGGCCAGTGCCAGTAATACTCCAGGAGCCAGGTTTGGCTCCGTTACTTGGACAGACACAGAAGATAACCTTTGGCTTTTTGGGGGCTGGGGCAACGATGGTAATGGCTATCATAGCTTGCTTAATGACTTATGGAAATGGGATGGCGAGAATTGGGTTTGGGTATCCGGAAGCAAATTGTCTAAAAGTCAGGGGATGTATGGCATTTTAGGCATTGGAGATGCGTCAAACCAGCCTCCTTGCCGCTATAACGCTAGTTCCTGGGTTGATTTACAGGGGAACTTATGGTTGTTTGGAGGAAGCTCCTTCACCGAAAACGGTCAAACTGTTGCTCTGAACGACCTTTGGAAGTGGGATGGGGAAGTATGGACATGGATGAGCGGAAGTGATGCACCTAATGGCCAAGGTATTTACGGGACAAAGGATGTCGCTGACCCAGCTAACTCTCCTGGCGCCAGATCAATGGCATCATCAGCAGTAGATCAAGAGGGTAACTTGTGGCTTTTTGGGGGAGGAGGTTTCAGTGATTTATGGAAATGGGATGGAAGTGCATGGACCTGGGTTAATGGCTCCGATGAATTATATAAACATCCAATTTACGGGTTTTTGAATGTTCCTGACCCCTCTAACAGACCGGGTTATCGTCAGGAAGCGTTTGCCTGGTTCGATTCGTCTGGCCGTTTTTGGTTCTTCGGAGGATCCGGCTATGACATGCAGGCAAGTAACGAACTCTGGGTGCGGGAAGAAGGTGTCTGGAGGTGGGTCAAAGGAAACGGTGTTACATCGGCGAAATTCGGCAGTTATGACAAAATGAGGGAATCCTCTTTTGACAGCTACCCAGGAGGGAGGAAATCAATGGCTGCTGGTGTGGCACCAGATGGAGCACTATATATATTTGGTGGTTTAGGGCAGCCAGTCCATGTGCGCTCTGAAAGAAATGACTTTTGGCGGTTGGAGATTGGCAGCTTTGAGGCTGTTATTGAGTTTCCTGCGATGCCGGACAAAACCTTCGGAGACGCTCCATTTGAACTTATCGTTGAAGGAGGAATTCCAGAAACACCCTTTGTTTTCCAGAGTAGTAATGAAGAGGTAGCAATTGTTGACGGGTCTACGCTCACAATTGTTGGCGCTGGTGAGGCTGTTATTTCGGCTAGCCAACGGGCAGCAAATGATTATTTTTCGCCAGCGCCGGTACTACAGACACTGGTCGTCCACAAAGCCCCATTGATTATTTCTGCCTTGGACAAGGAGGTCGTTTATCAGGAGAATATGCAAGACTTGCTTGAGGTGTCCTCAGAAGGTTTCGTGAATGATGACGATGTAGATGACCTGGAAGGAGAGCTGCAATATGAAGCAATTCCAACTTCTGTGGGAGACTACGCTGGGGCCATTGTGCCTTTTGGCTTAAGCAGCAGCAATTATGAGATCAGCTACTTTGCCGGTGACCTTACCGTTCTTCCAAGACCAATAAGTGTAGTAGCAATTGACAAAGAGAAGTTTTACGGAGCAAGTGATCCTGATTTTTCTTTTAAGGTCACCGAGGGGAGCCTGGTTGGCGAAGACCTGTGGAGCGGGGTATTGCAGAGGGAGGTTGGCGAGGCCATTGGGTCTTATGGAATTAATCAGGGTACATTGAGCGCCGGTGAGAATTACTTACTCTCATTTATCGGGGCAACTTTTACAATTGAAATAGCCCCCATTTTGATAACCGCTGATGCAAACAGCAAGATTTACGGCAGTGCTGATCCTTTGCTGTCTTTTGAAATATTAGAAGGAGCCTTGAAAGACGGGGATGAATTTAGCGGATCACTTCATCGGGAAGAGGGAGAAACAGCTGGTGAGTATGTTATTGATATTGGACTACTGACTGCTGGCAACAATTACTTGGTTACACTGAAACCATCTACCTTCAAAATCGAGCCCAGGCCGATGACTATTACAGCCAATTCGGCTAGCAAAACCTATGGAGAAACCGACCCAGACCTAACTTATAGGGTATCAGCCGGGGAAGTCCTTGAATCAGACGAATTTACCGGTGCTTTGACAAGGACTGAGGGCGAGAATGCTGGTGAATATGCTATTGAGCAGGGTTCCCTTACCTTGGGAAGCAATTATGCTATTGACTTCACCGGCGGTGTCTTTCTTATTCAAAAGGCAAGTCAAACCATCCAGTTCGACGACCTTCCCGATGTGAGCTTGAGCATTTCGGAGCTGAGTTTGAACGCTACCGCCACGTCTGGACTGCCTGTAAACTATACTGTATCCGGGTCAGCCGAATTGGATGACAACAATAAGTTGACATTGTTAGATGCAGGCGAGGTGCTAGTAACAGCCTCTCAGTCTGGAAATAGCAACTACCTGGCTGCACTTGATGTCACACATGCTTTTTCAGTCCTTGCTGATGTTCGGATCGATCAGGAAATCACTTTCGAGCTTATTTCATCAGTGATGGTAGGACATGAGCCGATCGAGCTTAGTGCCTCAGCTAGTAGTGGATTGGCCATAGAATATTCTATTGAAGGACCAGGAGAGATAAATGAGGGGCTTCTGACTGTTACCGGGGCAGGAGAAATAATTATTACTGCAAGCCAACCTGGGAATGAGGAGTACAAACCGGCCATTCCCGTCACGAGAGAAATGGAGGTGACAGCCATGCTGACCATTTCAGGTAAAGTGACCACCCCTGATGGGGAGGCTGTTGCTGGTAAAGTGCAACTTTTCTATAAAACAGGCGGCTTGGCAAAACAGATTGATACTTCTGATGGAAGCTATCTCTTCGAGCATCTGGCGACAGGGGAATACTACCTTCGTATGGTATCCTTGGGCGAGCTCTCAAAAGACTATTATCCTACTTATTATTTCCATGGGTTGCAT
This sequence comes from uncultured Imperialibacter sp., assembly GCF_963974565.1. Taxonomy (NCBI): domain Bacteria; kingdom Pseudomonadati; phylum Bacteroidota; class Cytophagia; order Cytophagales; family Flammeovirgaceae; genus Imperialibacter; species uncultured Imperialibacter sp. The sequence goes on along the minus strand of NZ_CAXBCJ010000024.1, from coordinate 13,899 downwards.
TGGGAACATGCATTGTCCATAGAATTGAGTGGCGAGAGTTTGTCGGGCATTGACTGGGAACTGATTGCCAAGGACCACGATGATGGTCATCATGGAAAGGGCCATGTTAGAGGCAGAGTGGTCTCGAGTGAAGAGGGTGACGGAGCGAAAATTATCAGGGGCAGGCTGTTGGATGGAACACCGATGCCGGATGTATCCGTCTATTTATTCGGGGAAGGAGGAACGGTCTACGCAGAGGCAGTTTCTGATGACTCTGGTGATTTTGAAATCCGCAATATAGAGGCGGGGCGTTATTTTCTATTCATCGATGTAGTAGGAGCGGCCGCTGATGCCAACCAGAATACACTTGAAATTGACGAAACCCACACCCTCGAAGTCACTGCATCCGTGGGTAGCGCTGGAGTAAGCATCACTATAGCTGAAGTACTAAAAGCCTCAGCAGAGGCTTTCGATGTTAGTTTTTACCCAAATCCTGTGTCAGGTGAGTTGAAGATTGAGTTGCCAGAGGTGGCGAACGCCGGGACGTTCACGTTGAGCACTTATGACCTTCTTGGGAGGCTGTTACACTCAGTTTCAACAAGCAATCACCTGGTAATACTCGAAGTAAGAGACTATAAACCTGGAGTCTACCTCGTTATGATAAAAGATGTTTCAGGAAAAAACCTCCATATCCTGAAGATTATAAAGGAATAGGCGAAATAGATTTTTGGCTGCGGGGGGTAGGATAATCAATACCCCTCCGGTAAGCCCTTCGGGTAGTGAAAGAAAAGCAGCTTGCCCGCCTCGTAGCCAATGTCCCGCCAGTAGTTTACTTCGAATGAAATGCCAACGGCTCCGGTGGTCGGAATATTCTCGATGGACGCTCCAGCCAGTTGGTTGGCAAACTCCGTAAGGCCAGGGTTGTGGCCAAAAAGCATCACCGACGTGTGTTGGTCGTCCAGTTCAACCACCACCTTCAGCAACCTGTCTGGCCAGGCATGATAAACAGATTTGTCAGTGACGATTTCTCTTTTGTCAATTCCAAGCTCCGCAGCCACCTTTTTAGCAGTCTTGATGGCTCGTTCCGCTGGGCTGCTGACTACAAGGTCAGGGTGAATTTGTTGATCATTAAGGAACTTGCCCATCCTCGGAGCATCTGATTTGCCCCGGCTGCTTAGTGGCCTTTGGAAGTCGTCCAGCTCAGGGAAGTCCCAGCTCGATTTTGCGTGCCGTACAAGATAGATTGTCTTCATAAACTGGAGTCAAACTAAGGAATATAGAAATCAAAAACGAGGTCGTTCATACACTTAAAATGGCCCTTTGGGCACTTATCGAAACCTATCTTGGAGCAGGGCCTGCATTTGATTTTATTATTTTCAAACACGATAAATTTTGTTCTGTAGGGGTGCATGCCGAACGAAGGGATGGTGTTGCCCCAAATGCTGTAGACTGTTTTCCCGAAGGCAGCCGCTACGTGCATAAGACCAGTGTCGTGCGAAAAAACAACGCTCGACTGCTTCACAAGCGACGCCGACTGGTTGAAGTTGAATTTACCACAGCCATTGAATATTTCTGTTTTTTTACCCAGCTCTTTCAAACTCTCCTCATAGCCACTTGAGTTTTTTGTTCGTTCGAAGAACCGTGCTATTTCCTCGCCAGCCTCAGCATCTTCCTTTCCTCCCAACAGGATGACAGGTTTGTTAATTCGGTCGCAAAGCTCAATCATGCGCTTTACCGGTAGCTTTTTGGTGCCGTGCTGGCCACCAATAGCGTAGGTAATAAATCCGTTGCGGTGGCTTTCTGGCAGCCAGGTGATATCTACCTCGTCTTTGTCCGGAATAAAATAGTCGAGGCCCAGCTGGTCAGGTTTGCCACCCAATGGCTGTAAGGTGTCGAGGTAGCGGTCAACAATATGGCGGTTGGGCAATTTATTTACTTTGAAATTGACCATCAGGTACTTTTGCCAGTTGAGCTTGTCCACAGCATAGGCCTTTGCCTTCAGCGCCCACTTGATCCTCAGCGTCCTTAGGTTGTGGTGGAGGTCAATGACGTAGTCGAAGTTTTCTGTCTTAAGTGTTTCAATCAGCTGCTTGTCTCCCTTCTCCAGAACGTGGATTTTATCAATATATGGGTTCTCTTCCAGAAGAAATTTGAACCGGGCCATGGTGGCATAGTGCACTTCCACATCGTCGAGTTGGGTTTTTAACACTCTTGGCACCGGACTGGTGAGTACAATGTCTCCGATAGACGAAAACCGTAGGATGAGTACTTTCATTTAGCTGATTTGGCGAAGATGGGGATCAATCTGTATTTCTGAGGGTTGGATATTTCGTGTATGGTTAAATAAAAAAGCAAAACTGGTTCAATGCGTCCCGCTTGGACCTTTTGCTTTTTTATGACCACTCGGGGCATTGCGGTTAAAGGTTGATCTCCCAGATTTTCCGCTTGATCCGAAGATGGCTTGCGATAATTTCAACATCAGAAGGCTCATTCACTATTTCTTTTATTTGTACGGGATGTTAAACTTTAGGCTTAACCCATTGGGGTCTCCGTTTTCCCATTGGGGTCTCCGCCAGGGACCCTGATGGGCTCAATGCTAACGTTCGGCCTGTTGGTATTTCACCATCTCAGCCGCCCGCTTCTTTCGTTTCTCAAAATGGGCAGCCACCTCCGCTGTCGACAGCGCATTGAAAGTCATCTCTTTGGTGAGGCCACCTTTTCTACCCACCAAAAGCCCGTAGCGCATGTCGTGATAGCCTTCGGTTTCATGGGCATCGGGGTTAATGCTAAGCATCACGCCTTTCTCGATGGCATAGTGCACCCAGCGCCAGTCGAGGTCGAGCCGCCAGGGGTGGGCGTTGATTTCGATGATCACACCCTCTTCAGCGCAGGCATCAATCACTGTTTTGTGGTCGATGGGGTAGCCCTTTCGTTCCAGCAACAGCCGGCCAGTGGGGTGACCAAGCATAGTGGTAAACGGGTTTTTGATGGCTTTTAGCAATCGGGTGGTGGCTCTCTGCAAATCCATGTTGAGCACCGAGTGCACCGAGGCAACGATAAAGTCGAACGATGCCAGCACTTCGGTTTCATAGTCGAGGGAGCCGTCGGGTAGAATGTCAGATTCTATGCCTTTGAAGATACGGAACGGCGCCAGCTCTTTGTTGAGCGCATCAATCTCCACCTGCTGGTCTTTTACTCTGTTGGCTTCGAGGCCGCTGGCATAAAAGGCGGAACGGCTGTGGTCGCTAATGCCCAGGTACTCATAGCCCAGCTCCTTGCAGTAGACTGCCATTTCCTTCAAAGTGTTTTTTCCGTCGCTGTAGGTAGAGTGATTATGAAGAATTCCTTTGAGGTCACTCATTTCTACCAGCTTGGGGAGCTTATTTTCCTGTGCCAGGGCTATTTCGAACGACCCTTCTCTTAGCTCCGGCGCTATATAGGCCAGGCCAGCGTGCTTATACGCTTCCTCTTCAGTAGCAAAAGCCCTTTCTGTTAGCTTATCACGCAGTACAGCACCTTCTGCCAGCGTTTGGTTAAGGTGCAGCGGTGCGGCTGTGTACAACAAAAGCTTCTCTGTGAATTGCTTTTCCTCGCATAGCCTGATATGGAAAGTGATATAAGGTTCGTTCACATGCCCCCTGATGGAATAGGGCCCCGATTGCTGATGGCTGACTTCTCCCAAACCACTTTTTTCAATTGCCTTTATGATGACGTCACTATTCAGCGACCCAACAAGCAATTCCAGCGTGTCGATCACCTCCAGCAAACGCCTCAGCGGGCCGACAAAACTCATGGGCACTTTTTCTCCCAACTCTTTTTTTAGGGCTTCAATCAGCTGATTGGCTGCCATCTCTGCTTCCGAAAAATGAAGCTTACCCACGTTGGCCTTTCTGTATTTTAAGCCATCAAGAATAGTTTGCTGGGTCTTCTCTCCAAAGCCTTTCACACCAGCTACCCTTCCTTCTTCACAGGCTTTCTGCAAAGCATCCAAACTTTCAATTTCCAGCTCTTTCCAGATCAACCTGATCTTCTTCGGGCCAATGCCTTTGATGGAAAGCATTTCTACCACCCCGGCAGGCGTTGATGCCCTGAGCTCCTCCAGCGCATCAAAGGTGCCCTTTTCGAGCAACTGATGGATGTTGGCGGCCATCGATTTCCCGATTCCTTCCAGGGCCCCGATTTCCTCTGCCGTCATGGTAGCGATGGGTTTGTCCACCTTTTCAAGGTTGAAAACCGCACCGGTGTAGCCACGAATTTTAAACTGGTTTTCTTCATGAAGCTCCATAAGCGAAGCCATGAGCCGGAATTGTGAGATTATTTCTTTGTTGTCCAAAATGAGAGGTGTTTTTGGTTAACTGGCATTGTAAAAGTAATTTTCCTAAGGCAAAATTCCTTAGATTACTTTAAACAAAAACAAGAAACTACGTGCGCAGGAAAACATCGTGCGCAGGGAATTTGTTACGCAATACCAAACGCCTTTATTTACCGAAGCGACTTTTGTCTGTTACATTTGACTAGTGAAACCAAAAAAGAACAAAGAAATGAACTATTGGCTGATAAAATCTGAACCAGAAACTTTTTCCTGGGACAAATTCGTGAGCATGGGTGGCGACATGTGGGATGGTGTGAGAAACTACGCTGCCCGCAACTTCATGAAAGACATGAAGGTAGGGGACTTGGCTCTTTTTTATCATAGTGTCAAAGAAAAGTCGTGTGTGGGGCTGGCCAGGGTAGCGAAAGAGTATTATCCGGATCCGACAGCCAAGCCAGAAGAAAAAGACACCTGGGTGGTCGTGGATTTTGTGCCGGTGCAAAAACTCAAAAGGCCAGTGAGCCTTGGAGAGATCAAGCAAGATGAGCGATTGTCCGAAATGGCACTTATCAAGCTTTCGAGACTGTCGGTGCAGCCTGTCAAGAAGGAAGAGTTTGATATAATTATTCAAAAATCCGAAGAATAGCGTTGGGCGGGTATAAATCTTTTTTGGGGACAAGCTTTTATGAAGTGTTTTGATGACGTGACCATTGTCAATATGCGACTCAAACAATTAACGGTATTGCTTGCTTTTTGCTGTCTTACGGGCACTGGCGTGCTTGGTCAGGAGCGGAAAAAAGACCAGAAGGCCAGTGAGCTTATTGAGCAACCCAAAAGAGTGGAATTTGAGATAAAAAACTCAAATTACGAGGACTACGTCGTTTATAGCTGCGAGGAGGAGGGATTGTCTATTTATCACCAAACCGAGCACAAAAACAAGGATGGCTACCTGTGGGAGTTCATCAAACTCGACACTGCCCTTGATATGACATGGAGAAGAGAGCTGTATCTTCCCTTTGCGTCCCGCATCATTGGCTACGATTATTCACCGGGCTTTATGTATTACCTCATTCGGGAAAAGCAATACAAGCAGGAGGAGCTGCTAGTGATGAGGATGGACCTGGAAAAAGGTGACACTACCAAGTTCAACATCAATACGGTGTTCCCTGTTAACCTGACACAATTTGAAGTAGTGGGAAGCACCATTTTGATGGGTGGCTACACCAACTACCGGCCAGTGATCATCCGATACAACCTTTTTGACCAGCGACCGCAGGTGGTTCCTGGGTTTTATGCCGACTATGCTGAGATACTACGACTGGAAACCGACGACCGCCTCAGGACTTTCACCGTGACGATGAGTGAAAAAACCACTGACAAGCGCACCACCATTTCGGTAAGGTCATTTTCGGAAAGTGGGGACATGATCAGGAATATTTTGCTGCAGCCCGATGAATCGAAGAGCCTGATCAATGGAGCACCTGCCCACCTCGAAATGGATCGGCAGTTTATTGCAGGCACCTACGGGCACAAGCGCTCCACCTATTCCAGGGGGCTTTATATCGCCACCGTGGGCAACGACGGGCAGCAAAAGATAGACTATTACAACTATGCCGACCTGGAAAACTTCTTTTCATACATGCGAGCTAAGCGTGAGCAGAGAATTAAAGAGAAGATCAGCCGGCGGAAGGTGCAGGGCAAGCGGGTAAAGTTCAACTATCGGTTACTGGTGCACGACATTATTCAGGACGGCGACAAATACACTTTGTATGGCGAGGCCTATTACCCCAGGTATTCTAACTACAGCGGCTACGACCGGTTTGGCGGCTACACCTATGGCCGGAGCAATACCTATTTCAACCCCAACTTCCTGGGATACAAGTACACGCACGCCGTGGTCATGACTTTCGATAAGTCGGGCACGCTGCTTTGGGACAATTCCTTTGAAATCAACGACGTAACCAGCTACGACCTGCAGCAGTTTGTGCATGTAAGCACATCCGGCGATGAGGTGGCTTTGCTCTACATGTTCGAGAATGTGATCCGATCCAAAATCATAAAATCGGATGAGATCATCGAAGGCAAAACGTTCAATGACATTGAGCTCACATTTGAAGATGATGAAGTCAGAGTGAGCGACAACGAGGTGGGAGGCTTGTCGGTGTGGTACGGAAAAACCTTCTATACCTACGGCATTCAGGACATCAAAAACCTGAAGGACAACCGGGTGAACCTCAACCGGAATGTGTTTTTTATTAATAAGGTGGTTTACAAATGATTGTTAAGGTGCCGTGTCTTCACGCACCTTCCGTCCATTTCAGGTTTTAGTACGGCAATCGCCCCCTGGCAAGAGCCGTCAGCCACTGGTTTACCCTCAAACTCCTTTTGGAGTCTCTCGCAGAGGACCCCTTTCCCTCCTTTTGGGGTCTCTCGGAGAGGACCCTGAAAGGAGGTGCTGTGTCGTCCACTGCGGGATAAGTGCGCAGGGCTTCACCCAACGCATAGATCTATCGCCCTTTCAGGGCTCTCCGGTAGAATGCTCAAACCCGCCACCCGTCTCCAACCTTCTGGTCACCGGTTGTTGTCGCACTCCTAACTCCGGTCTTCCGTCTCCTGTCCGAATGTCTGAACATCTGAACATCCGAATGTCTGAACGTCTGATTGTTAAGGTGCCGTGTCTTCACGTACCTTTTCCTTTTCGGTTGAGGCTCAATCATAAATCCGCAATCCGTAATCCGTAATCAAATCATTTTTTCATAACTTCGCCCCATGCAAAAACGGTTGCTCTTCGACGGACGTCTTTTACAGTTCACCATCAACAGGCTTTGTCAGCAACTTATTGAAAATCACGGCGACTTTGCCAACTCCGTTTTAATGGGTTTGCAGCCCAGGGGCATCTTTTTGGCCGAAAGAATCCGCACCAGTCTTGAGAGCCTTCTGAACAAAAAAATCCTTCTTGGTTATCTGGATACTACTTTCCACCGGGACGACTTCCGTCGCCGGGATGCGCCTATCGCTCCTCACGAAACCAAAGTCAACTTTGTCATTGAAGGCAAAAATGTCATCCTGATCGACGATGTGCTGTTCACTGGCAGGTCGGTGCGGGCAGCACTGGATGCTATGGTAAGCTTTGGAAGGCCAGAGAAAGTGGAGCTGCTGACTTTGATCGATCGCATGTACAGCCGGGATATTCCGGTGGAGGCTACTTATGTAGGCCGAAGGGTGAATACTGTAAGAAGCCAGCGAATATTAGTAGAACTAAAAGAACAGGGCATGCCTGAAGACAATATCTGGATCATGGAAAAGGAGGACGAGGCATGAGCAAGCTGAGTACCCGCCATTTGTTGGGCATCAAAGATATCACGGAAGAGGATATTCAGCTCATTTTCCAAACGGCCGACAACTTCAAAGATGTACTTAACCGGCCCATCAAGAAAGTCCCTTCTTTGCGTGACATCACCGTGGCCAACGTTTTCTTTGAAAACTCCACCCGTACAAGGCTTTCTTTTGAGTTGGCAGAAAAAAGACTTTCCGCCGACGTTGTTAATTTTTCTTCCTCATCCAGCTCCGTCAAAAAAGGGGAAACCCTGCTCGATACCGTCAACAATATCCTGGCCATGAAAGTGGACATGGTAGTGATGCGGCACAGCAGCCCCGGTGCTCCTCACTTCTTATCAAAGCACGTAAAGGCCAACATCATCAATGCCGGCGATGGCACCCACGAGCATCCTACCCAGGCACTGCTCGATGCCTTCTCCATCAGAGAAAAGCTGGGTGATGTGGCTGGGAAAAAGGTGGCCATCATGGGCGACATACTGCACTCAAGAGTAGCGCTTTCAAATATCTTCTGCCTTAAAAAGCTTGGTGCTGAGGTGATGGTGTGTGGCCCCATTACGCTGATACCCAAATTCATCGGCGAGCTGGGCGTGAAGGTAGAGTATGATGTCAAAAAGGCCCTGGAATGGTGCGATGTCGCCAACGTGCTCCGCATTCAGTTGGAGAGGCAGCAAATCAAGTACTTTCCCTCGTTGCGGGAGTACTCGATATATTTTGGTATCAACAAGCAGCTGCTCGACACTCTGAACAAAGAGATTGTGATCATGCACCCCGGGCCCATCAACAGGGGGGTGGAACTCAACAGCGACGTAGCCGACTCCGACCACTCTATTATACTCGGGCAGGTGGAAAATGGCGTAGCCATCCGCATGGCAGTGCTGTACCTACTGGCCGGCGTGAAGGAGGTGTAGGTGTTAGCACGGCCTTACCCACCCCTGCAAACCGTGTCCGACCGCTGGCGGATGCCGTCAGCCACTGGTTTAGCCTCAAACTCCTTTTGGGGTCTCTCGGAGAGGACCCTGAAAGCAGGTGCTGTTTCCTTTCTTGTCTTCCGTCCATTTATTGTTAAGGTCCCGCATCTTGACGCACCTTTTCCGGATAGAACAAAACCCCTTTTGGGGTCTCTCGCAGAGGACCCTGAAAGGAGTTTTGTTTTTCTTCTTCTTCCATACGGATGGGGCTTCACTTCACCGCCATCCTAATTTTATATCGCCCCTTCAGGGGTGCCCGGCTCAGGGGTGCCCGGCTCAGGGGTGCCCAGCTCAGGGCTTACATATTAGTAAGCGCTAGCTGTCGTGTCCAGTCTGAATATCCGAATGTCCGAGCATCCGAACGTCCAAATATCTGAATGTCGGACTGTCTTTCGCCCCTAAAGGGAGCCAAAGAATCTCCCATCTAAGTACCGTCACAACCTTTGCGCCTTCGTGCCTTCGTGGCCGCCGAAATGATGGTTCAGGTGTCGGGGCTTAACGCACCTTTCCCAGATAGAACAAAACCCCTTTTGGGGTCTCTCGCAGAGGACCCTGAAAGGGGTTTTGTTTTTCTTCTTCTTCCATACGGATGGGGCTTCACTTCACCGCCATCCTAATTTTATATCGCCCCTTCAGGGGTGCCCGGCTCAGGGGTGCCCGGCTCAGGGGTGCCCAGCTCAGGGCTTACATATTAGTAAGCGCTAGCTGTCGTGTCCAGTCTGAATATCCGAATGTCCGAGCATCCGAACGTCCAAATATCTGAATGTCGGACTGTCTTCCGCCCCTAAAGGAAGCCAAAGGATCTCCCATCTAAGTACCGTCACAACCTTTGCGCCGTCGTGCCTTCGTGGCCGCCGAAATGATGGTTCAGGTGCCGGGGCTTAACGCACCTTTCCCAGATGGAACAAAACTCCTTTTGGGGTCTCTCGCAGAGGACCCTGAAAGGAGGGCTGACCGTTGATCGCTTACTCATAACAACTAATCACCTTAAGACTGTAGGCAGTTTTTCACTTTTCCTTTCGGATGGGGCTTCACCGCCATCCTCTTTGTATTTCGCCCTTTCAGGGCTTCTAGGCCTAGCCACTCCAACAAGTGCCGTCAGACGCCGGGTTTACCATGCCTAAACGGAGTTTCGAATTGGTGTCCCCGAACAATAGTTACATGCTAGACAGATGTGGTGTCATAACCTTTGGGCCTTCGTGGCCGCCGAAAGTCGGACAGACAGGCCCTCTTTTTGCATTTTTCTCAAACCAACTTGCACTTTTTTGCCTTTCATTGTTGCGTCTAAGCCGAAATTTGATGCATATTGCCAACTATACCTTTGTGAGTATTTGTGTAGACTCCCCTAATGATGCCGTCAAGTGGGTAAATTTTGATTTTAATTGTAAGTTTGCAGCTTCGAACCTGGGAGTGAAACGGGCCTTCCTTTGTTATATGCCACTGGTGCAAAAGGATCAACGACAGCTCATTTTTGGTTGCAGACGGTAAAAACATGTAATTCATTCCGGTATAATGCTAACATTTGGTGTCAGGAAGTCCTCGACTGGGCAGTTTTTCAATATAATCTTATTTTTTTTACTCGGCGCAGCCCTTAGCGCATGTATCTCCAATAAGAAGGTAGTGTACTTGCAGGAAGCCAATGAAGAATTGCCTACAGTACCCAACGACAGTCTGCTGAACTTCCCTTATAAAACCTATGTGGTGCAGCCCGGGGATAACCTGGACATCAAAATCAAAAGCCTGGATGGTACTACCGACAATATGTTCAATGTTGGTGGATTGGCCACGCAAGCTGCTGGCCAATTGATCAACAATGCATCCGATATTTTCTACCTTACCGGTTTTAATGTAGACGCCAACGGCATGATTGAGGTGCCCGTGATCGGAAGGATTGCCGTCGCTGGTAAAACACTGGCGGAGGTAAGAAAAGTGGTGGAAGAATCGGCTCAGGTATACATCAAGGATCCTTATATCTCAGTGAAACTGGGTGGCATCCGGTTCACTGCGCTGGGTGAGTTCAGAGCACCGGGCCGATATGGTGTACTGCAAAACAGACTGACAATTTATGAAGCCATTGCCTCAGCTGGTGATCTGCAGATACAAGCCAACAGAAAAGAAGCCTTGCTCATCCGCCAATATCCTGACGGGCAGCGCATTCACAAAATAGACTTGACGAATCGTGACCTGATTAACTCTGAGTTTTATTATATCCAGCCAGGCGACCAATTGTACGTGGCGCCCCTGAAAGTTCGGGAGCTGGGCACAGGCATTACTACTTTCCAAACCATCAGTGCTGTGGCTGCCACTATTACCGCCGTTTTTTTGATCCTTAACTTTTTCACCAAATAATCATTCATGGACGCACAGGGAATGAACAACAATGCCTCCGCACCGCAGTACATGGAAGAGGAAAACCTGGATGTGAAAGAGTGGGTGTTCAAAATACTTGGGATTTGGCAATATATCCTTCTTTCCATTGTGATGTGTGTGGGATTGGTATACCTCTACCATCGCTACGCTACCCCAAGGTTTGATGTGGGTGGGACGATTCTTATCAAAGAAGACAAAAAATCAATCAACCCCGAATTGTTGCAGGAGTTGCAATTCTTTCAGGGAAGCTCCACCAAGGCCAATGAGATAGAAATATTGAGCTCCTACACATTGCTGAAGCGTACGATCGAATCTTTGAATTTTGACATCGAATACTATGGCATTGGCAGGATCAAGGAGCGGGAGATTGAGATGGAGAACATGCCGTTCCACGTCACATTTGTTGGTGAGAAGAGACCCGAGCGTACAATGACTTTTACCCTCGAATTGAAGGAAGGCCAGTCTTTCGTACTCTCCTCAGAAAGCCTTGGACTTGCAGAGGAAACATATACATTTCCAGCCATTATCGAATCCAGAGGCGTGACGTTTCAGGTTGACGAGCAAGCCACAGATCAGGCCAAAGCAGGCTTGTATGAATTCAAACTGTTCAATGCGTGGGATCTGGCAAAGAGCTACAAAAACAGGGTGAAGATATCGGACGTGAACAAAGAGGCGAGTATCCTGTCTATCGGCTTGCAAACAGAATTACCAACCAAAGGCATTCAGTTTATCAATAACCTGATCGACATCTATATCCAGCGGGAGCTGGAAGAAAAGAACGAAACAGCCACCCGTACCGTGCAATTCATAGACCAGCAGCTGGCCAGCATCCAGGATTCGCTGATGCTGATAGAGCGCCGCTTGCAGACCTTCAGGGCCGACAACAAAGTGGTAGACATCAGCCAGGAAGGCCTGGCAGCGCTGCAAAAGCTGGAGGAATTGGAAGGTAAAAAGGCTGAAGAGAAATTCCGTATCGAATATTACAACTACATTGTCGACTACCTGAAAAAGAACAGAGCACCCGAGGGAATTATTAGCCCTTCTACTGCAGGCATTCAGTCGCCCATGCTCGAATCGTTGACCGGAAACCTGGCGAACCTTACCTCTCAACTCGCTCAACTGGAAATGAATGCCACAGAAGTCAACCCACAGGTGATGTCCTTGCGTTTGCAGATCCAGAAGATCATCTCAAGTATCATCGAGAATGTGGAGAACCTGAAAGGGAGCAGCGAAATCTTGATTACTGACCTCGGTTTGCGGATCAAAGAAGCCGAAAGATTGGTGAACCAACTTCCGCTGACAGAGCGTACGCTGGTGAATATTCAGCGCAGGTTTACCCTCAGTGAAAACCTGTTCATCTACCTGCAGGAGAAAAAAGCAGAAGCGGGCATCGCCAAAGCTTCCAATGTGCCAAATGTGAAGGTGGTCGACCCACCAATGCTGAAAGGACAAACCTTCCCAACGCCCATGCGCAACTATGCAATTGGCTTTAGCATGGGAATGATCATCCCGATTATTTTTCTCCTCATCAAGGATTTCTTCTCAGTTACCATCCAGTCGATCCACGAAATTTCTAAGGGTACCAAACTGCCAGTACTGGCTTCCATTGCGCTGAGCCGCTATGATACCGAGCTGGTGATGGAGAAATATCCTCGCTCGCAGGTAGCGGAAAGCTTTAGAAAGATGAGGGCGGCACTGAAGTTCCTGGAGAAGAAAGACTACAAAGTGATCATGGTAACTTCCTTCCTTTCGGGCGAGGGAAAGTCCTTCCTGACCATGAATACAGCTATCATGCTGGCCAAGATGGGCCACAAGGTGCTCTTGCTGGGACTCGACCTTCGCAAGCCAAAGATCTTCGACACCTTTGGCATCTCCAACGACGTAGGCATGAGTCAGCTGCTTATTGGAGACAAAACCTACAAGGACGTCATACAACCGACCCAGGTAAAGGGCCTCGAAATGATCACAGCCGGCCCCGTTCCCCCCAACCCCAACGAGTTGCTGATGGGGCATGAGTTCGACGATGCAATGAAATGGTTCAAAGAAGAATATGACTACGTGGTGGTAGATACACCACCCGTAGGACTTGTATCTGATCCCATCGAGATCAGCCGACATTCCGACATCGCTCTTTTCATTATTCGCCAGGGCGTTACCCCCCGCCATGCCATCGATTATATCAACGACATCCATGTCAAGGGATTGATGAAGAATATCGGCATCGTGTTGAATGGTGTCGACTTCAAAAAACCCAATGGCCACTATGGTTATGGCTACGGCTATGGCTACGGAACTTACTATGGTGGAAAAAAGGCCACTGGCAGTGGATATTACCAGGAATAAAGTCGTCAGAGAGACAGACACTTCCCCTCCTTTTGGGGTCTCTCGCAGAGGACCCTGAAAGGAGTTTTGTTTTTCAACTTCTTCCTTACGGATGGGGCTTCACCACCATCCTAATTTTATGTCGCCCCTTCAGGGGTGCCCGGCTCAGGGCTTACATATTAGTAAGCGCTAACTGTCGTGTCCAGTCTGATCATCCGACTGTCCGACCATCCGCACGTCTGAATATCTGAATGTCGGACTGTCTCCCACCTTCGGTCTCCTGTCTTCCGACTAGTGTCCTTTTTCTTTTGGGGTCTCTCGCAGAGAACCCTGAAAGGAGGGTTACTACTGATTTTCCTTCTCTCCAATCACCTCCTAAACGCTTTCAATCCTTTGTTTTCCCCCACCCAGCACCACAAGCCAGGCGCCCCTAAAGGGAGCCAAAGGATTCCGACCATCCGAACGTCCGAATGTCGGCCTGTCTCCCGTCTCCTAAAGTGCGCCAAAGGATTTCCCATCTATGTATCGTCACAACCTTTGCGTCTTTGTGCCTTCGTGGCTACGAAAATGACCGTTAAGGTACCGTGTCTGTTGTCCGAATATCCGACT
>NZ_CAXBCJ010000023.1:0-103710 GCF_963974565.1 uncultured Imperialibacter sp. | reverse complement strand
TACTACTTGATCGAAACAAAATTATATACACATGAAATAGCCATAAGGAGAGCCATACCCAACGGAACCGGCGTGGAACGATGAATAAGTGGATCGAAAAGCTAAATATTCATTCTCCAGTGGTAAAAGCTATTCCATCGCACCGGCGAACCGGTGGCCGCTGAAAAACAAATTATATACACATGAAAAGACTTTTGCTCCTCCTTCTTTGTGGCTTACTGATTCAAACTGCGTTCGCTCAGGAAGCTGACCTCTCCCACCCTTCGCCCAAAAATCCTCCGAAGGAAAAAGGTGACTTCAAAAAGACTGACCTGGTGGAGCTTGTTTCGCTGGATCCCAGCATCAAACTCGACATTCGCTATGCCACCGACAACAACCTTGTTGGCCGGCCGGTGTATACACAGGCCAGGGCTTTTCTGCAGCGACCGGCAGCAGAGGCACTTGCCAAGATTAATGCCTCATTGAAGGAAAAAGGCTTAGGACTGATGGTATTCGATGGTTACCGTCCCTGGAGTGTGACGAAGATTTTTTGGGACATCACCCCAGTGGAAGACCGCATCTTCGTTGCCGACCCCAATCAGGGCTCCAGGCACAACCGGGGCTGCGCAGTTGACCTAACCCTGTATGACCTGGCAACGGGCGAAGAGATACAAATGACGGGGGTGTATGATGAAATGACCGAGCGCTCTTACCCCGACTATACCGGTGGCACTGAAAAGCAGCGCCAAATGAGAGACCTCCTCCGCTCCGCTATGGAAGCAGAAGGCTTTACAGTGTATGAGTACGAGTGGTGGCACTTTGACTTCAACGACTGGCGCAGCTACAGGATCACCAATGTGCCGTTTGAAAAGGTGAAGTAGCTCTTAGTTTGCTCCGGGGGGCGTGTTCTCTTCTGGGGACTAAATGAAAATTACCGCTAACAGACACTGTCGGCTAGCTTGCCATTGATATTTACTACTTGTAATATATTCTCGTATTCCCTTGTACTTTTTAGCGCCTAACTACTAGTTTTACATAGTTCTTTCTGTGCTATGAATATGGTGCTGAATTGAGCTGGGCAATAACTACCAATCAATTGTTAAAGAAACATCTCCTTATAATAGTTTCTTTGTTCCTGCTGGCATCAACCACGGAATTTTTGTGGATGGAAAGCTTGTCTGGAAAAGAAGACTTGTTCGAGGTAGAGTCTGAATTGAGCAACCAGCTGGAGGAAAAATCAAGCCTCTCGTACCACAAATTTAAAATACCCGACATCGGCTGGCCCAATATTGCCAATTCCTCGTATCCATTCAATTTTGATATTCCCTTTTCTGCGCCGTCAGAACACCCTACAAAATCCGCCGAGGTCGCTCCCGACAAAAGGCTTTACCTTCTCTATTGCCAGCTAAGGCATCATTGCTAACCAATAAAGCCTCGTGAATAAGAGCGGATAAGCTTGCCGATGGGGCAATGCTTAGCCGAAATATTCCTCGTTGCACCTTTCATTCTCATGGAGAATTGGCAAGGCAATCCTGTGAAAAGTACTTCATATTCATTGACTGGAAATCATCCGCCAAAAATGATGAAGCTGTTTAAAGACTATCGAAGGACAATGCCAATCAGTTCAGGCGCTTAAAGTTCATCAAAGGAAATATGCTGTATATCACAGAAGATAAAGGCAACATAAAAGACGGCAGCAATGGCATGTTTGTATGACAATATCAGGTGAGCTTTTTGCATGCTCATTCAAAGATCGTTGGAAAATTTAGGTTAGGTCGGTGCAATGAAGAACCATAGGTTGGTTACTTGATTGTCTTATTTTTCAGTTTACAGTTTACAGTTTGATGAGCGGCGGGCCTTTGGTCCGCCGTTGATTTTTCATACTGGCCAGCTAGACGCCGTTCTTGCTTTGGGAGCGATTTATTGAACGCTTAAAAACCCACCCCAAGCCAACAAAGCTTACCACAAGTAATCCAATCCATAGCAACGAGAACAGGCTCCCTGTGGCCAAAGCCTCCATTTGCATCCCAATAGCCACAGCCATCACCGTTCGGGGAAGCATACCAATTAACCCGCCCAACAAAAAAGGTTTTATCCGTATGCCCGTGTAACCAAGTACTACGTTCATGATAGCAAATGGAAGCACCGGTGAAATGCGGCACATGATCACCAGCAGAAGGTCGTTCTTCTTCAAGCCATCCAGCACAGCCGTTGAGCGTGGATAAGCATCAAAAACAGCCTGAACAGCTTTAGCCCCAATTAACTGCGACACCGCATAGCCAAGTAAAGACGCCAGCATATAAGCAGGCACTAGCAACCACAAACTTTCGAAGCCCAGAAAGTAGCCGCTAAGCGCTGCCACAAACGTGGTGGGAGTAAAAGCAAAGGCCATGGTAAAAACAGTCAGCAAAAAGAACCAAGCCCACTGTAGCTGCGTTAGGCCAGTGAGCCATTCAGCGTGCTGCCAGCTTTGATAACCCGTGATGGTGCTAAAAATAAGTGGCATGGCCGCCATCCAAAGAATAAGCACCAGGGATGCGGGACTGCGGCGAATGATTTCTCGTACAAGCATTTGAAAGAAGCTGACTAAACCTAACTTTGCGGCACAAGTAACCACATAATACCCAAATAATTCACTTTATATGGAATTCGGAACCAAAGCTATTCACGCCGGCGCAGAGCCAGACCCCTCCACAGGAGCCATAATGACTCCCATCTATCAAACCTCCACTTACGTGCAGGAAGCACCGGGAAAAAACAAGGGGTATGAGTACGCCCGGTCTCAGAACCCAACCCGTGAGGCGTTGGAGACAGCCCTTGCAGCTCTGGAAAATGGCAAATATGGCCTTTGTTTCAGCAGTGGAGTTGCTGCCACCGATGCAGTTATCAAGCTGCTGGCCCCCGGCGATGAGGTGATAGCTGCCAGTGATATGTATGGAGGCACCTACAGGCTGTTTACCAAGGTCTTTGAAAAATTTGGCATTAAGTTTCACTTTGTTGACATGCAGGATGCAGCAAATATCAGCAAATACATCAATGCCAACACAAAGCTGATTTGGTTAGAGACACCAACCAATCCACTGATGAACATCGTGGACATTCAGGCAGTGGCCAACCTGGCCAAAGGTAAAAACATCATCGTGTGCGTGGACAACACCTTTGCTTCGCCGTACCTGCAAAACCCGCTTGACATGGGAGCAGATATTGTGATGCACTCTGCCACCAAATACCTCGGAGGCCATAGCGACGTGATCCACGGCTGTCTGGTCATGAACGACAAAGACCTGAAAGACAAGCTCTACTTTATTCAAAAGAGCTGCGGTGCGGTTCCCGGCCCCCAGGATTGCTTCCTGGTGCTGCGTGGTATCAAAACGCTGCACGTACGCATGGAACGCCACAGCGAAAACGGTGAGAAGATCGCACACTTCCTGAAGAACCACCCAAAAGTGGGCAAAGTATACTGGCCGGGCTTTGAAGACCACCCTGGTCACGCCATTGCCAAAAAGCAAATGCGCAGCTTTGGAGGGATGATCTCTTTTACACTAAAAGACGAAACAATAGCAGCAGCCAACAAAGTGCTGAGCTCTACCAAACTTTTCTCACTGGCGGAAAGCCTCGGTGGTGTAGAATCGCTGATCAATCACCCGGCCAGCATGACACATGCGTCTATTCCCCGTGAGGAAAGGATCAAAAACGGACTGAGTGATTCGTTAATCAGGTTGAGTGTGGGCATTGAGGGAGCAGATGACCTGATCGAAGATTTGAAAAAGGCGATTGGATAAAAAATAGGGGACTGTCGATAGTTGATTATCAATTATCGACAGTTGTTTTAGCTCCAGATATCTTCGAGATTAAACTTAAGTTGCGGGATCACACGACTGGAAACAATGCCACCTTGCGAAAGAAAAAAGGACGGCTTATCGACGACATCCAAATCCTCCGAAAATACTTCCAACGTTTGATTAGCCGGGTCGACGATCCAGTATTCCTTCACTCCCATTTTTAGGTACGCCTTCTTCTTGGTATACCTGTCAACATAGCTATTTGAAGGGGAAATTATTTCAACAATCAAATCTGGCGCCTTTTCGACACCCTTTTTTGTGACAGCATTAGCGTTTGATTCTGCTATATAGATCAGATCCGGCTGAAAAACATTCCTATCGTCTACATACAAATCGATGGGGGAAAAAAAGACCTCTCCTGTGCCGGCAGCAAAGCTGTCCAATATCTTGAACAACCTCCGAACGACACGTTGATGTTCAGGTGTTGGGGCGGGACTCATAAATAATTCTCCATCAATTAACTGGCAAGGCGCAGCGCTTTCACCCAGTAGCTGATAGTCACTGGCAGTCCACTCTTTAGTTCTGTTGATCACTAAACCTTCCATAATGGTGTTTCTCAAACAACTATAAATATATCATTTATAATGAGTCAATAAAAACCAGCGAAGCAGCGGGCCTTCTAACCCAGAAAACACCTAATTCAGTATCTTCTCCATCTCTTCCTCTCCCCTTCCTATCACCGCCACGCCATCCCTTACGATGATCGGGCGTTCGATAAGAATGGGGTCGTTGACCATAGCGGTGATCCACTGCGCACTTGTCAGCGTCTTGCCTTCATACTTCTCCTTGAACACAGGCTCCTTTTTACGCACCAAGTCTTCAGCTTTGATTCCAAGTTTCTCGATCAGGCCCCGCAACTCAACTTTGGTCGGGCAATTCTGGAGGTATTCCACAATCCTTACCTCTCCTCCTCTTTCGTGTAATATTTTCAGCGCCTCCCGACTGGCGCCGCATCTCGGGTTATGGTATATGGTATACATGTGTCTTTTAGAGTTTCTCTACTATCAAATTGTGATTGGTATAAATACAGATGTCAGCAGCAATATTGAGCGCCTCTCTCACTATTTCTTCAGCTGTCAGTTGCGGTGCGTGCTTCTTGAGAGCAATAGCAGCCGCCTGAGCATACATGCTACCTGAGCCTATCGCAGCCACTCCGTTTTCTGGTTCCAGCACGTCGCCAGTGCCTGACACAACAAGGATTTCCTCTTTGCTGGCGGTGATCAGCATCGCCTCCAGTTTCCTGAGGTACCTGTCAGTTCGCCAGTCTTTAGCCAGCTCAATAGCGCCCCGCTTCATATTGCCGCCGTAAGCATTCAGCTTTTCCTCAAACCTGTCGAGCAGCGAAAAAGCATCAGCAGTCGAGCCGGCGAAACCAGTTACTACTTTACCATCAAGCAACTTTCTGATCTTCTTAACATTGTTTTTAGCAACGGTATTACCCATGGTAGCTTGTCCGTCGGCCCCTATTGCAATTTCCCCGTTATGCTGAACCGCCAGCACGGTTGTTGATCTGATTTTTTCCATTTTGTGTATGATAATGAGAAACCGCTTTTTAGCTGTGTTTAGTTTCCCTGATTGGTACAATAACTAAAAAAGCCAGCAAGTATGATACCTGCTGGCTTTGATGTGTCAAAAAGACAGTGTTTTATTTAAACCAGCAGTTTGATCGGATCTTCGAGGAACTTCTTCAGCGTCTGCAGGAAGGCAGCACCCATAGCTCCATCCACTGATCGGTGATCGCAAGTCAGCGTCACTTTCATAATATTGCCCGGCACAAGCTGACCATTTTTCACAATCGCAGTCTCCTTAATACCGCCTACGGCCAATATGCAGGAGGCAGGCGCATTCAGGATAGCTGTGAATTCATCTACACCGAACATACCAAGGTTGGAAATACTGAAGGTAGCTCCCTCCCAATCGGTAGGTTGAAGCTTCTTAGCTTTAGCCTTTTGCCCGAATTCCTTTATTTCAGCCGAAATATGCGACAGTGACTTATTGTCTGCAAAACGAACAACAGGCATCAGCAGCCCATCCGGCGGTATAGCCATAGCCACTGCCACGTGGATGTGTTTGTTCATCCGTATTTTATCACCTCTCCACGACACGTTTACATCGGGGTGCAATCTCAAAGCCGCCGCTGCTGCTTTGACTACCATGTCATTAAACGAGATCTTCACCGGCGATATGTCGTTCAGGCTTGTTCTGGCTTCAATGGCCTTGTCCATGTTGATTTCCATGGTCACATAGAAGTGCGGCGCAGTAAATTTGCTATCGGACACACCTTTGGCGATGACCTTCCGCATTTGAGAAACCGGCACATCTTCGAAGCTTTCTTCGCCCACTATCGATGGCAATACCACTTTGGGCGCCTCCTTGCCTGGTGCAGCAGCCGGAGCTGATGGTTGCGCCGAAGGACTAAAGCTTTCTACGTCTTTTCTCACAATTCTGCCTCCATCGCCGGAGCCGGCAATCTGACGGATATCATATCCTTTATCTTCAGCCATTTTCTTGGCCAGAGGAGAAATTTTTATTCTTCCATTGTCAGACGAATGATCTGCAGTGGCCGCCTGGCTTGAAGCCGCTGGCGCACTTGAAGTACTTGCAGGCGCACTTGCCGCCTGGGGAGCACTTTCCTCAGCCGGAGCTGAACCAGCACCCGCTTCATGTGCTTTCAGCAATGTTTTGTAATCAGCACCCTTCTCCCCAATAATAGCAATAACACCATCCACTGGCACAGAGCTACCAGCCTCTACGCCGATATACAGCAAGGTACCATCTTCATAAGACTCCAATTCCATGGTAGCCTTGTCAGTTTCCACTTCGGCAATGATGTCTCCTGCCTTCACAGTATCTCCTACTTTGCTCAACCATGAGGCAATAACTCCCTCCGTCATGGTGTCGCTCATTTTTGGCATTGTCACCACCGTTGCCTTAATGCCTGAAGTATCAATTTTTTCTGCGGGTGCGCTGGCCACTGGTGCCGGGGCGGCACTCTCTGCGGCCTTTTCAGCAGCGCCGTTGCCTGCTCCTCCACTCTTCACATCTTTCAGCAACCCGTCAATATTCTCTCCCTTCTTGCCTATAATAGCAATGATTCCGTCTACAGGGGCAGCTTCTTTCTCCTTTACACCAATATAAAGGAGGGTGCCATCCTCATATGATTCCAGCTCCATTGTTGCCTTGTCGGTTTCTACTTCGGCGAGTATATCACCAGATTTCACTGTATCCCCCACTTTCTTCAGCCATGAAGCGATAACACCCTCTTCCATGGTGTCACTCATTTTTGGCATTCTGATTACTTCAGCCATTCGTTGTCCTTATTTATATCAAAAATAGCGTTATTGAAATTTTAATCACAACTATGCATTATCATGTTGCGACTCGTAAATTTATAAAATTGAGGCTTAGCCATGAACATATTAAATGATATTCGTTGGAAAATGTTTTGGTCGGCCAGCGAATCTACCCAAACATCAGTTTACAAACGTGTGCATAGGTTTCTGTCTGCTACGATATTAGCAATAACTACAGCAGTATTCATGGCTTTTTTGAAAATTTATTGAATAATCAGCAATGCCCGTACTCCAAAAACCCAGCTACAAGGGTTCCTTTCTTTCCGTAAACAAGCACTTCGAAACGATTTACCCTGCACTTTTCAGAAAAGTATCCAATCCCCCTGCCGTTCGAAGGGAAAGGCTGGAAATGAAAGACGGTGATTTTCTTGACATTGATTATGCCATACAGCACACAGCAAATCGCAACAACCGGGTAGTAATTATCACTCACGGGCTGGAAGGGGACAGTAGCAGGCCCTATATCAAAGGAATGACCAAGGCCTTTTATGCCCATGGCTGGGACGTGATGGCCTGGAACCTACGGGGCTGTGGTGGCGAGCTCAACAGGCTGCCGAGGTTCTACAATAGCGGAGCTACCGAAGACCTGGACGCAGTAGTGGCCGAAGCCGTCAAGAGAGGCTACAACGAAATTTCACTGGTAGGCTTTAGTCTTGGCGGCAATATGACAGTGAAGTTTCTGGGCGAGTCCTACGCTGACCAATATCCGATTGCCTCGTCCGTGGCATTTTCCGTACCTCTTGACCTGGAGAGTTGCTCTGTTGAAATAGACAAATGGCACAACTATCTCTACACCCGAAGATTCCTGAATACATTGATTAAGAAAGTGGTTCGAAAAGCCGAAATATTCCCCGAATCATTCAACACTGAGGGTGTTCGGAAAATAAAAAGCATCTTTCAGTTTGACGAATTAATTACAGGCCCCCTGCACGGCTACGAAGGCGCTGTTGACTACTACAAACGGTGCAGCTCAGCCCCGTTTGTGCCGAAAGTAAAGACGCCCCTGCTTGTGGTCAATGCGTTAAACGATACTTTCCTTTCCGCTAAGTGTTACGAGGAAAGTGCCTTCAGCGCCAATGCAAACACCATATTGCTGAAACCCCGGCACGGCGGGCATTGCGGTTTTGCAGAGTTTCGAAACGGCAGCACCTACTGGTCGGAGCAAATGGCTACCGAATTTTGCCTGCACCCTGAGCGGTGGCTTCAGGGCAAGTAAATGGTTAAATGACTCACAGTCAGTGTTACGGTCGTATTTTTACGGCAAATTAGATAGCTTTGGGAAAACCAATCATTGAATGAGTTCACGCTATACGTTGAGTAAGCCACCTGAAGAAGTTGCCAGGCGATTTAAAGCTGATGTAACAGACTCATATGAGCCAAGGTTTAATATAGCGCCGACACAGCTCGCCCCAGTTATTACCAGCGACTCACCGAAGGGGTTTTCGTTTTTTTACTGGGGACTGATCTCGAAATGGGCCAACAATAAAAGCATCAGTGAAAGGCTCTACATCACAAGAGCAGAACAGATTCCCGAGAAAGCAAGTGCAAAAACCGCTTTGATGGAGCGCCGGTGCTTGATACCAGCTGATGGGTTTTACGATTGGAAAAAAGTGAGCAAAAAAGGACAGGTGCCCTACTACTTTTTTGAAAAGCAGCACCAGCCTTTTGCAATGGCAGGTCTTTGGGAGGAGTTTGAAGATGATGAAGGAGAGCAAATGCATTCGTTTACATTAATTACTTGTGCTGCTAACCAACTGGTATCGGAAGCCAGTGACCGGATGCCTGTAATGATTGAGAAATCCCGTGAAAGTGCCTGGCTCAACAAAGCTACGCCATTCGAGGAGCTGGTGAGCATGCTAAACCCCTTTCCGGCACTGCAAATGCAGCGCCATCCTGTGTCATCAAGAGTTAATAATATAAAGTATGATGCGCCTGATTTGATCTTGCCGGCTGCGCCCTCGGATCAGTTCGGCAACTATACACTCTTTGACTAATTGACGATTTATCATTATCCTGAGACAATTTATATCTTGAACAAGTTCGTATTCATAGCGTTTTGCAGAAGTATCAACCAACCCGATTTCTATTGTATTTGTATACCAGCATGAAAAATTCGACCTATTTACGCATTACTTCACTAGCCCTCCTTGCAGTGGGTGTCCTGCTTCCCTACGCAGGCTCCTCACAAGGCAAGCACAGCACGTATGTGAGAGCAGAGGATTCTTTTTATGATGAGGAGTTAGAAACCGCCTTCCTGTTGTTCAACGAATACCTGGCTGGATCACCCGACGACAGAAAGGCCCAGTACTACGCCGAGATTTGCTCACTACTCACCTACTACCCCGCCAAACCACTCGATAAATTTCTTCAGTTTGAAGCTACCCTGGGTACCAGCGACAAATTTTTCTATTATTGGGCTGGAAGGATCTATGCAGCACGGTACGACTATGGTGCGGCCATAGAAGCCTGGCAGAAATTCCTCGACCTGAAGGCCTACAAAAGCAAAGTAATTACCGACGAAACAAAGGCTTTCATTGAAGACGCTATTGTTAAAAAATCTTTTATCGAGCATCCATCCACCTATTCAGTGCACCATTTGCCGGCACCTATCAATACGCTCAATTCTGAAGAGAACCCTATATTGTTTGACAATGAAAGTAAGCTGATGCTTGCGAGCATAGGCAACGACGAGAGTGTCCGCCGAAGAAAGCAAAGGTCAACTATTTACTTTTTTGAGCGGCAGGGGAAAAACAAATGGTCGGCACCAGTGAGCTACCCGGCTTTCAAAGAAATGAAAGGCAACATCGTCAACCTTCAGCTTTTCGACAACGAAACCAAACTTCTGCTTTACTACGAAGACAAGAAGGGTGATCTGTATCAATCGGAAAAAGTAAATGGTGTTTGGCAAAAGCCCAAGCCTTTGGAGCAGATAGATCGCTCGGGCATGCAGGTCAGCGGCTTTTTCACTTCCAATGGAGAGGTACTTGTTTATACGGCCGAATCAAAAAAGCCCGACAAAGACATCGACCTTTATATGGTGACAAGGCAGGGTGAAGGCCAATGGTCAGCCCCTACTGAGCTACAGGAACTCAACTCTCCGTTTGACGAAGACAGCCCTTACATTACACCAGACGGTTCCACCATCTATTTTAGCTCAAGAGGCCACTCGAGCATTGGAGGTTTCGACATATTCAAGTCGGTACGAAACCCTACTACAGGCAAGTGGGGAACTCCGGAAAACCTGGGGTATCCTATCAATACACCCGGCGATGAAATTTTCTTCAAGTTCAACAAAGACGGCAAAACTGGCTTCTTTAGTTCGGACAGGGCCGGAACAGTTGGCTTTCTCGATGCTTACCTGTTCGTAGAAGAAATCAAGATTCCAATGAAGGGCAGGGTAATCGCCAGCTCTACAAAACAGCCTCTAGCAGGGGTGCTGGTGAGAGTAACGCCCGACAACCAGTACCTCAACACACTTTCGGCTGAAAGCAATCAGGACGGAGAGTTTGAGGTCTTGCTTACGTCAGGATTTGACCAAACATTCGACCTGACCTACATGGGTCTGCATGCTAAAACAGAGAGTATTTCAGTGGATCAGACCAGCCCCACCAACATACTGAACAAAGTTTTTGAGATCGACTTAACGGAAACCATCCTTGCTCAGCAAACCCATCAGCAGGGAGTCCAGCAAGGCAAATCAGCCGTTCCAACCAAAACGACTACAAAAGTTGCCAGTGCCAGCACAGAAACCACAGCCCCAATTTCCGAGTACACTGAGTTGGGTGACCTGGGAAAGAAATTCAGCAAAGGCAATAAGGCCATTTTGAGTAATATATACTTTGAGCCGGGGTCTGATTATATCAGCTCTGCTTATACGCCCGAGCTTTTCGCACTTTTCAAGGTAATGAGTGAAAACCCTGAACTGAGAATTGAGATTGGCGGACACACCGACGCTCTGGAGGAAAAAACCAGTACACAGAATTTATCGAAACTCAGGGCCAGAGCAGTGGGCAGCTACCTGATGCAAAGAAGAATATCAGAGAATAGAATTAAGGAGGTGGGCTACGGAGCCACACAACCACTGGCGTCGAATGACAATGAAAAAGAAGGACGTGAGTTAAACCGCCGAATCGAAGTCCTTGTTATTGAATAGAACTTAAATTGTTTCGTTTATTATTCTTGTATAAATATAACTCAACACCCAAATGAGAGCAAGCAAGATAGCAGGCATTGGCCACTATGTGCCCGACAACGTAGTGACCAACAAAGACCTTGAAAAACTAATAGAAACCACTGACGAATGGATTCAGGAAAGAACCGGCATTAAAGAGCGCCGGTTTGTAGACCCAAAGTCGGATGAAGCTCCGTCAACCATGGGTACCAAGGCTGCCCGGATTGCCATCAAAAACGCCGGAATTACGCCCGACGATCTTGATTTCATCATTTTTGCCACGCTCAGCCCCGACTACTACTTCCCAGGCCCGGGTGTGATGGTGCAAGAGCAGCTTGGCATCAAAGAAATTGGTGCGCTTGACGTCCGAAATCAGTGTTCAGGGTTTGTTTATGCAGTTTCTATTGCCGATCAGTTTATCAAAACCGGAATGTATAACAACATCCTGGTGATAGGCTCCGAGCTCCATAGCAGCGGCCTCGACATGACCACCAGAGGGCGTGGCGTCTCAGTTATTTTCGGCGACGGTGCAGGTGCCGTGGTGATGCAGGCAGCCGACAAGCCAGGGCAGGGCATCCTGTCTACGCACCTTCATTCCGAAGGCAAGCATGCGAAGGAGCTGGCACTCATAGGCCCAAGCACCAAGCACTGGGTGGACAAACTAATCGTCGAAAATGACCCCGAAGACATCAGCTACTACCCCTACATGAATGGCAACTTTGTGTTCAAGCACGCTGTTACCCGCTTTGAAGAGGTGATCAATGAGGCACTGGACAAGAATGGCTTTAAGAGCACAGACATCAACCTTTTGATCCCGCACCAGGCCAACCTGCGCATCAGCCAGTTCATTCAAAAGAAAATGGGACTGTCGGACGACCAGGTATTCAACAACATCATGAAATATGGCAACACTACAGCCGCTTCCATTCCCATTGCAATGAGTGAAGCGTGGCAGGAAGGAAAAATAAAGGAAGGCGACTTAGTATGCCTCGCTGCATTTGGTAGCGGATTTACCTGGGCTTCTGCACTTATTAGATGGTAGAAGACGGGTTTTCCAAAGAAGAAATAGACCTGATGGGTGACAGCGAACTGCTGTTGACCAAACGAAAGGTAATTTCGAAGATGGCTGACCGGTTCTCTGCAGTAGAAGGAAAATTTAGGCAAATAATGCTGAGTGAAAGCAGCCTTCACTTACCACCCGACACCCTGGTAAAAGCTGGAAAGGTATCGAGAGGAGAAAATTACAAAGGTCTCCCCTATATTGTACTGGACTACCCACGGCTTATGACCCGTCACGATGTGCTCAATATCCGGCTGTTATTCTGGTGGGGGCATTACTTCACCCTGTCGCTTCACGTGGCCGGTGGGTTTTGGCAGGAAAGAAAACCAAACATTTTAAAGAATATTGGGGCACTTACTTTTGGAAAAATTCGTTTTCAAGTCGACGGTTCACCCTGGGAAAACGACATTTTCTCAGGTAATTTTCACGACTTAAACCCCTCCGACAGCGTGCAAACACTTTCAATTGAAAAATCCACCTTTTTGCGGCTCAGCTACTATTTACCTCTCCATGAGATCCCAAATCTCGATGAATTCGCTACCAAAGGTTTTAAAAAATTTATGTCTATTTTAAAGGATTGAATAATCTAGCATTGTTTTTGAATACCAAAGTAATCGGACAACAATCAAACCCCGGATGAATAAGCCCGCAAGCTATTTGTTGATATACTCCTTAAGCATTTTTTGTCTATCCTGCTTTTTGCTCCCCGGATTGAAGGCCCAAACGATGTCTTTTCCTGACACCGTTGCCACTTACAAAGGCGAGGTACAGAATGGTAAAAAGGAAGGCCTGTGGCTTTTTTACAGAGGCAATAACCAGTTGCTGGCAGAAGGTTTTTACAAAAATGATAAGAAAGACAGCCTTTGGTTTTTCTACAACACAGATGGCCGCCGCAACCAAATGGAGAGCTACAAGGGAGGTATTCTTAACGGCATCTATGCCAGTATTTATTCAAATGGGGAAATCAAGGAACGAGGCCGGTACAAAGATAGTCTGCGAACTGGCGACTGGGAAGGGTTCTATCGCTTTGGGCTTAAGCTTTACGAAGGCAAATACAACGAGGGCAAACGAGAAGGTTTTTGGAAAGAGTATTATGAAACAGGCAACCTTAAGTCCGCAGTGTTTTATGAGAATGATAAACTGGACGGTGAGGCCGAATTTTACGACGAATACGGACAATTGCAGTCCAAAGTAAATTACAAAGAAAATACGCTTCACGGCCCGGTTACGGAGTTTTATCCCGACGGAAGTGTGGCGCTTGAGGGAGTCTTCAAAATAGGAAAGAAAGACAGTGTTTGGGTAGAATACGACCCTTTCAAATTGATTTTAGCCAAAGAGAAATATAAAAATGGTTCGCTGGATGGAAAACAGTCGTACTACTACCCGAGTGGCAAACTGGAAAAGACGGAAGAATATGAGTTAGGCATAGCAACCGGCAACTGGCAGCAATACTACGAGAATGGTCAGCTCAAGTTGAATGTCAACTATAAGAACGGCCTAAAGGACGGCATCTATCAGGAGTTTTTTGCCCGGGGCAAAAAGAGCGTTGAAGGCAAATATGCCTACGACCTGAAGACCGGTACATGGACAAGCTTCTTTGAGAATGGCAACCTCTATTCCATTGGCGACTACCTGCGTGATCAGAAGACTGGCTTGTGGAAATACTTTTACGAAGCTGGCCCAATCGAAACCGAAGGCAAGTACAAAAATGACATGAGAGACGGCCAGTGGGTCAGTTACTATATTACAGGAGAAATATCTGCTATCGGTAGCTACAGGCTGGATTTAGAAGACGGCATTTGGGGCAGGTTTTACCAAAATGAGCAACTCATACAGGACGAAAACTGGGACAATGGCCGACTACTGGCAGTCAGCGAATACTTTACACCAAAAGGGGAGGTATTGCCTGGTGGCACCTTAAAAGACGGCTACGGCTCAAGAATAACTTACTATGAAGATGGTACCCTAAAGCTGGAAAGCTATTACAAAAACGGCTTTACCTCTGACATATGGAAGTACTACCACCCCAACGGCAAGCTGGCCTCTGAGGGGCAACTACTGAACTCCCAAAAACAAGGCACATGGAAATACTACCATGACAATGGCACTATGGAATCGGAAGGAAAGTATTTGAATGATGAACGCATCGGTCTTTGGAAGTTTTACAACAGAAAAAACAGGATAACGAATCAGATCAATTATTCGAAAGAATAAAGCGGCGTTTTCCTAAAGCAACTGTTGTAGACAACACCAAGTCAGGTTCTTTGCACACTTTTCCGTTAATCAATTGCTGGAAACAACTGGATAATAAGTTGGTGCATCTTCCCAGTGGAGGGGTGTGACTCCCGTTCTGACACCCGCTACTTCCTGGCATTCCAGACAGCCGAATCTCATGTCCAGAATAATTTCCGATGACAGCTTTCTGTACGGATTGTCTGAAATACCGCTTCTGCTAAAATAAACGGACTTCATTTTTAGCCCTGACGCACCAAAAAAGCCATGCACTCTTTCTTCGGGATCGTTCACATTAAACAGGTTGCCCTTAATGGTGATCGGAGGCCTATCAAATACCCCACCCGAGTTGGTAGTTAGTTGCGCTACTTTTTGCCAGTATTCATACGCAGCCCGGCTAAGGGCATACTGCTCGGCTTCTACAAAATAAGGCAGGCGATCATCATAAGGAAAAGTGAGTAAAGGCACTCTGGCTATTGTATTTCCATCCAACAGTTTGTCTGACCCGACATTAACGCATCCTGGGCAATTGTTGATACCAAAGCACCGGCTACAGCAATAGGTGCCGAACGTGATATAGCCCGCATCCGGGGCTCCTATTCTCCAAATTCTGCAATAATCCAGCCTCTCATAATTATTCCAGCGCCACAGATAGTAGTTCTCCTCATTTTCTGGGTCTTTGGTCTCCACGAAAACATCAAACTCACCTTGCAAAAACTCGCCTGAGATATCCCGGTACTCAGCGTACATGGTGTCTATCTCCGGCACTGCCGCCAGGTAGTCGGGCTTCGATTCGTAATTTTTTCCGTTAGCCAACTCTATCCTCACCGAATAGCTTCGCCCCACTTCGCCTCTGATTCCATCAGCTTTGGTCTCATAAGCGCCGCCCGCTGTATAAGTGAGTTGTTCTTCATTGCCCGCATCATCTTTGATAATGACCTTTGCATCGTAGATTGTAAAATCACTTTTAGCGTTGCCCGAAGTGTAAGTGGTACTGTAGCTTAGCTTTACCCTGTAAGGTCCTGACTGGTCAGTAATGAGACCTTCTACCGTCAGTTTGGAATTTTCATCGGTCAGTTCGGGGTCAAAGGGAGTTATGCAGCCGACCAGCAACAACAAGCTGAGCAGCTTCCATTTTGCATTTACTTTGCCTGGGCTAAATCGTTCCAACATACTACATCAATAAACAACTGGATAATAAGTAGGCGCATCATCCCAATGAGCAGGGATGATTCCAGTTCTTACTCCTGCCACCTCCTCACATTCAAGACACCCAAACCTCTTGTCCTCAACGAAGTCGTCGTACCAAAGCTTTTTGTAAGGATTTGCCGGAATACCCCTTCTACTAAAATAAACTGATTTTGTCTTTAGTCCCGATGCTCCGAAATAGCCAAGAACTCTCTCATCCGGGTCGGTAGCATTTGACAAATTTCCTTTTATTGTGATAGGGGGTTTGTCAAAAACTCCTCCTGAATTCGTAGTCAAGTGGTCTACCATTTGCCAGTACTCGTACGCTGCTTTACTCACCGAATACTGCTCTGCCTCAACGAAATAAGGCTTTCGATCGTCATATGGGAAAGTCAGCAACTGTACTCTTGATATCCTATTCCCATTCATAAGCTTATCAGCAGCCACATTTACACAACCCGGACAGTTGACAATGTCAAAGCAAATACCGCAACAAGGCACCGCATAAGTTACAAGCTTGAATGCGCCACTTCCCGTTGTATAGATCCTACAGTAATCCAGTCGCTCAAAGTTATTCCACCTCCACAGATAGTAGTTCTCTTCATCTTTCGGATCTTTGCTCTCGACGAAAACGTCAAACTCCCCTTGCAAAAATTCGCCGGAAATATCCCGGTACTCAGCGTATATGGTGTCGATGGGTGGAACAGCTGGCAGCATCTCCGGCACAGACTCATAAACCTTTCCATCGGATAGCTCTATTTGTACCGAATAGCTCCGCCCAACTTCTCCTCGTATTCCATCAGCTTTCGTTTCATACGTGCCTCCCTTCGTATAGGTAAGTTGTTCCTCATTCCCCACATCGTCTTTGATGATTACTTTAGCATCATAAATCGTAAAGTCACTTTTAGCGTTGCCTGAAGTATAAGTGGTGCTGTAGCTTAGCTTCACCCTGTAAGGGCCTGGCTGGTCAGTAATCAGACCCTCTACTGTTAATTTTGGCTCTTCGTCGGTCAATTCAGGATCAAATGGTGTAATGCAAGTGGTGAGCACAACAAGACACACAGTCAACACACCTGTCAATCTATTTCTATACAAAATCAGGCTTCTTGATCCCATCAAAAAGTAAAGTTGTAGGTGATTGACGGAAAAATGGAGCCAAAAATAGAGAGCTTGTAGACGTCAGCATGGACATAGTAAAGCTGGTTATTAGGCTTGAAAAAAATCGAATAGGCATTTTTTCGGGCATAGACATTATAGATAGAAAATACCCAGCTCCCCTTCCACTTTGCTTGCCTGCTTGGTTTATCGTCTATTGTCATAGCCAAATCCAGCCTATGATAATCGGGAATGCGAAACTGGTTGCGGTTCTCATAATAAGGCACATACGCTCCATGGTAGTAGTACTTGTCCAACGGATAGGTCGTCGGTCGGCCGGAACTATAGGTGAAATTCGCTGAAAAGCTCACCCTGGCACTTTGCTTAAATATGGCTGACAGGTTCAGTATGTGGGGCTTGTTGAAATTCGTAGGGTAGTAGTTACCGTTACTAATTTGCTCCTCAATAAAATCAGTCTTCGTCCTGATTCTTGCCTGCGAGTAGGTGTAACTTAGCCAGCCGGTCAGCCTTCCCATGTTCTTCTTCGCCTGAAGCTCTACACCATAAGCAAAGCCATTTCCATGAAGAATGGCAGTTTCCAAGGCCGGGTTCAGCAGCAGGTCAGCACCATCTTTATAGTCGCTTAGGTTTTGGGTGGTTTTGTAAAAAGCCTCTGCCGATAGCTCATACACATTCTCTCTGAGGTTCTTGAAATAGCCCACTGACACCTGATCGGCGATGATAGGCTTGGAGTAGGGATTGCTCAGTTGCCACCTGTCGATGGGCATTGAGGCAGTGGTATTGGAAATAATCTGCAAATATTGCCGCATCCTGTTGTAACCCAGCTTGACAGACGCTGTCGGGTTAAGGCTGTATTTTAATGACAGCCTGGGCTCTGCGCCACCATAGCTATTGATCCTTTCTCCCTTTGAATAGTGTGTGGTATCCACCATTGACTCATGCGAGTAAGGTACGCCAGGCTGATAAGAATACACATCCCGGTCACCCATGTTTTGGAAATAGGAATACCGAAGACCAGCCATTA
This sequence comes from uncultured Imperialibacter sp., assembly GCF_963974565.1. Classification (NCBI taxonomy): domain Bacteria; kingdom Pseudomonadati; phylum Bacteroidota; class Cytophagia; order Cytophagales; family Flammeovirgaceae; genus Imperialibacter; species uncultured Imperialibacter sp. The sequence continues at coordinate 85,745 of NZ_CAXBCJ010000023.1, read as the reverse complement.
CAGTCAGCTTTGTGTTAACGATGAGTTCATCGCTTGCGAACCCCGCCAGTTCCAGTCCATACTCATTTTGCAGCAGCTGCTCGTTGATGTTCGATTCGCTGCTGGTGGGTTGCAGATGCCCCGGTTCCAGAATGTATTGGGTGCCGGCACCGCCAAACATAATGGTATGGCTGCCTTTCAACCAGCTAAAGTCGGCTTTTGCTTTTCGGTACTTTATGGCCGACGGCAACTCAAAGCCCACAGCCGGAACGAGGCTGGAAATCGACGCATTGTAGTCGCTATAAACACCAACTACGTTCGCTATGAAGTCGGGAGAAAAAGCATGATCCCACCTAACGGTAGCATTGGTAGTTTCCCAGTCGTATTGAGAGGATGTAGCGTTGACCTCCAGTGCAGAGAGTGAGTCAGAGGCCAGCTTAAACCTGTCCACCGATCGATACAATGACAGCTGGATTTTATTGTCATCATCAACTTGATAAAGCACCTTGGCCGTTACATCATAAAAGTTAGCCCTGGTGTCCTGAATTGCTTTGTTGGGAGCAAGTTTGAAAATGTAGTTCGGAAAAGAAGCCCTGCCTCCCAGCAGGAAGCTTACTTTCTTATTGACAGGCCCTTCTAGCAAAAGACGGTTGGCTATGATCCCAACCCCACCCTGCGCTTTTATTTGATCGGTTTCTGGCGTTCTTATTTTTATGTCCAGTACGGAAGAGGCCCTGCCTCCGTACTGTGCCGGAATCGCCCCTCTGTAAAAGGAGATATCTCTTACAACGTCCGGATTAAACACCGAAAACAGCCCCATCAGATGAGAACTATTAAAAACCGGTGCATCGTCGAGCAATATCAGGTTTTGGTCAATATTTCCTCCTCTTACATTAATACCTGTTGTTCCCTCCCCTACCGTTGTCACGCCCGGAAGCATGAGCAGGCTCTTCATCACGTCCACTTCCCCCATAAAAGTCGGCATTTTCTCAATCGTCTTCATCGACATCTTGCTAACGCCAAGCTCCACACTCGATATGTTATGGTCTTCCGCCTGACCACTTACACTCACTTCCTGCAACAGTTGAGACGACTCATCCAGGTCAATATTGATGGTCATGGCACGATAAACAGGCACATTGCGTCTTTTGCTCTCGAAACCAACAGAAGAAAACTCAACAGCATGCACTCCCTGTGGTAAGAACATGATGAAATACCCGGCTGAGTCAGTTACTACACCTGTCGAAAGGTTAGTCACGTAGACGTTTACACCTTCTAAAGGAGCGCCTGAAACGCTATTTTTAACAGTGCCACTAAAGGGGGAATTTTGAGCAACTGATAGAAAGGACGTCAACACCGACAATAAGACACAAGCCAGAAGCACCTTCAAGAGGTTTCTCATTTGTATTGCATAAAAGTAGTAGATCCTTACCCTAAAATAGAGAACAACTCTGCTTCAAAACTCCCTATAATTTGAGAATAAAGAAATCAATTACAAGATGTTAATCCATTTAAAGGTAGTAATTTTCCGCAATGGGTAAGTGAAAAATATAAGCCTTTCCGAGTATTAAGGCAACATTGGAACAGGCCTATTCTATCGCTTCAATACGTCGGCGCATTATCCCACTCTGATGGCTTTCTTCCGGTTCTGTAAATCGATTCTTCACATTCCTGGCAGCCCCGTGTGTCAATATTGTAGAGAGGTGTTGAGCTATAAGGAAACGAAGGAATATTGTCTCTCCTAAAGTACACTGCCTTTACTTTTACTGAGGAAGCACCAAAATACCCCAACACCTGCTCATCGGGGTCGGCCACATTGAAAAGGTTTCCTTTTACGGTCACAGGCGGCTTGTCGAAAACACCACCGGCATTGTTGATCAGGTCGCTGGCTGTTTTCCAAAACTTGTAGGCCGACTCCGTCAGTGAATACTGCTCAGCCTGCAAATAGTAAGGCTCCCGGCTGTCGTACTCAAACGACATCAAGGGCACTCTGCTGATCCTCCCGCCGTTCACCAGTGCGTCCGACCCAATATTGACACAACCGGCACAAGCTTCAATTTCGAAACATTCGTCGCAGCAGTACCTGGCATACCATGTCGGCGGAGAAGGGAAGTTCTGAATGTATGTCAGACAGTAGTCAAGTCTTTTGTAGTGCTTCCACTTCCACAGGTAATAGTTCTCCTCTTCTGCCGGATCGGTGGCATCGAGGTAAACATCAAACTCACCCTGCACAAATTCCCCGGTCACGTCCCTGTACTCAGCATACAATGTATCGATTTCCGGCGCATGGGGCATCAGCTCCGGGTATGACTCATAGGCCTTACCATTGGAAAGTTCAACCCTCAGCGTGTAGTATCTGCCAGCCACACCTTGAATACCATCGGCTGCGGTCACATAAGTGCCTGCGTTGCCGCTGTAGGTCAGCTCTTCCTCGTTGCCCTCGCTGTCGCTAATGAAGACTTTTGCGTCTCTGATTGTATTCTCATTTTTCTTATCACCGCTGGTGTACGATGTACTGTAACTCAGTTTGATCGCATAAGGCCCCGCCAGGTCCGTCACCGTTCCTTCCACGCTCAGTTTGGGGTTTTCCTGAGTCAAATCAGGATCAAATGGGGTAATGCAGGATGCTAAAAAAAGGAGAAAACTTATGTAGAAAGCCTTAGGCATATGCTGTACAGTCATCAGATTCTTCATGGCTATCAAAAGGAGAAATTATAGGTGATGGAAGGGAAAATGGTGCCGAAAATAGACAACTTGTAGGCATTGGCCTGATTCACGGCAGCCTGATTGTTAGGCTTGAAAAATACTGAATAGGCATTCTTGCGTGCGTAAACATTGTAAATGGAGAATGTCCAGCTGCCCTGCCATTTGGTCTGCTTGGCCGGATCGGGCCCAACAGTCATTGCAAGATCCAGTCTGTGATAGTCCGGTATTTTGTACTGATTCCTGCTCACATAGTTCGGAATGAAAAGTCCGTATACATAGTACTTGTCGTCAGGGTATGTGACTGGCCTGCCCGTGCTGTAAGTGAAGTTCGCAGAGAAATTTACCCTGGCGCTTTCCTTCCACGTAGCAGACATATTTAGAATATGAGGCTTGTTGAAGTTTGTGGGATAGTACTCTCCCCCGCTTATCTCCTCTTCTTCGAAGTCGCCCTTTACCAGCTGACGTGCCTGCGAATAGGTATAACTTAGCCAACCTGTAAGCCTTCCCAAATTCTTTTTGGTTTGAAACTCCAGCCCATAAGCATAGCCGCTGCCGTGAAGTATAGCCGTTTCGAGCGCCTGGTTCAGCAATAACTCAGCGCCGTCCTTATAGTCGCTTACATTTTGTGTGGTTTTGTAAAACACCTCCGCCGAGACTTCATACTCATTACTGTTGAGGTTCTTGAAATAACCAACAGATAACTGATCAGCTATGATAGGCTTTGAATAAGAGTTGCTCAGCTGCCACCTGTCTATCGGCAAAGCGGCTGTGGTATTGGAAACCAACTGCAGGTATTGGCGCATTTTGTTGTATCCAATCTTAACGGAACTGCTTCGGTTCAGGCTGTATTTAAAAGAAAACCGGGGCTCGGCTCCATGATAGCTTGCGATCTTTTCGCCTTTGCTAAAAAACGTTGTGTCGGTAATGGTCTTTAGCGAATATGGTTGAGTGGGGTCATAAGAGTATACATTTCTCTCTCCTACGCTATGAAAGTAGGAATACCTGAGCCCAAGCATCAAAGTGATTTTGTCGTTGAAAATGATTTCATCGCTGGCAAATGCAGCCAGCTCGAGACCGTTTTCCTGCTGCAACAAAAGCTCATTGATATTCGACTGGTCGCTGTTAGGATCCAGGTGACCAGGGTCGATGATGTACTTGGTGGCAGCCGCACCAAACATCACCGAATGCCCTCCGGAGCTAAACCAACTAAAGTCAGATTTGAGCTTGCGGTACTTTACAGCCGAGGTCAGGTCAAAGCCGTTGGTAGGTTCGGGGCTCGATATGATCGCATTGTAGTCGCTGTACACCCCGACGATATTGGCAATGAAGTTGTCCGTAAAGGCATGGTCCCATCGAACCGTGGCGTTGGCTGTTTCCCAGGCAAACTGAGAAGAAGAAGCGTTGATTTCCACTGCCGATAGAGAATCGGATGCCAGCTTGAACCCATCATGCGCCCTGTAGAAAGACACCTGCAATTTGTTGTTGTTGTTCAGCTTGTACAACAGCTTGCCCGTAACATCATAAAAATTGGCTCTGGTGTCCTGAATGGACTTATTAGGGGAGATTTTGAGCAGATAATCAGAAAAAGAAGCCCTTCCACCTATCAGGAAGCTAAGCTTTTCACTTTTTCCAATCGGGCCTTCCAGCATCAGCCGGTTAGAAATAAGCCCAACCCCGCCCGCCAGTTTCAGCCTTTCAGTTTCAGGGTTTCTTATTTTGATGTCAAGCACCGACGACACCCGGCTTCCATACTGCGCAGGGATAGCCCCACGGTAAAAAGTAACGTCTCGCACCATGTCGGGATTAAAAACTGAAAATAGGCCCATCAGGTGGGAGCTATTGAAAACAGGGGCATCGTCCAGCAAAATCAGGTTTTGGTCAATATTGCCCCCTCGCACATTCAGCCCAGTGGTGCCCTCACCCACCGTACTCACTCCGGGCAGCATCAGCAGGCTCTTCATTACATCCACTTCTCCCATGAAAGAAGGCATCTTTTCGATGGTCTTCATCGACATCTTACTCACCCCTATTTCCGAGCTGGAAATGTTATGATCCTCAGCCTGCCCGCTCACACTCACCTCTTGCAGCAGCTGCGACGACTCCTCGAGGTTCATGTTGATAGTAACCGTCCTGTTTAGGGCAATATTCCTTTTCTTCGACTCAAACCCCACGTAAGTGAACTCCACAGCGTGCGTGCCCTGCGGCAAAAACATAGAAAAATATCCGGTTGAGTCAGTGATAACGCCTGTAGACAGGTTCGTAACATACACGTTAGCCCCCTCTATGGGTTCCCCTGTAACACTATTTTTGACGTAACCTTTGAACTGAAAATTCTGTGCAGAGAGCGAAAAAAAAGCACAAAAGAGCAGAATAAAAAGAGCCGGGAGAGCTCTCAGAAAGTTTCTCATTTAGTTTTCGATGTAGTAAAATCCAGTGGTAAAAATCTAATAACAGCTAAAGGTGTCGAGACCCTGAAAGTAGCGATTAATTTTTTCTCAAAAAAAGTGTGATTACCATTCCTTGGTGATAATATTTCGGCAAAATACCATCGCTAAAAACATTATACCGATCATCCTGTTATATGATTTATAAATCACAAAACATGGCATTCGGATTCTTTAGAAAGAAAAGTGAAAAAGAAAAACTCATTGAAAAGCACAGAAAGCTGCTTGAAGAGTCGTTTAAACTCAGCAGTGTGAACCGTCGAAAATCGGACGAAAAAGTCGCCGAAGCCGAAGCGCTGATGCGTAAAATTGAAACCTTGCCCGATAAGTAGATCAGTCCCTGACTCCCTGCTGTTGCAGCAGCTGATCATTGTATATCCTCTGGTTCAGGGTGCTATTGTATCCACGCCCTTTCTTGTTCTCGTATTTAACGTAAGATCTTGACGCCCATTCTTTGGCGCTATCAAAATCTCCCAGCACTTCGTAGGCCACGGCAATATTGTAGGCCAGCTTGCCCCCTTCTTTCCGCTTAATGCTTTGGCTAAGTCTGCCCCGCCAGGTGTCGATGGCACCCTGCCACTGCCCTACCTGAGCTTGTCGGGCACCCTGCCTCACTTCTGGCGTCTTTTTGGACTTAGCATAATAAAACCGGCTTAATTGCACTGGCATGGGGGCAATTTTGTAGGCATAGGTAGAGCCGGCCGTACGACTAACCTGCCTGGTCGCCTCTGTTTTTTGAATCAACTGCGACATGGCATCTTTCACATTGGCACCAGTAGCACTCCAATTATTAGAAGGGTTAAAGAGCTGCTGGTCTGCAATCGTTTTTTCAAGAGGGTCGTAAAGTCGAAAACCTATTTTTGCATTACCCACGCCTTCGGCAAAATACTCAACCACCTTCTCCTTTACCTTTTTACCATCTTTCTCTACTTCTTTTTCGACATCACGCTTCCCGTTGGTGACGATGAAGTCGGTATCAAAAATTTCGACGGCGATCACAGCATCAGCATCATAATTCCGGCAAAGACGCTCGATCACTGGCCAGGAAATCGGATCAGGAAAAGCGCCCGTCATGCTGTTGCCTTTCAACGTTTCGCTGGCTCGCTTCAACTGGAACCTGGGGCTGGCCATCAGCTGTTGCTGAAAGGCATTCATCGCTTCCTGCACACCAGCTCTGTCTTCACCTGGCATCTCTCCGGTAAGCACTCCTTCCACAATACCGAGACCTTTCCTTTCAAACTCCGTCCTGTCGACCAATAAAATCGTGTTCACGTGCGAAGGAAAGGTAATCTCCGCAGGCCTCAGCGTATTGATATATACTGATTTGGTGCAGGAACTGGCAGCCAGGCCAATAGCCAGCAGAACCACAAAAAGCTCAAGGGTGTGTTTGGTTAGTCTCATAATATTCCAGTCTAAAGAAACGCTTCTCAATAAAGATACCAAAAATACTACATTCCCAAATTGCCGCTAAGGCAAAGCTTTGAGGTAGTTGATACCTTTTATGATCTCCTGGGGATGCGACCACGGGATAAAGTGATTGACTCCGCTTAGTAGTTGAATGTGAATAAGGCTGTCGGGCATGAATTTTCCGGGGTAGTAGGCATTTTCCATAGGCACAAGCGTGTCCTGGTCACCCTGTAGCATATAAACAGGCGTCTTTAAGCTTTTCCAGCCATCGGTCATCATCTCCAGCTCTTCCTTAAGGTCGATAATTTCTTCATTGGATACTACCAAACTTATGGGTGTAAAAGTGCGGACAACAAAGTTGCGTAGCAGTGGCCTGAACCATTCATCCGGCTCAAGTGCAGGGTCAATGGACGGAGCTACAAACAGCAATCCCCTGACATTGTCAGGAAAGTCCATCGCCATTTGGGCGATTACCGGCCCTCCCAGCGAGTGTCCCACCAGGATAGCCTTTTTTTCAGGATATCTCTTGAGCACCTGATACAGGAACTCACTTTGCTTCTTCAGTGAAGGCTCGGCTCTTCCAAAATTAGAATGCCCAAACCCGGGCCTGTCTGGTGCAATCAGGTGAAAATTAGCAACAAGACTAGAATCCCTGAGAAAGTCAGCGAAGGCGCTCCAGGAACCCGGAGAACCATGAACGAACAGCACCAGAGGTTTCGTTTTATCGCCAGCTTCAGCATAGTTGACGGTTCGTCCGTCGAAAGGAAATGACACAATCCTGGGTTTTTGATACCCAGCGTAGTAGTCGTCCATTTCCCTTAGCGACATCCGAAATTCCATGCACCCACCAATAAAATGAGAAACCAGGACGCAAGCTACGACGACAAAAAAGGCTTTCAGAATATTTTTCAACACTGTTTACACTAGAAAATGCTTACTTATTTCAGAAACAAAAGTTCCCTGTATTTAACAAGCGGCCAGTCCTCGTCGTCAATAAACAACTCAAGCTTATCAACAGAATACCTGATCTTATCAAAATACTTGTGCCTGATGTCATCACAATAGGCAATGGCTCTCTTCCTTGAATCGTCAATCTTGTTGATCTTCTTCCTTTCTTCGATCATCTCATTCACATTTTTGCGAAGGGCAGAAATGTGCTGACTTATTTCTTCAATATAGCTGATGATTTCCTTGTTGTCCACCCCAAGTTCCTTCAGGCCTTTTGCATTTTGAATGAGCTTATTCTGATAAGCAATGGCTGTTGGGATGATGTGGTTCAGGGCCAGGTCTCCCATTACCCTGGAGTCGATCTGTGCCTTTTTGATGTAGTTCTCAATCATGATCTCATGACGAGCCTTCACCTCCTTTTCATTCAAGATCTTGTTGGAACTGAATAGCTGAGTGGACTTGTCAGAAAGGTAAAAATCGAGGGCTCTTGGCGTGTCCCGCACATTGGAAAGGCCACGTTTCTCAGCTTCCTTCACCCACGCCTCCGAATAACCATCACCCTCAAACCTGATTGACTTCGATTCTTTGATATACTTTCTCAGGATCTCGATAATCGCCAGCCTGCGGTCTTTGCCTTTGTTGGTCAGCTTAGTTACTTCCGAATAGAACTTATTGAGCTGATCGGCCACAATGAGATTAAGCACCATCATCGGGTTCGACACATTCGACTCGCTGCCAACCGCCCTGAACTCAAACTTATTGCCAGTGAAAGCAAATGGCGACGTTCTGTTGCGGTCGGTATTGTCCATGATGATTTCTGGTATCTGATCAATACCCAGCTTCATATACAGATTATCACCTTTTTCAATTTTTACGTTCCCGTTTTTCTCCAGCTCGTCCAGCACATTACTCAACGTTTGCCCAATGAAAACAGAAATAATAGCTGGTGGAGCCTCATTAGCCCCTAACCTAAAGTCGTTGCCAAATGATGCAATGCTGGCCCTGAGCAAATCGGCATGCTCGTATACCGCTTTGATGGACACAACGAAGAAAGTCAGAAAAAGGAGGTTCTCCCTGGCACTGCTGGTGGGCTGAAGCAGATTCACCCCGGTATCGGTCATGAGCGACCAGTTGTTGTGTTTGCCGTTTCCGTTCACACCGGCAAATGGTTTTTCGTGTAGCAACACTTTAAGGTCATGCTTAAAAGCCACCCTATCCATAATGTCTCTGAGAAGCTGATTGTGGTCAGTAGCCACATTGGCCTCCTCGAACATCGGAGCTGCCTCAAATTGAGAAGGAGCCACCTCGTTGTGCCTGGTGCGGATGGGGATACCCAGCTTATGTGCCTCCACCTCAAACTCTTTCATGAACTCTTGCACCCTGGTGGGGATCGTCCCGAAGTAGTGGTCGTCCAGCTGCTGACCACGGGCCGGATTGTGGCCAAACACCGTTCGTCCGCACATCACCAGGTCAGGGCGGGCATTATAAAGGGCTCTATCCACTACAAAGTATTCTTGCTCCCAGCCAAGTGTGGGAGTCACGTTGGCCACTGCTCTGTCGAACAGCCGGCAAACTTTGGTAGAGGCCCTGTCGATAGCTTCGATGGCTTTCAGCAGCGGTGCTTTGTAGTCGAGCGCCTCCCCTGTGAACGAAACAAATATGGTGGGAATACATAATGTGGTGTCCCAAATAAAAATTGGAGAGCTTGGATCCCAGGCAGTGTAGCCCCTTGCCTCGAACGTGCTTCTGATCCCCCCGCTTGGAAAGGAAGAAGCGTCTGGCTCCTGCTGAACAAGGGCGCTGCCTTTGAACTCTTCGATGCCTTTGGTGGAATCAAAAAATGTATCGTGCTTTTCGGCGGTGGCCCCTGTCAAAGGCTGAAACCAGTGTGTGTAGTGCGTCACCCCCCTGTTCATGGCCCAGGTTTTTACAGCGGCTGCCACTGCATCAGCCGTGTCTTTGTCCACCCGCTTACCATGGCTCACGTGCACCACTTTCTCAAATACCTCTGGCGCAAGTGCACTTCGCATTTGAGGTATTCCAAAGGCATTTTGACCGAAATAGTCAGATATTTTCAATGAGGGAAGCTTGAACTCTACCTTCTTTCTCATGCTAAGGGCCTCCAGTGCCTTAAACCTCAGTCTTGCCATTTTTCAGGGATATTTATGTATTTAAAAAACTCTTAGTGCGCTCATTTCTGCCAACTTCGAAATTAATCATTTTTTGATCCTGATGAACGATTTGGCCAAATTACAGCCGTCGCATTGAATTCTTTGATGCTTAATTCCAGGCAATGTATTTTGCATCCCCAAGATAACACTATGCACATTTTCTATCATCCTCAAAAATCCTCCGTCAACGACATCGTTACACTCGACAGGGAAGAGTCGCAACATTGCCTGAAAGTACTAAGGCACAAGAAAGGTGACCAGGTTTATTTCACCAACGGAATGGGTGAGCGCTTTCTATGCCGAATTGTCAACGATCAACCGGGAGTTGCTCAACTGGAGGTATTGAGTGTGGAAAGTTTTTCCAGGCCTTATCACATTCACATTGCCATTGCACCAACAAAGCAGCCCGACAGAATTGAATGGTTTCTGGAAAAAGTGTGCGAGCTGGGTGTGGATGAAATCACATTTGTTGAATGCGAGCATTCGGTGCGAACCAAACTGAAGCTGGAAAGAGCAGAGAAAATCACCATCAGCGCATTGAAGCAATCTAAGAACTTCATTAAAGCAAAACTGAACGGTTTGGTTAAACTGGATGAATTAATACAAACAGCTCAAGAGGGAAGGCAAAACTTTGTAGCTATTGCCGACCAGCCCATAGAAAACTACCTGATAGCAAAAGTGAAGAAGCATTCCTCCTACTTGATATTGATCGGCCCCGAGGGAGACTTCTCAGCTGCCGAAATAGACCAGGCTATTTCCAAAGGCTTTTTGCCTGTGAGCCTGGGAGAGTCAGTACTGAGAACTGAAACAGCTGGCATTGTGGCATGTCACTTATTGCATGTTGCCAACCAAATAGCAACCCCTTGAAACAATGAAAGCCCGCTTTCACGGGCCTTCTATTAACTGATATCACTAAATAATTTAGAAAGAATAGATTGCTGCAAATAGTAGCGAAGGCAATGACTTGCCTGCTTCACCGTCTTTGTTTACATAAGTGTCTTCTGAAGTAGCATCAATACGAACTTCAGGAATGAAAGTCAGTTTACCTACTGAAATGTTTCCGCTAAGCGTCAAATCGATAACACTACCGTCTCCATTAGTATCGTAACCGATAGGGCCAGCACCAATTCCGCCAAGGTAAGCACCTTTAACTGCGAAATACTCGCCACGAACGCCGATAGAGAAATTATCTGAAACACCAATTTGAGGATAAAGCGCAACACCTGAGAATCCAGCGCCATCGTCTTCAAGTACTGTGGCGTTCACACCAAGGAAGAAAGCATCTGAGATATCGAAACCAGCCGTAATATCACCCTGGAACAATTTTCCGCTGTAGTCACCATAACGTGAATTCAAGTAAATGCTTCCAAAGTCACCTGAGTAACCCAGTTGCAGTCCAGCAGTCAGGTGATTCCCAAAAGTGTTAGTTTCCAAAACATCTGTTGGGTTCATTACCGCTAGCATCAAGCTGAAATTATCAGAAAGGGCGAAATCTGCCTTCAAACCAGCCTGGTTGAAAGGTCCCCATGAGAACATGTAAGAAGTGGTATAGTTGAAGTTCGCTGTTGGAGAAATCACTTCATACCCAAGGTAGGTATTAAAGGCACCCATTGTCAGCTTCACTTTGTCACTTACATTCCAGTAGCCGTAAAGCTGATTGACAAATTGTAAGCCGGTTGGGGCACCAAAGGCTGCTTCCTGACCACGTGGGCCAAAAACAACGTTACCTACAAATCCTACCTTTCCAACTTCCTTAGAAACAATCAAATCAAGCATACCCATTGAAAAGCCGTTGCCATTGGCAAATGAAGTACCTGGGGCAGCACCTTCATAACCTGGCGCTGTTCTTACATAAGTGTCGATTGAACCTGAGATAGAAAGTGGAGCATCGTCTTCCTCTTCTTCCTGAGCAAAAGCGCTCACAGATAACGATAGTGTAAAAATGGTAGCGAATACGCCACGGAATAGTAATTTTGTAAAAGTGTTCATAAGCTTTAATCTGTTTTTTTAAAGTTTTTGGATAAGGCCTCTCTTGCTCGTTAGGTTGCCGCCGCAAGCAAGGAGGCCTCTTTTTTTATTGTGAGTTTTGATCGATTATCAATCAGGATAGATGATAGTGTAGCCTCTGATACCATGCTCATGGCTATCAAGACCAGACTTCTCATGCTCTTCAGATACTCTGATACCAAATGTTTTCTTAAGAATGAAGAAGATCAGGAAGGCAGCAGTAAACGCAGCCAGACCACAGATAACTACTCCTTTAAGCTGAATCCAGAAAGTGTGCTCAGGATTTGTAGAGAACAGACCCACCGCAAGTGTGCCCCATATACCGCAAACAAGGTGAACAGAGACTGCACCCACTACGTCATCCAGTTTCAGTTTGTCAAGAAGTACAACTGAGTACACTACAGCGATACCAGCAACAAGACCTACAAAGAGTGCCCAACCCGGGTTAATCACATCAGCACCTGCCGTGATACCTACAAGGCCAGCCAGGATACCATTTAGCATCATACCAATATCAAGTCTCTTGAACAGAAGGTAGCCACCGATGAAACCACCGATACCGCCAGTACAAGCTGCCAATGAAGTGGTAACCAGAACGAATGAAACCAGTCCGGGATCAGCAGACAACACAGAACCGCCGTTGAAACCAAACCAGCCCAGCCACAACATGAATACACCAATAACTGCAAGAGGCACACTGGCACCTGGCTTGTCGACCACTTTGCCGTCAACATACTTGCCAATACGAGGCCCGAGAAGTATAATACCAGCCAACGCTCCCCATCCACCTACAGAGTGAACAAGTGTAGAACCAGCAAAGTCATAAAAGCCCATGTCGTCAAGCGCACCACCGCCCCATTTCCATGAGCCGATTAATGGATACACAAGCCCCACATAGATAACAGTGAAAATCAAATAAGTCGAAATCTTGATACGCTCTGCAACGGCTCCAGATACTATAGTTGCAGCAGTAGCAGCGAACATGGCCTGAAACAAGAAGTCGGTCCAGTAGGTGTAGCCGCCATCTGCGTAGCCTGTTGTCACGTCAGCGTCTGCTGGAGAAAACCAGAACATTGACCAGCCGGCTCCATCAAAAGCAAACCAGCCAGGCACGTCAAATCCTGGGTACATAAGGAAGAATCCGCACACCGCATAGGTAAGAATTCCTATAATAGGTGTGATTGTGTTTTTGAATAGGATGTTGACCGTATTCTTTGCCTGAGAAAACCCAGTTTCTACCCCGGCAAATCCAAGGTGCATAATAAATACCAATGCAGTTGCCAGCATCATCCAAATGTTGTTGGATGTTAACAATACATCAGCAATCTGTGTGCTGTAATCCACAACTTCAGCTGCGGTTTCAGAGGCAACCACCATGGTAGCCTCGGCCACTTCAGCCACAGCACTGTCGACTGCCAAGGAGTCCTGAGCTGAGCTAACGTAAGCAAGAACGGGTGTAAAGACTTTCATCATACTACTACTTGTTAGTGTTAGGTTTAAATGTATTTGAATGAATAATTTTCAATAGTTAATGACTAGTGATTCAATTTTGACCCAATTTTATATCAAAAATTGCAAATCATTCATTTTTCAGTTCATTTTTTACCCAAGTAAAAGTCCATTTTTACATTTATTAAAATCATTGCTACTAATGTCACCCGTACGACCGCTGATTTTAACACATTCATAACAATAGAGGTTTTACATTATGATATATTCAAAAAATGGGTTATTTTTAAAAAAATCACATTAAACATGGTGCTTTATTGGCAATTTATCAAAATATTACCCGATGGAAACGATGCCTAAAACCGATCTGCTAATTGTCACACCCACAAATAATTATTTCGCCATAAAACCAGTACATCTAGCTTTAGTTTCGAGCCCTGGAAGAATCTCAGAATATTAAGTGGTTAATATGCTTCAATTCAAAACTTCGACAACCAGAATAAAATGTCGGGGAATCAATCGGTAGAATCAATGCCATGGGAGCCAATGAGTGACCGCAAAAAAAAGCTTCACTGTGGTAGAAACCAGCCATGATGAGGCAAAAAAAAAGCCTCCTGAAATCAGGAGGCCATTATTCTAAAGGAAATAGGTATTGAAACCTTATTTCACAGTTTTAACAGTTTTGATAATTCTCGCAGCTACTTTGTAGGGATCTGCATTTGACGCTGGTCTTCTGTCTTCCAGGTAACCACTCCATCCATGAGTTGCGGTATAAACCGGAATACGAATGGAAGCACCTCTATCAGAAACACCATAAGAGAAATCATTGATAGAAGCAGTTTCATGCTTACCTGTCAAACGCTGATCATTGTAAGCACCATATACCGCAATATGCTCCTTCACCACACCTCTGAAAGCCTCACAAACCTTCTCCACCTTCTCTCTAGAGCCAGCGGTTCTGAGGTAGGTATTAGAGAAGTTTGCGTGCATGCCTGAGCCATTCCAGTCAAGCTGACCAAGTGGCTTAGGATGGTACTCAATGTACAAGCCATACTTCTCAGAAAGTCTTTCCATAAGAAATCTTGCAACCCACACTTCATCTCCAGCCTGCGTGGCTCCTTTGGCAAAAATTTGCCATTCCCACTGACCTGCAGCAACTTCACCATTGGTTCCTTCAACATTTAGACCGGCGGCTAAACACAAATCAAGGTGCTCGTCCTTAAACTCTCTACCAAAGACGTTTTTGCCACCTACACCACAATAGTAAGGTCCCTGTGGAGCAGGATAGCCTCCAGCAGGGAATCCAACTGGCTTGCCAGTTTCAGGATCCATAAGGAAATACTCTTGCTCAAATCCGAACCAGAAATCGTCATCAGAATCATCAATCGTTGCTCTGCCGTTGGTAACATGAGCGGTTCCATCGGCATTGAGAACTTCGGTCATCACAAGGTATCCATTTTCAATAGCAGGATCAGGACAAACGAAGACAGGTTTTAATAAACAATCTGAGGAGCCGCCAAGAGCTTGCTCTGTTGAACTTCCATCAAATGACCACATCGGGGCGTCCTCAAGCTTACCGCTAAAACCATCAACGATTTTAGTTTTACTTCTTAAACTTTGAGTAGGCTTGTATCCGTCCAGCCAAATGTACTCTAGTTTGGATTTTGACATAATAGTTAAGTTTAATTTTGAACCAGTTACTAAGTGATTTGCAAAAAAACCTTTGATTTAAGGTGATTATCAAAGGCAATGTTACGGCAAAATTGAAATTTTTACAAAATTTGGTTAAATATTGTATATATGATAAAATATACACCATTCAGTTATGGAATTGTTAAATTTAAAGTAATTCAATCGTATGCAATTTCAAAATCAGAATTATCGCATCCAAGACCTCTGTAAAACCTACTGTAAGAAGGGAATTAGCGGGTATTGTCAGAATAATATTCGGAGTTGTTAAAATACAAAAAGCCTGACACTCGCAGGCTTAAAAGCGGCAAAAACGCAAGAGAGGGCTACTTCCTTACTTTACCGGTTCTGTCGATGACTATATAGGCAAGATCGGTAGTTGGGTCACCTGCAGGTTTTTCGAGGTAAATGATCGTCTCCATCACCATTTTGTTAAAAGAGACCGAAACCGGTGGATGATCGAGGTCGAGAGAAGCCTTCCAAAGCGCTTTCCCTGCATTGTCGACGGTAGTGATAAAAAGATGAGTTTTTTCCTTCAGTGGATAGTGAATATAAAAAGTCCTGAATCCCTCAGCGGTTGGGGCATGCCCGGCGTTTTTAGGCTTATAGGAGAAGTCTTTGTTTGGTGTCGGTAACTTTTCGTTCAACATCCACTCCACTGTGTAGGCGGGTGTCGCCTTTGCCACTACAAAGTTCAAATCTTTACCTACGAGCTTCAGCCCGGTCACATAAAGGCCAGCACTGTCTGCAATGTGTATTGTGCTAAACCCCGTTGGGCTAGCAATACTATCCTTTACAGCCAAAGCAATCGAATCACCATTTTGGGCAATCAACCAATTTCTACGCTTCCTCAAGCCCTCAGCTATCTTTCTCCACAAGCTCAGCTCTGAATCAACAAAGCTCTCCCTTTCGTTTGCATAGCTCAGCAGTTGGTCGGGAGAAACATACCTACTCGTAAAAAAGACAGGATTCCGCTGAAATCCTCCTTCAGCCTTTTGTTTGTCAATAGCAATAAACTCTTTCATTTTATCCAGCCTGTCAACGAGGTTTGAAACAGCCATATATAGGTCGTCGACTTTAGTGCTATCGGGCATCACATTTGGCTGTTTTTCAATAAGGTAGTTCAATTCTTCCACTTTGAAACTCACCACCTTCTCAGTCAGGGTATTTGCGCCAAAGCCTCTGACTTTGGCCAAAATTGTCGGATCAAATTCGAAGGGCCCGCTAATGCCAGATGGGTTCTGAACAAAGGCCTGCTTTTTTGCCACCAGGTCACGATCATAAGCAATTAGCTCCTGCCTGAATGGGCCGATATTAGATTTCTGCTCAGATTTTGTCATCTCTGTCCAAGCCTTCAAATCCCAATAGCCAATGCTGCCTTCCCTGGTAAGATCAAGAGAACCTTTGCTGAAATCAGCCAGATCGTACAGCGTGTTTTTTGCAAGGGTATGGGCAAGCCCGGCTGACGGTATCTTCGCAAGCGCCGCTTCAGCATTAGCAATGGCACTCTCAAGGTTTTTTACAATTCCTTCGAGCTTCACAAACTCCTGCTCAACTTCCTTGTCCATCCCCAGGAGGAAGGAAGACTGGTTTGAGAAGTCAATCTTAAAGTTTTGCAGTATTTCTTGTGCCTCATCGTACAATTTTCTCGCCACCGATGCCTCCCTTAGGAAAGCCCTGACGTTGTTCCTTCTGTCTTGCAGGGATTTTACCTTGTTTTCTATATCGAGATGAACATCGGAAACTTTGATCCCAAACTCACCAGTTCTCAAATCCCTTCTGTTGAACTCCTGATAATACTCTTCGTTTTTCTTTAGCTCCTTTTCATCTATCAGCTTCAGTGACTTATTATAATGGAGATCAGCGGCATCGATGTGGGCAAACATCTGGGCAGTATCGGTAACGATATTTTCAGACAATGCCTTTCGTTCAAGTATTTTGCCCAGGCTGTAATGAGCATTGGCTTCCTCGCTGTTTTTGGGGTCGGCGATAAACAAATCCAGTTGTTGTTCAGCTTCATCCCATTTAGAGGCTTGCATCAGAGGAAAGATATCTTTGTACTTTAACTTCTGAGCCGAAACGGCAAACGAAAAAAATAGAATAATAGTGGCGGTAGATACACAAGACTTTCTCATTGGTAGCAAAAATTTAGTCTAAGTTAAAAATGTTCTGCCACAAATGTAAAATACCCCACTATTTCGCTAAATACTGATGAATCCACGACATGAGTTATTAGATTGCAACTTAGATTACCAAAATTCATACTCACTTAAACGTCACTAAGATGAAAATTTCAGGCATTGCATTAGTTATCACCTTTCTGGTGGCCTTTTCATCCGCTTCCTTCGCTCAGAAGTCGAAGAGGGAGTTTTACCAACTAAAAGTATATACCCTTGCTTCTGATACACAGGAGAAAATGGTTGACAAGTATTTAAAGGAAGCTTTTATCCCGGCGCTTCACAGGGCCAATATCAAGTCGATTGGCGTATTTAAAACCAAACTAAGCGAGACAGACACTGTTCGTAAGGTCTATGTGCTGATCCCATTTCCTTCATACGACCAATTCAGCGCCCTGGCCAATACGCTTTCGAAGGACGCACAATACCAAACGGCTGGAAGTGAATATATCAACGCTGCCTACAACCAGCCTCCGTACGCCAGGATTGAGAGCACCCTACTTCAGGCTTTTACCGGAATGCCCTTTATGAAAACACCGAACCTCACCGGCCCGAGAAGTGAACGAATATATGAGCTCAGGAGCTACGAATCGGCTACCGAAAAAATCCATCTAAACAAAGTTGAAATGTTTAATGATGGAGAGGTCACCCTTTTCGACAGGCTTGGATTCAATGCGGTATTCTATGGAGAAGTAATTTCTGGTTCTACCATGCCAAACCTGATGTACATGACCACCTTTGACAACAAAGCGAGCAGAGACGAGCACTGGAAGGCATTTTCGGCTGCTCCGGAGTGGGATAAGCTAAAAACGATGCCCAAGTATCAGAACAATGTTTCGAAGAATGTGACGAAGTTCCTGGTGCCTGCAGAATACTCTGACTATTGATTGAATTCACTGCAAGTTATTCCGATTAGGGGCTAAGCCTCTAATTGGAAGACACTGCACACATTTCTAAAAACACCTTTTTGTAGTGCTTCGGATCCATATCTGAGGCTATTTTGTAGTCAGTGCAGGCAGCACTATTGAGCCCAACGCTTGATTTACAATCGGCTCGCCTGACGTACAGGTCGGCCGGGGCATACGCAAGTGCTTCTGCCCTATCAAAGTCTTCAATGGCTTCTGCATATTTACCCGCCCTCATTTGCAATATTCCTCTATTAAAATAGGCCTGGTTGAAATCCGGCTTTTGAGAAATCACGTGGTTAATATCCCTTAAGGCCATGTATCCATTGCCGACAGTACCCATCACTATTGCCCGATGATAGAACAGTGTAACATCACTGTCATCCTTTTTTATGGCTTTGTTATAGTAGCTCAAAGCACTCCATGGGTCATTGTCTGCCATCATCACACGCCCCATCAGATAATTTGCTTCAAAATTCTCCTCGTCTCTCTGAAACACCCGAAAAAGGTCGGTTTTTGCTCCGTCCAAATAGCCTGTTCTCAACAGGCACCTTGCCCTGGCTATCAAAATCTCATTGGCCTTTTCATTGTATCTCAGCGACTTCCCATACCAGGTAATAGCCTCATTGTACCTGCCCAGTTCCTCAAGGCTTCGGGCAATGTTGTAGAGGTGATACCAGTTTTGCGGATCAAGGCTTGACAATTCTTTAAAAATTACCAAAGATTGTTCAAAATCTTCGTTTTCAAACGCTTCAAACGCTGCCTCCTCCTTGTCTTCGCAAGCAAAAAGGCAGATAGCCAGTAGAAAAAGAAGGCCAGCGTTTCTCATGCTGAAAGATAAACTAATCGTTTAGTTGTAGCAAACGCTTTTATTAATTAATTCCGGAAATTGAATGAACAGGAACGCTAATTATTACATAGACCAACTGAACCTCGCCTCTCATCCTGAGGGCGGATATTTTAAAGAGACATATAGAAGTGTTGAAGTCACCACCACCAAAGCTGGTCAAAGGAGCATTTCCACTGCCATTTACTTCCTGTTGGAAGCCGGCAACTTTTCTGCATTTCACCGCATAAAGTCAGATGAAGCGTGGCACTTTTACGATGGCGACCCGCTTTCCGTATACATGATTGATCAAAGTGGCATGCTTGAAGAGGTTCGCCTTGGCCTGGATCTTTCAGCAGGCCAAAAGCCTCAGGCAGTCGTTCCTGCCAACTGCTGGTTTGCCTCCAGAGTGTCTGCTGGCGGAAAATTCTCCCTGGTAGGCTGCACAGTGGCACCGGGCTTTGACTTTCAAGACTTTGAAATGGCTGAAAGAAACAAACTGATTCAAGAATATCCCCAGTACCAATCAATCATTAGCTCCCTTACAAGGATTTAAATACTTGACAAAGTCAAGTATTATCATTTACTTGGCGACATGATCGAAGCTGAAAAAGCAATAGGCATTGTTCGTGATTTCAACAGGTTTTACACCAGTGTCATTGGCCTGCTCGACAAGCACATACTTGATAGCCCCTATTCTTTGTCGGAGGCTCGGGTCATGTTCGAAATCAATATAGTCGGTAGCTGCACTGCCAGGCATATAAAAGCAGAAACGCAAATGGATGAAGGGTATCTGAGCAGGATAGTCGACAAGCTGTTGAAACAAGGCCTTTTGAAGAAAACCAGGTCGGACGAAGACGGCAGAGCGTTTTTGCTTTCACTATCGCCAGCCGGGCAACGAGAGTTTACCAGGCTCGACAAAGCCTCACATGACGACATAGCGCTGTTACTGAAAAAACTGAGCCGAAAAGAAATTGACCTTCTTTCTACTCAGCTCCAAAGCATAAAATCAATTTTAGCGAAGACTTTATGAAAGCTGCCATCACCCTTGAAAGTGTGACCATACGAACTGAGCTGAGGCCAGGGGACATAGGATATGTGATCTACATGCACGGCGATATCTATTCGAAAGAGTATGGTTACAGTTTGGGTTTCGAATCTTATGTGGCCGAAAGTTTTGTAGAGTTCTACAAGCAATATGACGCCAACCTTGATCGGGTGTGGGTTTGTGAACACAACGAAAAAATCATAGGGTTTCTTCTGCTGATGCACCGGGGCAAAGCAGCCCAGCTTAGGTACTTCATAATGGAAAAGCCCTACCGGGGTATCGGACTGGGAAAGAAGCTAATGAATTTGTATATGAACGAACTGAACAGCCTCGGGTACGAATCGTCTTACCTTCTCACCGTGGACGAGCTTCCTGCGGCTGCCTCGTTGTACAAGCGGCATGGCTTTCGACTGACTGAGGAAAAGCCATTTTCGGATTTCGGCAAACCCCTGATGGAGCAGAAATATGAGCTTATGCTACGCTGATCGCTCTAGTGCTTCACCTTTACATAGTGCTCTTTGATCAAATCCCTCCCGAAGTCACCATCAAAATCTCGCCAAACGGTATGGATATGATTGCCGTTACCCTGTGAGTTATCAAACTCAATCAGGAAAGAGAGCCCCTGTATCCTGTAATAATGTGGTGCACCGGGTTTATCGCTACCTGCCCACCCGAACATAATGAGATTGACGTCTTCTTTCAGTATGTTGCTTTTTCTTGCCCTCGCTTCTTTTTCCGGCATCACAGCCAGGTATTCATCAACGATTGCCCATAGCATATTTTTCTGTTGATCCGTAAGCTGATCATAGGCAATGCCTGCCCTGTCAAACGGTTTTACCTGCGCTACAGTCTTAGACACAATATCATTGAAAGTGCTTCCACTAAAAACGGCTTGCTGCTTTTGTGCTCCCTTCAGCGAATTCAACAGTTCGAAAGCCAGGTCTTCTTCCCTGTTAAGCACCCGCAGGCCCTCCTTAGGGCCATTTTTCACCTCACCGGGGTTAGATCCCAAAAACCTTGGTGTGTAAGACACCTCACCATTTACGACTGTGAAGTGAAGAGAGATATGATGCCCGTCGAACTGCCAGGCCCACGGTTCTTTCCCTCCAGGCTTGCCGAAAATGGATACGAAATACATCTCCGGATCACGCTTCGGGTTGTTTTCCAACTCAGCCAGCACTTCCTCCAGGCTCATGATCATTTTGACCTTTTTGTAGCCTGCTTCGCTGAGCGACATAGTTAATAGCTGATTCACCAGGTCTTTCTGACTGTCGTCCATTTCTTTTAACGGCAGCCCATTTCTGGCTACCTGGTAAGGAGGCACATACGCCCAATCAAATCTTTTGGTATCGTCGAAGGCCATGAGCAGTTTGGCTTTCTGCTTGTCGTTCGCCGACTCGAGCAAAAGACTGGCTATTTCGGCACTGAAACCGTGGAACCTGAACGAGCTAGTGAAAATGGCAAGGGCCAGCAGCATAGCTGACAGATAAAACTTAGGGTGGGTTTTCATGCAAGAAGATAACTATTATTTCGCAGAAAAACACTAACAACCAATCGATTAGCTAAGGCATCCTTTGCAATGGTCAGGTATTAAAATAATACTTCTTTAAAAACCCTTCACAACTCACAACATCTATCGTGGAGTAGTAAAAATCATCTCTGTCTTCAGTCACAATACACCGGCACCCTACTTCCAGTGCAGCATAGTACTGCATGCCGTCTTCAAAATCATGGATACTTTTATTAGTCAAAGCACTATTAACAGCGTTATCATCAATAACGGCCGTGAGAATATGCTCTTTCAGAATGGCAAGCTTTTTCTTCGCTTGCACTGCTCCACTTTTCTTAGATGAAAAATAGAAAGCGATGGCGAGACTCATCGGCGTGGCATACAATTCAAAACCCTGCTTTCCCGCCAAACTTAACACTCTCGCTGCATTGGAAAATACTGGATATTCCTTATTGAGCACCGCAACCAATACATTGGCATCTATCAGGGTTTTCACTTCTTTTTGCGGCTTTCGTAGTACTCTTTTTTTGCCGCTTTTCTTGGCTTTGAAGTTTTGTATTCTGCCTGCCCATCTGCCACCATCATCACCCACTTCGCTACCTCCAGGTCTTCGAGCGACTGATAGTGCCGGGATGTCATTTGCCTGTAGAGGTATTCTGTTAGCCTGGACAGACTAATATTATTCTCCTCGGCGAATGCTTTGGCTGAGGCAATAACACTTGCATCAAAACTCAAAGTGATCTTGGCGTCCATACTTCCATTATTTTATACGACAAAGATAAAAAATTTATACGTATAAAAAATAAGGAAGTTTCGACGCTACTCAATCATCCCCCAAATTTTCCCCTCAGCTTAGCCAACTGAGCCTGCAAATCTCCATCCGGCTCATCTGATTGCTGTGGTTTTTGAGGCTGAAAGCTTCTTCGCTCCTGCCTCCTTGGCTCTGGTCGCTCGTCTTTATTCTCACTTGCCTTTCTGGGCGCCGGGCCTGTGGCAAACGGGTCGGCTTTCATCGACAGGGCAATCCGTTTTCTGGCGAGGTCAACTTCTACCACTGTCACCATTACCTTCTGCTGTAGCTTAACCGCCTCCGACGGATCGCTAATAAATTTATCGGCCAGGTGACTGATGTGAACCAGGCCGTCCTGATGCACTCCAATGTCCACAAAAGCACCAAACTTGGTCACATTGGTGACGATGCCCGGAAGCTTCATACCCATTTTAAGGTCAGCCATCTCATTCACTCCGTCAGTAAAAGAGAATACCTCGAACGACTCCCTTGGGTCACGACCGGGTTTGGCTAGTTCCTCAATAATATCTGTCAAAGTAGGGAGCCCTACCTCCTCAGATACATACTTTTTCAAATCTAATTTCCGTCGAAGCTCATTGCTCGTCATCAAATCAGTAACACCACAACCAAGGTCTTTTGCCATTTGCTCCACCAAATTATACCGTTCCGGGTGAACTGCACTGGTGTCCAGTACGTTCTTGCCATCCCTGATGCGAAGGAAGCCAGCGGCCTGCTCGTAAGCCTTGTCGCCCAGGCGGGGTACTTTCTTCAGTGACTCCCGGTCTTTGAAAGGCCCATTAGCATTCCTGAACTCAACGATATTTTGTGCCAGTTGTGGCCCCAGCCCCGACACGTAGGTCAGCAGCTGCTTGCTTGCTGTGTTCAGTTCCACGCCCACAGCGTTTACACAGCTCATCACCACATCGTCCAGCGACTTCTTTAGCTCTGTTTGATCCACGTCGTGCTGGTACTGGCCAACGCCTATCGACTTGGCATCTATCTTCACCAGCTCAGCCAACGGATCCATAAGTCTGCGACCAATGGAGACTGCACCACGAACAGTCACGTCCTGATCGGGGAATTCTTCTCTGGCTACATCCGACGCAGAATAGATAGAGGCGCCACTTTCGTTCACCATGGCCACCAGCACATGCGAAGGCAGCCCGATAGATTTGATAAACTGCTCGGTTTCTCTGCTTGCCGTTCCGTTTCCAATGGCTACGGCCTGGATTTTATATTTCTCCACCATGTAGGCAACCGTGGCTGCCGCCTTTTGCACAGCTTTTTGAGGTTCGTTAGGGTAAATGGCCTCAAAGTCCAGCAGCTTACCCTGACTGTCCAAAGCAGCTACTTTACACCCCGTTCTGAATCCCGGGTCGACAGCAAGAATGCTCTTTTGCCCTAGCGGGGCAGCCATCAGCAGTTGCTTCAAGTTTTCGGCAAACACATTAATGGCCTCCACATCAGCCTTGTCTTTTGACCCGAGCCGTGCTTCAGTTTCCATGCTAGGCTTCAGCAAGCGCTTATATGAATCATGGACAGCTTCTTTCACCTGATCGGCCACGGGATTGCTGCCCTTCACAAACTGTCTTTCAAGCAACAAAGTCGCTTCCTCCTCCGGCGGATACATATCCAGCATAAGGATCATCTCCTTTTCACCTCTTCTCATCGCAAGCAGGCGGTGAGATGGCACCTTGTCAAGGGGCTCAGACCACTCAAAGTAGTCTTTATATTTCTGTCCCTCTTCCTCTTTGCCTTTCATCACTTTGGAGTAAACAACGCCACTGCGATTAAACAGCTCCCTCATTTTCTTTCGGGCATCGGGGTCTTCATTCACTATTTCAGCAATAATGTCACGAGCTCCCTGCAAGGCCTCCTCGGCTGATGCCACACCTTTTTCTTCATCCAGGTATTTTTCGGCCTCACCTGCCAATTCACCAGCTTGCCTTTCAAAGATCCAAAGTGCCAGCGGCTCCAGTCCCTTTTCTCTGGCAATGGTGGCCCGGGTGCGGCGCTTGGGCTTATAGGGCAGATAAATATCTTCCAGCGACGACATGGTTTCTGCTGCATCAATTTGCGCTTTCAGCTCATCAGTCAGCTTGCCCTGCTCCTCAATCGACTTGAGGATGGCTTCCCTTCTTTTGTCGAGGTCACGCAGTTGCCCAATCCGGTCACGTATTTTTGCAATAAAAACTTCGTCGAGGCTTCCTGTCCTCTCTTTACGGTACCTGGAAATAAAAGGAACGGTTCCGCCTTCGTCGAGAAGCTCAGCGGTAGCTACGACCTGTTTTGGGGAAATGCTTAATTCAGCTGCGATTTTGAGGTAATGTGCCTGGCTCATGTCTTCCTTGACTTCTGATTAGGGTCTGTTAAATACGTGTTTTGCTCAAAGTGATCTTCGAAATTACTCGAAACAGGGCTCGAAAATAAAGGCTTTCGGAATCAAATGAAGACTTTTTTTGTATTGATTGCTGCGGAGACTAAAAACTTACTGACTTCTAATGAATTAAGGCAAAATGGATAAAAAAAAGAAAAGGGAAATTATTGAATGGGCTGTAATTCTGGGAGTTATGGCCACGCTATATTTCACTGGCCTGCATACGGAAGTCATCGGCACATTGCAAAGAGGTATTCTGGCGACAGGCATCATGGCGCCCAGCGAGCCCGAAAGTACGCTGTCGCTCACGGAGTCGGATTATCAATTTCAGCTTGAAGACCTGGAAGGGAAAGTCTCCTCTTTTAGTGACCTTAAGGGCAAAACCGTTTTCATCAATCTGTGGGCAACCTGGTGTCCTCCCTGCATAGCAGAAATGCCAGAAATCCAGGACCTCTACGACAAAGTGGGGAGTGACAAAGTGGTGTTTGTTATGATTTCGCTGGACGATGAGCGAGAAAAGGCGATTAAATTTATTCAGAAGAAGGAGTATACTTTTCCGGTCTATACCCTGGTGAGCGGGCTGCCAGCTGTTTTTCATTCTCAGTCGATTCCGACCACTTTTGTGATAGCACCCGATGGCCAGGTGAAAGTGCAGCAGTTTGGCATGGCTAGCTACGACACCGAGGAGTTTAGAAACTTGCTATTGAGCTTATAGCTGCTGCAAAGCCAGCACGTTCCCAAGGTTGAAGGCCGTTCTTTCTATATTAATAAGCGTGTTGGCCATTGCAGTCTCCAGGCTCTCTGGCTGATTCCCTACAGGCAGTAGCGCCAAAAATCTTCTGAGCTCACTATCGGGAATTTCCCCTGGAATACGTCCCGCCAATCCAACTACAGGTTTGCGATGCTTCTCTGCCATTTCCAACAGCGCAAACGGCCCTTTGCCCTCCGCTGTCTGCTCATCAAGGCTGCCTTCGGCCGTGATCACCACATCAGTTTCTTTGATCGCCTTGTCCATTTCCAAAAGCTCCAGTATAAACTCGGCCCCCGGCCTCAGCTCAGCATCCATCCAGCCAACCAGCCCCGCCGAAATACCCCCGGCAGCCCCTCCTCCTTTCACACCAGTGACGTCTACCCCCCTATGCTGCCTGATAAGGTTGGCCCAATGAGCCAGTCCATTATCAAGTTGAGCTACCTGCTCCGGCGACGCCCCCTTTTGCGGCCCGTAAACTGCAGCTGCCCCTGAAGCACCCAGAAGGGGATTGCTCACGTCGCACAGCACAGTTATATGCAATTTTTTTAAGCCTTCCGGCTCAACAATCTGAACTATGTGTTTAAGCGCTTCGCCCGATCCGGCGAGCCCTTCTCCACTACTGCTAAGGAATTTATAGCCAAGGGCAGTGAGTATGCCCATGCCGCCATCGGTGGTTGCACTGCCGCCGATACATAATATAATATGTGTAGCACCCAGGTCGATTGCCTCTTTCATCAGTTCGCCTGTGCCTGCACTGCTTGCCTTCATGGCATTCCTTTCCGTCTCTGAGAGCAACCGCAGGCCAGAGGCATCGGCCATTTCAATGATTGCCAGTTGCTTGCTGGCTATGTATCCAAAAGGTGCCATCACCTTCCTTCCTAACGGCCCCGATACTTCCTTTTTGAAAATCTCCCCCTGTAGCGCATCCACTAGAATAGGCAAGGTGCCATCGCCACCATCGGCTATTGGTTTGCAAACTATTCTGGACTGACATTTACTTTTTTGAAGTCCTTTCTTGATGGCCTCAGCGATATCGAAGGCTGTAGCGGCGCTTTTGAAGGCATTTGGAGCCACAAGTATATTAAGCTCCCGCATTTAGTTGTCCGGCTTGTGTTCGTCTTCTTCAATCTGACCCGGCGTGATATACTGGATCAGCTTGCCAGTGTTCTGCGACACCTCTTTCCATGAATCCATAGGGAAATGAATTTCAACCAGACTGCCCGGCTCCATGTTTCCCACAGTTTCGCCTGTCAGCAGCTCTGCCATATAACTAACGGTGGGGTTGTGTCCTACAAAAAGTACACTTTGGCAATTTACATCCAGCTCATTCACAATTCTTAAAAAAATTCTCACCGAGGCGTCGTACAGCTCCGGGTCTTCCTGAATTTCCTCGGCCGGATACTTGATTTGTTCGGCTATAATCTGCGCAGTTTGAAACGCCCGGACAGCCGCACTGGTAACCATCAGGTTGGGGATCAAATCATGGCGTTTTATGTACATACCGGTATGAACTGCCTCTCTTTGGCCTGACCTGGTTAGATACCTTTCGATGTCTTTTGACCCATGGTCGGTCTCTCCTGATTCTGCATGTCGGACAATCAATAATTTCTTAACCATTCTCTTATAACGTGGTCAAATAAAAGTCAGTATGGCGGGGGAAATATAGCAAAACGAGTCTACCAATATCCCCGCCATTTGATTTTTTTGTTTTTTTTTAAAGATATTTGACCGCCTCACCATTTTGGTAGAAAGGAAAAAATCCAGAGAAATGTCGAAAAACCTAGTAATAGTCGAGTCGCCAGCAAAGGCAAAAACAATTGAAGGATACTTAGGGAAGGACTATTCAGTTACGTCGAGTTACGGCCATGTTCGTGATCTGCCCAAAGGCGATAAAGCGATTGACATCAAGAATGGTTTTAAGCCGACCTACGAAATAACGGCCGATAAGAAGGAAGTCATCAAGCAGTTGAAAAAATTATCGAAGGAAGCTGAGATGATTTACCTGGCTAGTGACGATGACCGTGAAGGAGAAGCCATTTCGTGGCATTTAAAGGAGGCGCTGGACCTGAACGATAAGAACACAAGGCGAATCGTTTTCAGGGAAATTACCAAGAAGGCAATTGACAATGCCATTCAGAACCCAAGAGGCATTGATATCGATTTGGTAAATGCCCAGCAGGCCCGCCGCATACTTGACCGCCTGGTTGGTTTCGAGCTGTCTCCCATTCTCTGGAAAAAAATAAAAACTGGTCTCTCAGCTGGCCGGGTGCAATCCGTTGCCGTACGCCTTGTGGTGGAGCGAGAACGAGAAGTTGAACATTTCAACTCTGAGTCTTCTTTCAAAATCACAGCCAATTTTCTGCTTGCAGGTGGTAAGGTACTGAAAGCAGAGCTTGGCAAAAAATTTAAGACCGAGGACGAAGCACAAGCCTTTCTTGAGAAGTGTAACGGCGCAGAGTTCTCTATCAAAAACTTAGAGAAAAAGCCTACTAAAAGGTCACCAGCACCTCCATTCACCACTTCTACCCTACAGCAGGAGGCCAGCCGTAAGTTGGGTTTCTCGGTGAGTCAGACAATGACCATCGCTCAGCGGCTTTATGAGTCGGGTAAGATCTCTTATATGAGAACTGACTCACTCAACCTGTCAGACGAGGCCGTCAGCGGTGCCACCAACGAAATCAAGTCATCGTATGGCAACGATTTTGTTCAAAACAGAAAGTATAAAACCAAGTCGGAAAGTTCTCAGGAAGCTCACGAAGCCATCAGGCCTACGGACTTCTCGGCTCACACAGCCGGTGCAGAAAGAAATGAACAGCGGCTTTACGACCTGATCTGGAAAAGAGCAATCGCCTCCCAAATGGCGGATGCGCAAATTGAAAAAACCATCGCTTCCATTGGCATTTCCACTACCGATGAGGTACTGACTGCCACCGGAGAAGTGATCCAATTTGAAGGCTTCCTTAAAGTGTATATAGAGTCGACCGACGACGAGGAGGATGAAGAAGAAGCAAAAGGCATGCTGCCACCATTGAAGGTCGGTGAAAAGCTGACTTTGAGGGAAATAACTGGCAAAGAATCGTTTACACGCCCACCTACAAGGTACACAGAAGCGAGTCTTGTAAAACAGCTGGAAGAAATGGGCATAGGCCGTCCGTCGACCTACGCACCAACCATTTCCACCATCCAAAAAAGAGAATACGTTATTAAGGAGTCTCGTGACGGCAAGGAGAGAAAATACAGGGAGCTGACGCTGGCCAACGGCAAAATCACTGCCAAAACAGGTACTGAAAACTACGGTGCCGAAAAAATGAAGCTCTTCCCCACCAACCTGGCCATGGTAGTCAACGACTTCCTGGTGCTCCATTTCCCGAATGTGATCGACTTCACTTTTACTGCCCGGGTGGAGAAAGAGTTTGACGACATAGCCTCTGGCAAAGTGGAATGGCAAACAATGATTGACTCCTTCTATGGCAAATTTCACCCAAGGGTAGAAAGCACCGAAAAGGTTGACCGGTCGGAAGTAGGTGCCAGCAAAGAGCTGGGCATTGACCCGGCCAGCGGCAAGAAAGTGACTGTCAGGCTAGGTCGTTTTGGCCCGCTGGCCCAAATTGGCGAAGCAACCGAAGACGAGAAGCCCAAATACGCCAGCCTGAAAAAAGGGCAGCTGATGGAGAATATAACATTGGAGGACGCCCTTGAGCTATTCAAGCTTCCCAGAGAGATTGGGCTGTTTGAAGAGGAACCAATGGTAGCGGCTATCGGCAGATTTGGGCCTTATATTCGTCATAAAAGTCAGTTTTACTCGCTTACCAAGGATTTTGACCCAATGACAGTCACTGAGGAAGAGGCTGTATTGATTATCAGGGCTAAGAGAGAATTGGAAGCCAACAGGCTCATCAAGAAATTCACTGAAAACGAAGAAGTTCAGGTGCTAAACGGTCGCTTTGGCCCTTACATCAAGTTTGGCAAACAGAACGTGAAGATTCCAAAAGGCAAAGAGCCCAAGGAGCTGACCTACGCCGAATGCGTGGAGCTGGCCGAAGCAGCACCAGCGAAAAAGGGAGGATTCAAGAGAAAGTCCAAGTAGCACAAACGAACATGAAAATCGTATTCTTTAGCACCAAATCATACGACAAAGAATACTTCGAAAAAGCCAACAAGGAATTTGACTTCATATTCATAGAGGCAAATCTTGACCCCATCACTGCGGTAGTCATTCCTGATGGAGCAGTTGTTTGCTGTTTTGTGAACGACGCTATCAATGAGCAAGTCATTGAAGTGTTGAAAAGTAAGAAGGTTCGGCTGATAGCTCTCAGGTGTGCCGGGTTCAATCAGGTAAACCTGGAAGCCGCTGCCAAAGCCAGCATCAAGGTCGTGAGGGTACCCGCCTATTCTCCTCACGCCGTGGCCGAGCATGCGGTCGCATTGTTGTTAACGCTGAACAGAAAAACCCACAAAGCATACAACAGGGTGAGGGAAGGGAATTTCTCCCTGGAGCGCATGACCGGGTTCGATATCTTTGGTAAAACTGTTGGAGTGATTGGCACCGGTAAAATTGGGGCCACTTTTGCCAGCATTATGCTGGGATTTGGCTGCCGGGTGATAGCCTACGATCCGTTTCCAAATACGGAACTCACTGAAAAGGGCATTGTGTACTACCCGTTGAACGAGCTACTTGCTCAGTCTGATATCCTATCGCTTCACTGCCCGCTGACACCTGAAACCCACCACCTGATTGGTCAGGAAGCGTTGCAACACATCAAACCGGGAGCCCTCTTGATCAACACCAGCAGAGGAGCTTTGATTGACACGTTGGCCGCTATCGATGCTTTGAAAAGCCACCGCCTCGGGGCCCTGGGCATTGATGTATACGAACAGGAAGAACACCTTTTCTTCCAGGATTTCTCCGATGTCATCATTGACGACGACGTTATCTCCCGCCTGATGACCTTCCCCAACGTGCTGATTACAGCGCATCAGGCGTTTCTTACCAGTGAAGCACTGGAGCAAATTGCGTTAACGACGCTGCAAAACATCAGGAGCTTCAACGAGGGGCTACCGCTTGCCAATGAAGTTACCTTGAATAAAAATTAGTTGCCTGCCCCCAGTCGCACCGTCGCCTAACATTACTGGTTTCTCCTCATCTCTGCCCGCCGCATAGGCATAGAATCTACCAGGTCGAAAATTGTTTCTACTGACACCACAGTTTGTTCCTTTAGCTTAACACCGCCATCTTTTCCAATCAGAACGATTAAAAAATGACTATGAGTGGGGTTAAAAGTTTGCTGCAACGTGGCGGCATCTTTGGCACCAATCGATGCTCCGCCAATTGCCCCGTTTCTCCCACCTTCAATGACCCCCAACACAAGGTCACGATCGTCAAACTCTTTTTGTTGCTTTTTAAAAAGCGCCACCTGCTCAACGCCGATGCCAGCATTTGATTCAGAATGAAAGACAAGGATGATTCTGTTTTTCCAGGCAAACGGCACTAGTGGGTCGCCGGACTTCTCTCCACCCAACCCAACCATTGACATCAAAACGAAAGCGATAGAAATCATAACATAACAACAAGTCTCTTTAGGCTTTTGTTATCAGTTGGTCTCTGCCACGCATTCAATCTCCACCAATGCATCCAGGGGCAGCCTGCTTACCTCCACTGTGCTTCTGGCAGGCTGATGCTCTCCAAACACTTCTGCATACACAGCGTTCATGGCAGGGAAGTCTCTGAAGTTTTTAAGAAATACCGTCGTTTTCACTACGTCGGCCAAAGATAAACCCTCTGCTTTCAGCACGGCCGACAAATTCATCAGTGCCTGCCGGGTTTGCGGCCCTATCTCGCCGTCAACCATTTTGTTGGTGTCGGGCACAATGGGTGTTTGCCCCGAACAGAATACGAGACTACCTGACCTGATCGCCTGCGAATAGGGCCCTATGGCTTTAGGTGCCTCGTCTGAATATATTTTCTTCATCTTTGTTTGATTATTTAAGCCAATCTATAAAAATCTATTCTTGTTTTAACTAATCCACCCTGCATCTCGTTATCTTTCGGAAATGGCATTCTTCGATCAGTTATATCAGAAATTATTCAACAATCAGGTCAGCAAAACTTCGCTCATCCTTCAAGAGGTAATTGTAAGAAATGAAAAATACCTGCAGGGCTATGAGCAATGGAAGCTGGATGGCCGTGCCGCCAAAATGATCTCAGACTACAGCCGCTCCTATCATTTCAAAAAAGCAGGAGTTCAAAGTGAGCCCAATGTGCATGTATTTGCCTCCTCGGCGTCCAACGGATTTGCGCTGACCTACTCTCCTGATTTCGATAAGCAGGAGTTTCAGTTTCTGTTCGACTACCTGGCTGATATCAGCAAAACATTGGGCTACAGGCAGGTAAACAGCGATGTGACGATCACCGAGAAGAACGACACCATTGAAACCAGAGAGAAACACTACCTAAAACCACCCATCGGTGCCGCTGACCAGCTGTCCAAACAACTTTTTGGTAACATTCTTGTGGAGTACATATTGATCGATGATCAGCCGAGCTATATTAAGCTGTTGGCTAATATCTACTTCGACAGACAATATGAGCCTGCTGAAGACCATAGAGAATTGATCTCACATTTGTTTACCATTGACTGATAAACTTAAAACCGTTATAAATCTCAAAACAATGAAAAGAATTGCTTACAGAATTACAGGCTTAAATATTTTAATGATTGCATGCTTCGTGCTGCTTACGTCTTCCACTCAGTTGCTCCCCACCAACCTGAGAATCACCGTGTTGAATAGCCTTGGTAATGCAGAAGAGGGCGTTACTGTGACTCTTTATGCCACAGAAGAAAACTACATAGAAGAAACGAATCCGGTACAAGAGGCGCAATTAACTGACCAGAAAGGGAGAGTAACATTCACCAAACTGGATCCAAAGCCATATTTTGTTGTGGCCAGAAAAGGAGACCTTGACAACAACGGCGAGGGCGCTGAAACAGCTCCGCTACAAGAAGGAAGAATGAACAAAGTAAACATTGTGATTCAGTAGGCCGGATGTCCCGAAAAGAATTGACCAGCCTTTTGAGCCATTACGAAACATCACACACAAGTGAGGTTCATTACGCTCCAAGGTTTGTATCTCTTCTTCAAAACTTCCCAGGTTGCTTCCGCAGAGATTTGGTTTCTGGCCATATCACCGGCTCTGCCTGGGTAGTTTCTTCAGCTCTTGATCAGGTAGTACTCTTGCACCACAAAAAACTTAACAGGTGGCTGCAGCCAGGCGGTCATGCCGATGGTGAAGAGGACGTATTGAAAGTGGCCGCCAAAGAACTCGAAGAAGAAACAGGGCTTAGCGCCTATAAATGGATCACCAAAGATGTTTTTGATATCGATATCCACCTTATTCCTGAAAGAGGCAACGAGCCGGCTCATTTTCACTACGACATCAGGTTTATTGCCATGGCTGAAGTTTCGGCTCCCCTTGTTGTAAGCAACGAAAGCAGAGATGTAAGGTGGGTGCCCTTGTCGGCTGTTACTGAAGAAGCAGGTTTTGAAGAATCGATTCTCCGGATGGTTAAAAAAACACTCAAGCTAAAGGCATCGCTAACCTGACACAGTGAAGTTGATATGAACAGAAGGATTCTCTTTATCTCCGCACTGCTACTAGTCTGCGGCGTCCTTTCGATTTACTTTTTAGGAAAGTTTTCAAACGACGGCGACCAGCAGTCGGCTGAAGTACTGGCCACGCCGTTTACCCCCACCAGCCTGGGGGTTGAGGAAGATCCGGATGCCAGAGCCAACTTCGAACATATGATGCTGGCAGACCCGGCGTCAGGAGCGATCCCGGCCGGTATTCACAGCAAGGCCCTCAAGTTTACCCGACAGCTGCCTACAAGCAGAGAAATGAAGCTCGGTGGTTTTGCGAGAACCGAGGAAAGGGCATACATCCCACGAGGGCCGTTCAACGTAGGCGGACGTACCCGGGCGCTGGCCATCGACCGCAGCAATGAAAAGGTAATTCTGGCGGGAGGCGTTTCCGGTGGCTTGTGGCGAACTGAAAACGAAGGCATTATATGGAAAAGAATCACGCCCCCCGAAATGATCAACAGCGTGAGTTGTCTGGTGCAGGACACTCGGGATGGCCGCACCGATACCTGGTACTTTGGCACCGGTGAGTATTCGCTTTTCAACTCGGCCAGAGGCAACAATTCCACGCCCTACAGAGGCGACGGTATTTTCAAATCGACCGACAAGGGACTTACCTGGCAGCCACTGAGTGCTACTGTGTCAGGAGATGTTACCACCTTTGGGAGTCCTTTCCAGTACATCTACAAACTTGCCATCAACACGGCCAACAGCAATGAAGACGAACTATATGCCGCCACTATTGGAGGTGTGATCCGCTCTTCCGACGGCGGCGAGACCTGGGCAACTGTGCTGGGTGCAGACTTGCTGAGCGAGCCGCCCGGTACCGATTTGAATAACAAAACCTTCCCCTTCTTTAGTGACGTGTCAATTACCAAAAGTGGGATTAAGTATGGTGCGTTGAGCACTGTGAGCAACGCCGACAACAACTGGGCAAAAGCCGGTATTTACAGATCAGAAGATGGACTATCCTGGGTCAACATTACCCCCACAGGGTTTCCCTCTCAATATAGAAGGATAGTCATCACACCTTCGCCATCTAACGAAAAGGTCATCTACTTTTTAGTTGATGCAGCCGCTACTAATCTGTGGAAAGCCACCTACCTGGCATCTGGCGACAAGTATATTTGGGAGAACTTGTCATCCAACATACCAGACTTTGGCGGCAGAGTGGGCGAGTTTGATACCCAAAACGGCTACAATATGCTACTTGAGGTGCACCCCACAGATGAAAACATAGTGTTCTTGGGTGGTACCAATTTGTTTCGTTCTTCTGACGGATTCAAAAGCAAAGACAATACAGAGTGGATTGGTGGCTACAGCCCGGAAAACAACGCCAGCCAGTATTCCAATCACCACGCCGACCAGCATGTGCTCACCTTTTACAGTTCCGATCCAGCCAAAATGCTTTCCGGGCATGACGCAGGAATCTCGATAACCTGGAGTGGACTATCGAAAGAAGTAAACTGGCTAAGCCTTAACAACGGCTACCTCACCTCTCAGTTTTTCACCATTGACATCCCCAAATATGAGTACAGCGACCTGATGGTGGGAGGTATGCAGGACAATGGCACATACCTCAGAAGTGCACCTGGCGAAAACCCTCCGTGGGACCAGGTTTTTTCGGGGGATGGCAGCTACTGCCAAACCACCTCCGACGGCACATTTTGGTATGTGTCGGCGCAAATGGCGCAAATCTACCGGCTTACATTCAATACTAAATTCGAACTCACCGGCTATGCCAGAGTGGATCCACTCAATGGGGGCCTCGCCAGCGACAATGGCTACCTGTTCGTGAACCCCTTCAGGCTCGACCCTGTCAACAATAATATCATGTTCCTGGCAGGTGGAAATGTTATCTGGAGAAACTCGAACTTAAGCCAAATCGCCAATGGTTCGCAAGACAAGACAAGCACCAACTGGCAGCGGCTTGAGTCGTCGGTTATTCCGGAAGGGCAAATCACAGCCATGGAGGTAAGCACCACAGGCGAAAAGTGGCTGCTCTACGGCAACAGCACAGGAAGGCTCTTCAAACTGCCATTAGCAAATGGAAATAGTTTTGATATGGAGGAAATCACGGACCCTGGTTTTCCGCAGGCTTTCATAAGCTCCATTTCTATCGACCCTTCCGATCACCACAATATCATGGTAGTATTTTCCAACTACGGCATTCCCAGTGTCTTCTTTTCAGACGATGGTGGCCTTTCGTTCATCGACATCAGTGGCAACCTGGAGGAGAATGCGGATGGAACAGGAAATGGCCCCAGTGTCCGTTGGGGGCAGCTCATCCCTATGAAAGACGGTGAGCTAATGGCTGCCGTGGGAACCGGATCGGGGCTTTACGCAACCGAAGCGCTGTCGGGAACTGCCACCACCTGGTCAAGAGAAGGTGCAGACGTGGTTGGGTACAGCGTCATCCCCATGCTAAGCTACAATCCGCTTGACGGGCGGCTGGCCATTGCTACCCATGGAAATGGGATATTTGAAACCTTTATATCGGATCATCTGGTGATCGAAAAAAAACCTTCTTCGGAGAAATTTATTGTTGGTGCCCCCTACCCCAACCCTTTCACTGATTTGATCAGCATTCCCTTCGAAATACCAAAAAAGCAAATTGTGAAATCCATCATTTACAATGCAGCGGGCCAGCAGGTCAAAACGCTTGTTTGGGGTACACAGTTTGAAGGGGCCACTACTATGACATGGGATGGAACGAACGTGACGGGCACGGCAGTGGTGGATGGAGTTTACTTTTGCCGGATACAATTGGCCTCGGGTGAACAAAAAACCGTCAGGCTGATACTCAACCACTAAAAATAAGAAACCCCGGCAGACAAAATCTGCTCGGGGCCCACCATCAACCTTAATTAAACCTTAAAGAACCTAATCAATTGGATCGTTTTCCATTTGATTAATTAATTCAAATATAGAGCGCTGCTATGATACTATTCAGGCATTAAACCTGGCAATATTATACATGTAAGTTTTGGTGCAAAAAACAATACTTGTATGCCCTTCAGAAAGATAACACATCAGAATAGTGCTATGAAAGCAAAGAACTGATGTAAGTATTTCCTTATTTTCTACAAAATATTGGGCGATTAATCGTAGGCAGCGCTAATTCATACCTTTGAATAGTCAAAACTCCATCAGGAGCATCTGCAAGATATTCTTTGTTTTATCCTATTTGGAGCTAATCAGCACCAACATAAAGGCGATGACCATAAGCCAAAACTTGTAGGCAGCAATAGCAGGGATAATGACAATACTCAACTCACCCAAAACAAGTAGCAGCACAACGAGTACGGCGATTAGTTTTATGACAGATCTTGTTCTTTGACTCATAGCTTTAAAATATTTTTTGTGTGTAATTTAATACATCACGAAATAAACAGAATAATTGTAGATTCGCAGTATCTGATGAAATTTCATGGCGGAAATAGGGATCGACATAGACCAAGCAAAATCCTTTCTGGATCGGGGGCAACTGATAGGGCTCCCTACCGAGACCGTGTATGGTCTTGCGGGAAATGCTTTTAATGAATCCGCCGTTTTAAAGATATTTCAGGTAAAGAACAGGCCCTCGTTCGATCCGCTTATTGCACACACCAATAGCCTCGAAAAAGTAAAGACATTTGTTAAGGACATCCCGGATGTAGCACTTGACCTCGCTGAGGCATTTTGGCCCGGCCCGCTCACACTACTGCTTCCAAAGAAAAAAAGGATTCCGCTCCTGCTAACCTCCGGGTTAAAAACTGTGGCGGTGCGAATTCCCGATCACCCGATCACTACGGAATTGCTGGAAAAGCTTGACTATCCGCTGGCGGCACCCAGTGCCAATCCATTTGGCTATGTAAGCCCCACCACGGCACACCATGTGCAGGACCAACTTGGGGAAGCCATTCCTTACATCCTCGATGGGGGACCTTGCAGAGTGGGTATTGAGTCGACCATTATCGGGTTCGAAAACAATAAGCCGGTTGTTTATCGCCTGGGTGGTAAGCGAATTGACGAAATAGAAAAGCTCATTGGCACAGTGCGCATAAGAACTAATATGAGCTCCGACCCCACCGCACCAGGCATGCTAAAAAGCCACTACGCTCCTGTGAAAAGGGTAGTTATTGGCGACCTGGAAGAGCTGATCCCCAAATTAAACCCGCTGAAAGTGGCGATTATTTCATTTCAGAAAGACTATCCTGAGGTGCCCGAAAACCATAAGTTCATCCTGTCGAAAACGGGAAATATTGATGAAGCAGCCGCCAACCTGTTTTCAGCCATGCGAAAAATGGATAAAACAGCTGCCAACTGCATTGTTGCTGAATATGTCCCGGAAATCGGTTTGGGGAAGGCCATTAATGACCGCCTGAAGCGTGCCCAGGCATAGCTGAAAATGAAAGACCCTGCGAACCGCTTTCAAACTCGCCTAAAAAAAGTAATTTTACATCTATCATTAGCCCACATTCTCGAGCCAATTTATTTCCCTGGTTTTAAAAAATTAAAAACCTTTTATGATAACACTAGATCAGTACAACTTTCAAGGAAAAAGAGCGCTAATACGGGTCGATTTTAATGTGCCCCTCGACAAGTCAAACAATATAACAGACGACAACCGCTTGAGGGCAGCCATTCCGACTATCAATAAAATATTAAAAGACGGAGGCTCGGTGATTCTCATGAGCCATTTGGGCCGCCCGAAGGAAGGGCCGGAAGACAAGTTCTCGCTGAAGCATGTAGTTGCCTACCTAAGTGAAGCCCTTGGAACAAAGGTTCAGTTTGCAGACGATTGTATTGGCGACGCTGCTTTCAAAATGAGTGCCGATCTACAACCAGGAGGTGTTTTGTTACTCGAAAACCTGAGGTTTTACAAGCAGGAAGAAAAAGGTGATGCTGAGTTTTCTCAAAAACTTGCTAAGCATGGCGATGTGTACGTAAACGACGCCTTCGGCACTGCCCACAGGGCCCACGCCTCTACCACCATTGTAGCCAATTATATGAAGGACAAGGTGTGTGGCTACGTGATGCAGGCAGAGCTTGACAACGCACAGAAGGTACTTGAAAATGCCACAAAGCCATTTACGGCCATTATGGGTGGTGCTAAAATTTCCGATAAAATACTGATCATAGAAAGGCTGCTGGATACAGTTGATCACCTCATCATTGGCGGCGGCATGTCCTACACGTTCTTCAAAGCAATGGGCGGCCATATTGGCAAATCACTGGTAGAGGAAGACAAGCTTTCACTCGCCAAAGAGTTGATTCAGAAAGCCAAAGAAAAAGGTGTTGAGCTTCACTTGCCTATCGATTCGATAATAGCTGACAACTTCAGCAACGACGCCAACACAAAAGTGGCCAACAACCACTCTATACCCGACGGCTGGATGGGGCTTGACATCGGGCCTGAGGCAACGGCCATCTTTTCGAAGGTGGTAGAATCCAGCAAAACTATTCTCTGGAACGGGCCTATGGGCGTGTTTGAAATGGAAAAGTTCGCTAATGGAACAAAGAAAATCGCCGACGCTGTAGTGAAAGCAACAGGCAATGGTGCTTTTTCTCTCATTGGGGGAGGTGACTCTGCTGCTGCCGTTAACACACTCGGCTACGGAGACAAGGTAAGTTACGTATCAACAGGAGGCGGAGCCCTTCTTGAGTTCATGGAAGGCAAAGAACTTCCGGGCGTAAAGGCCCTTCAATAGAGCCACACCCTGAAAATAAATAAAAAAAAGGCGGCTTTAAAGCCGCCTTTTTGTATTTTCGTAGACCACAGACCTCAATAATATCCTTAGAGTGCTTTAACCTATAAAAGACTGCTTTACAAAGGTGAAATCACTTCTTCTCTTCATTGTAATCCTTTCTATTTCAGCCAATCTATTGGCTGACTCCGTCTATTTCCCTTCCGACAAAAGTCGGGACAGCTTGACCAACCTGCTCCAAACCAGTGAGAAAGAGCAACTTGTGGACGTGCTGAACGAGCTCTCCCTGTACTACAATATCTTTGAACCCGGAAGAGCCAGCACTTATATTCAGCAAGCAAAAAAATTAGCCGAAGAGCTCAACTATAAAGCTGGCCTGGCCTTCGCCATCAAAGAAGAGGGCATGATGAAGCTCAATAATGGAGAAATCATTGCTGCGCTCACGCTTCTTGAGCAGGCCAGAAATATCAGTGTTGAAATTGAGGACAATCGACTCATAGGTCGGTCTTTGCACTGCATTGGCCTTGTATACTCTCATTTTGGTTTTTTCGACTACTCGCTAAAGTACTTCAGGGATGCCGTTGCCACCTACAAAAAAGCTGAGCAGCATGAGCTGATAGCCTACTGCTTCTACGATGAAGCTTCGGTGTATATCAAGAACAAAGAATTTAAAAAAGCACTTGAAAAAATAAGAGAATGTGATGAGTTCAGCCTCAGCAATAACGTTAAAATTGATGCAGGCTTTTCCTATATTCTCCTGGGAGATATTTATGCGGGTTTGAACCAGGACACACTAGCTTTTGAAAACTACAAGGTAGGGCTCGTACAAATCGACAAAGAGCGTCATTCATCACAAACCAAGGCATTGGGCCTTAGGGCGTTGGGGAAATTTTACCTCGCTAAAGGACTTTACAGCGAAGCCAAAAATACTTTTCTCGAAGCTCAGTCGATTATCGACAAGGGCTCCAACGAAATTGAAAAAGGTGAAATAATGCTGGATTTGGCCAGCTCGTACTTAAAACATGGGCAGCTGACAAATGCTATTAAGATGGTTGACTCTGCTCTTGCA
Source organism: uncultured Imperialibacter sp. (assembly GCF_963974565.1). Taxonomy (NCBI): domain Bacteria; kingdom Pseudomonadati; phylum Bacteroidota; class Cytophagia; order Cytophagales; family Flammeovirgaceae; genus Imperialibacter; species uncultured Imperialibacter sp. The sequence goes on along the minus strand of NZ_CAXBCJ010000023.1, from coordinate 46,167 downwards.
AAAAGCGAAAAAACCAAAGCAATTGCCCTGCTGACCAGGGCACTCTTTACAAAAGCAGAGATCCTTAAGAAAATGGGACTGGAAGGGCAGGCGCTAAAAGATATTTCGAAGGCCTATACTCTTCAGGACTCGATTAACTCAGAGGGGTATAAAAACTACATCGCCGATATGGTGGCCTCTTTCGAAATCCAAAAATCCAACCTTAAAATCCAAGCCCTCAACAATCAACTTGAAGCCACACAGGGGGAGTTGGCAAGCACCAGCACCTTGTCAAAATATTACCTGGCCGCTACAATTTTCTTTGTGGCGCTGCTTGCATTCATTGCTTTTGACCAGCTAAAGCTAAAGAAGATCACAAAGAAGCTCTATGCTGTTAACGAGCAGGTGAACAATCAAAATATTGAGCTGAAGAAACTTGACGACGAAAAAAGTGACTTAATTAAGCTTGTGGCACACGACATGCGCAGCCCTGTAAACAATATTGTTTCCATCGCCGGGCTGCTGGAGCATGAAGCCACTACTGCAGAAGAGAGAAAAGAATATGTGCAACTGATAGAATCCATCTGCCAGCGAATCAATAGTAGCATCTCTAAGTTCCTGGGCAGGAATGAGCAAGCTGCGCCAGCCAGCAGGGTACCAGAGCTTGAGATGGTGAGTATCAATGATTTGATACTTGAAACGATGAGTGAGTTTAGTCCAAAAGCTGCATCAAAAGATATTGAGCTACAATTTACGCCAACACCTAAAAAGCACAAGGTGTTAACTGACGGCGACTACATCTCGCAAATCCTTTCCAACCTTTTGTCGAATGCTATAAAGTATTGCCAGTCGGGTGCCACTGTCAGCCTGGAGTTTGCCATGCAACCAAAGCACTGTGCCATCATAGTAAAAGATAATGGCCCCGGTATTTCTAAAAAGGAACAATTGACCTTGTTTGAAAAATACACTACCACCAGCAATAAGGCTACTGGAAATGAGTCTTCCACAGGCCTTGGCTTGTCCATAGCAAAAAAGCTTACCCAGGCGCTGGGAGGGGATATTCAGGTAGAAAGTGATATTGGCAGGGGCTGCCTGTTTATTGTGAGCATTCCAACAGCGGAAAATAGTCACGTGCCTCAGCAGACGATGCTGGCTAAGTGAGCATCAGCTTCCCTACTTCATTGTATCGCACCTTTTCTTCATCCAGTAAGTGCCTGATTCCGTACATTCTCGCTTCCTTTGTCTTGCCAGAATGCCCCTTCATTAGTTGCTCCAGTGATACCTCATTCTTTCCAATTTCTTCCATCAGCTGTGTCAGCAGTTTATTGAAGTCATTTTCTGACTGAAGGATCTTCTTTTGCCTGATGCAGTAGTCGCACATCCCGCAGGGGATGTCGTTTTCTTCGCCAAAGTATTCCTGAATCACCTGCGTTCTGCACCTCACTTCCTGCTGCAGGTATTTTAGCATGGCGTCTACCTTGTCAATCAGCTCTTCTCTTCGTTGCGCCAGGCGTTGCTTGTCGATGGAAAGCTTAGCGGCATCCTGGCGGGGAGTGAGGAACTGCACCTGGGGTGAGTCCTTCATTTTTTCGTACACAAAGGCCCCCTGTGCGTCCAAATACGTCAACTGCTTTACCACTTCAGCCCTCGTGCAATTGGCCAGCCTGGCAATGTCACTTTCGGAAATTGTGGTCAAATGAGCGAACACCTCACCACCAAAAAGGCGGAGCGTAGCCTTGATCACTGGATCCAAATTGGCGTTAGCCACCTGAATCTTATAAAGCTCCTGCTTGTCGACCTGAGCAAACAGCCTCGATGGCTGATAAAAGCTCTCTGTCAGCTGGATCAGCCCTTCCTCTTCCAGTTTTTTCAGCGCAGCGAAGGCTTCAAACGGATTCAGCTGGTAGGTTTTGATGAACTGTTCATAGTCAAAGTCGAACGACACAAATTGCGAACTGCCCACCGCCAGCTTGAAGTAGTTGGCCAGTGCCTGGTATACCTTTTTGAGGTACTCTACCTCTGGCAGTGAGCGAAGGGTGCGTTCCTTCAGCTCCTTTACGTCCGCTGCCAGGTAAATCATGACTGCGTAGGCAAGCTTCTCGTCACGGCCTCCCCTACCCGCTTCCTGGTAGTAGGCCTCGAGGCTGTCAGGAATATCGACATGGATGACGACCCGCACATCGGGTTTGTCGATGCCCATGCCAAATGCGTTGGTAGCCACCATCACCCTGACCTTGTTGTCGATCCAGTGGGTTTGCCGGTTGGCCCGCTCCATGGCATTCAGCCCTGCATGATAGTAGGAGGCAGAAATGCGGTTCGACATGAGCCATTTGGCCAACTCCTCGGTGCGCTTGCGGCTCCTCACATACACCACGGCCGATCCAGGCACATTGGTGAGTACCTCCAGCAGCTTCCTGCCTTTGTCTTCCACCTTAAACACCGAGTACGACAGGTTCTTTCTGGCATAGCTCTTCATGAAAACAGCCGCTGCTTTCATCCTTAGCTTGTCCTGTATGTCCTGCTGCACTTTCAGCGTGGCCGAGGCGGTAAGAGCGATGAGTTTGGCGTCGGGTATTTTCTCTCTGAAATCGGCTATTTGCAGATAAGGCGGCCTGAAGTCGTAGCCCCATTGGGAAATGCAGTGCGCCTCGTCGATGGCCAACAGCGATACCTTCATTTTGGCTGCCCGCTCGATGAAAATCTCCGTCAGCAGCCGCTCCGGTGAAACGTACAGGAACTTAATGTTACCATAGATGCAATTGTCGAGAATGATGTCTATTTCTCTTTTGCTCATGCCTGAGTAAATGGCCTCGGCTTCAATTTCCCGTTTTTGCAGCTGGAATACCTGGTCTTTCATCAGGGCAATCAGGGGCGACACCACTATGCAAATCCCTTCCATGCACAGGGCAGGCACCTGAAAACAAATGGATTTTCCGCCGCCCGTGGGCAGGAGGGCCAGTGTGTCGTTGCCGTCGAGCACACTTTGAATGATGTCTTCCTGCAAGGGCCGGAAGGCATCGTATCCCCAATATTGCTTTAATATGTCGGCTGGTGCTTTCACTATTCGAAGATATCTATTGCAAAAGCTTGATAGCAGTGATGAGGTAAATATCGTTGCTCACCCTCTGGTCGATGGGCAGCTTGGCCATCGATTCGCTTACCGACGGCTCCTGCTGCACGAGAAAATCGGGCAGCACACCGCTGGCCTGCCACGACCGCCCAGCAGGTGAATACATAGCGCTGCTGATAAACTTCACCCTGTACTGGTTTTCGAGTGTGTAGGTGGTTTCAATTACCCCTTTGCCAAATGTTTTGGTGCCGATAATGGTGGCCCGCTTATGATCCTGCAAAGCTGATGCAATGATCTCGGCGGCGGAAGCGGTGTTCTTATTCACGAGCACCACCATTTCAAAATCGAAAGGTGCCTCTCTGTCAGCCACGATGGGGGTGGCTTTGTCGCTGCGGGCCACTGTGCGCACAATGATATTGTTCTTGCTTAAAAACAGGTTGGCTATGCTCACCCCTTCGTTCAGCACCCCACCCGGATTGTTGCGCAGGTCGAGCAGTATTTTTTTTACTCCCTGCTCTTTCAGTTTTTGCAAGTCGGCAGCCAGCTGCTGCGTAAGCCCCTGCGACACATTTTTAATTTCTACCAGGGCCGCTGGCCTCCCCGGAAGCACAGTCACTTTCAGGTCGTTGGAAGGAAAGGCAGCCCGTTTCAGCTTTACGTCCATCACGCTGACGTCCCGGATCACTTTCAGACTGGCCTCTGAGTTGGCTGGCCCATCCAGCAGGTCGTTGACAAAGGCAAGCGTTTTGCCCTTCAGCACCTCTCCGTTGATGCGCACGATGCGGTCGTACACTTGCAGCTTGCCCACGGCAGGCGAATCTTCCAGCACCTCGGTTACTGTGAGGCTGCCGTCGTTGGTGTTGAAGGTGCTGTTAAAACCAAGAGACACCTTTACGCCCTTAAGTGAGTTCAGAATGTTTTCATACTCCTCCGGCGTCCATATTTTTGCCAGGCCGGGATTTTCAGGTGGCGAAATATGGCGCAGCATGCCTTCAATAGCAGCCCAGTAGAGCGCCTGTTCTGTGATGTCGGCAGAGTAATAGTTGTTCAGGATCAGTTCTCTCACGTCGTTAAAAGTCTTGTCCGGGTTGCTGAAATCGTGGGTGATTGTTACCGGGAAAAGCGGTGCAATGGCGTTTTGCGCCAAACCGACGGAAAAGCTGAAGAGAAAGGTGAACAGCAGGACTAAGGGACTTTTCATGATGTTACAATTGAGTCGTCAGGAAGAGTAAATCTAAAGCTAAGGCAAGAGGAGAGAAGAACCAGCATTGGTTCGAAAAAATGGTTGGTATTAATTACGTCCGGTCACACTTAACGAAGATTCCCACGATCGCTAAACGTGCAGGTAGATCGATCAACACTCTCGTGCTCTCTCGGAATGACGTTCCTAATTAGAAGTCATTTCGCCCAAAGTCGTTACCAGGTGATCTTCTCTTTGTTCAAAAAGGCTGCCATCCCTCTCTTGCAGTCTTTGGTCGAGCGGGCAACGGCGTTTTGTTCGGCGGCATATTGCAAAGCATCCACAATGGACATCTGCTGCACCTCTGCCATCATTTGTTTGGTCATGCCCATCGATTGCTCGGAGTTGCTGCTAATGAGTTTCGCAGCCATTTCCTCCACCCTGGATGCTAGCCTGTCCGCTTCAACTACCTCATTGACAATACCCAACTCCCAGGCCTTTTTTGCATCTATCAGCTGCCCGGTCAGCAGCAGTTCTCTTGCCTTTGCATCTCCCAGCTTCCGCACCAGAAAAACCATCACAATGGCTGGGATGAAGCCGATCTTGACCTCCGTGTAGCCAAACTGGGCTTCGGGCACGGCGTACACCATGTCGCAAACAGTGGCCAGCCCACAGCCACCCGCAATGGCAGGGCCCTGTACCTGGGCAATTACCACCTTGGGAATGGTGTAGATCATCTCAAACAACTCTTTGAGGTGGATGCTGTCCTCCAGGTTTTCTTCGTAGGTATTACTTTGCAATTGCTGCAAATAGGCGATGTCAGCACCGGCGCAGAACGACGTTCCCTCAGCCTTCAGGATGATCACTTTCACTTTCGGATCGTAGGCTGCTTTTTGAAAGGCTTCCTTCAGCTCTGCTACCAACTCATGGCTAAGGGCATTTCGTTTTTCGGGGCGGTTAAGGGTGATCCACGCCAGGCGCTCCCCAGTTTCATATTTAATCAGGTCCATGTTGTTGCTCTTTGCCGTGAATTTAAGGAGTGGAAGGACGTAGGCAAATAAACCGCCGCAATTTTGAAATATTCTCTTTTTTCCAAATCAAACGTGTTGGCACAACCGCTAAAACGTTAGCCCCGGTCTGGTCTCCCGGTGAGTGGAAGCTCAACAGCAAAGGTAGCCCCTATGGCAGCACCCCCTTCATGCCATATTTTTCCTCCCAGCAACTCCACATAGCGTTTTACTAGTGACAATCCCAGGCCAGCCGAGCTTTCTTCGCCGGTAGGCCGACTGCTTAGTTTCGAAAACTTCTTGAACAGCCTGTCCTCCTCCTCGGGCCGTACGCCCGGGCCTTCATCCGCTACCTTCACCATCAGCGAAGAGTTGGTATTCGCCACCGTTATGCTGACTTTGGTACCTCCCTTCGAAAATTTGATGGCATTGGAAAGCAGGTTCTCAAAAATCTGAAGGACATACACCCTCTCTCCCACCACCGACGTAGACCTGGCTGCGTTGTTCAGCTTAATAGCGATGTCCTTCCTTCGGGCTGTTTCATTGATGGATTCGATGAGTTCCTGCAATACCTCGGCCACATCAACCGGATCCATGTCAATTGACTCTCTTTGATCAGCTTTGTCCATCTCGAGTACCCGCTCAATCAGGTGAAGTGCATTGTTGGCAGTGCGCTTCACCATCCCCAGAAACTCATCTTCCTGACCCACATAGCGCTTACTCTCCATCATATCTGCCAGGCCATCGATGTTGCTCAAGGGGTTCCTCAAATCATGGGCGAGAATTCGGATGATGTAATCTTTCTCCTCGATAAGTTTCTCCAGCGCTTCCGATTGGCTGGCAATGGTCGTCTTTTGCTCTTCAAGCTTTGCATTTTTGCTTTCAAGCTCCCGAAGTGCCCCCGTTTGCACAACCTCAAAAACGAACCCAACAAAAAGGATAATCAAGAGCAGTCCTGTGAGAATCGTCGTAAACCACCACGTTTTCATTTCCACATTATACTCTACCGGCAATGCAATACCCCTCATATCCAAAACGCCAAAATAAACCATGCACGCCAGCGCAATCCCACCCCAAACTGCCCCTGAAAATTTATCTACGACCAATAACGCCAGCAGCGGAATGCTGACGATCCATGGATAAATAGCCGACCAGATGCCCCCCGAAAAATAAGTAAGCACCAGCACTGCCGTAGCGCCCAGGGTCACATACAGATTGCCCAGCAAGGCGATAGGAAGCCTGGTTTTAGCAAGCAGGGGCAGCAACAAAAAACCGACTACGTTCATTACCATGAAATAAACGCCCTTTTGGTACTCAAAAAGCACACTCAGCCAAACATAAGAAGTGGAGAACAAGCTGGTGAGCAAACAACCACGGACAAACAGGCGTGCTTTCCGTAGCTGATCGGGCTGCTCAAAGTATACCGGATGTAGAAAGAAATCAACAAGGTGGGATAATTGCATAGCTAAGTCGGTTGGGATGCAAAATTAAGCGCAAACACAATATAGTACAATTTTAATGGCCTACTAATATTCGTTGGCTATTTGATTGCTTAAATATGATTATTTCACTATTTTAGATAACTTTTCTAGCGCCGGTCGCTATTGAAAAGACAACACCGGCATGAAACTAACCCCTTGGTTCGTGTCCCACGAATCTATACTCATCATCACCTTGAGTGGTTCGTGAGACACGAATCACTGCGAAGACAATAGTTTAAAGGTTCATTATTAATCCATCCAAGCTAAGTCCTGTTGACGCTGAGCGCCATTGAAGGAAATGCGGGCATGAGATAACAAATATCCAAACCAAAAAAAATGTCAGTATCTTAGACAAAAGGTCGGCTACAGTAAGCAGCCAACACCAACAAACACTCTTTAACCACTATGCATTTAACAACGCCACACCGAAGAAGCCATTGCCTGTGTTTTCTCACTCTTCTGACCCTGATCACGCTGCACACAGCTACCCTTGTTGCACAAACACCCAGTGACCAAAGGCCCCGCATCATCATTACAGCCGACCCCGAGCTCGACGACAACAACTCTCTCATCCGCCTGCTGCTCTACAGCAGTGACTTAAAAATAGAGGGCCTTATTTATGCCAGCAGCCAGTTTCACTGGAAAGGCGACGGCAAAGGCACCAAGTGGTTTGTGCCAGGCCGTGAATACGACCGTTTCGGTCTCGACCTCTGCCCCTGCGAGTCGTGGCGATGGGCGGAGGGCGAGCGCTTTATCCACGACATTGTGGAAGCCTACGAAAAATCGTACCCTAACCTCAAAGCCCACAACAAGCAGTATCCCTCTCCTGACGAGCTGAAGTCAAAGATTCGGTACGGTAACATTGAATTCGACGGCGATATCTCCAAAGACACTCCCGGCTCAGATCTCATCAGGTCGCTGATCATGGACAATGAGCCTGGCCAGCTGTACATTACGGCCTGGGGCGGACAGAGCACCATTGCCCGTGCGCTGAAGTCCATCAAAGACCAATATGAGTTCACCACAGAATGGGATGCTATCAAGCAAAAAATCTCCAGAAAAGTAGTGTTGCTGCCCTCCGGCGATCAGGACGCCACCTACGCTACTTACATCAAACCCAACTGGCCGGAGATTGAGTACCGGCAGTTCAGGGGCGGCCCCAACTATGGCTACGGGGCCCAGATCAGGGCGTCGGAGGAAAATGCTCCCTACCTCACCCCTGCCTGGATGAAAGAAAATGTATCGGACCGGGGACCGTTCGGCGAGCTCTACCGGGTATGGGGCGACGGCAAGCAGATGGTGAAGGGCGACGTTGTCGACTATTTCGGGCTGGCAGGCCACACCACCGAAGAGCTGAAAAAAATGGGCTATGTGGTGTGGATGCCTGTGCAGGCCAGGGGTTCGTGGCTGGGAGAGGGCGACAATCATACCTTTATGAACATGCTGGGCAACGGACTGCGGGCCTACGAACAAGGCACCTGGGGTGGCTGGGGTGGCCGGGTGGAAGCCGGACCAGCCGCTGCCGATATTTTCAACATGCCCACCGACGCAAGTGCTGATGCCATGGCCGACCGAATGGGGAGCACAAACAACGAACGCAAAGCCGAAGAACTAGCCTACCCCAATTTCTTTCCGCAAGCGCAGCGGGACCTTGCAGCCCGCATGAAATGGGCAGTGACCCCCAGGTATGCCGACGCCAATCATGAGCCAACGGTAACCATACAGGGGCCGCTCACAGTAGTGGCCGCTCCCGGGCAAAAAGTGCGCCTCCGTGGCATTGCCTCCGACCCTGACGGCAACAAGGTAACCCTGAAATGGTCGCAGCTGCCAGTGGGCACCTACCACGGCCGGGTAGAGATTGCCCAGGCCGACACTTCCAAAGCGGAAGTGCTGGTGCCGGAAGATGTGCGGCCGGGGCAGACCATCCACATCATTTTCGAAGCAACCGACAATGGCAAGCCCGCCCTCACCCGCTACCAGCGGGTCGTTATTATGATTGGAGGGTAGGGAGATGATGCTCCTATTGTGCCGGATACCGCTCTCCACAGCCCTAACATCAACTACCACGAGAAAAATTATCGTCGCCATCAATATGACCCCTCGACGGGAACTGTGACCACACCTACACAGTTGCAGACGATGAAATACACGAGCATTACAATGACCTGATGCGCCAGGTAACAATAACCCTCAAAGCCGGGCCCATACTGCTTTACTATGAGGCGGTGAGGAAGTGAAATTCGTCGGCCCATGTTATAAACACAACCCCAAGTCACCCGGGCGCAGCTGTCTGTCCGTGCCCGGTTGCCCGCAGTTTCAAGGAGCAAGGGCACAAACCTGCCAGCTAAATAAGAGAAAAAAGTGAGGTCTTTAGTGCGAAGGATGACTAACTTCGCATGCATTCACATAGTTGCTCGTCAGATTCTATCACTTTAATGGGACACAATGATCAGTAAACTCAGGCACAAGATTTTTATTGGCATACTGCTGCTGGCCGTGCTGCTGGCCGCATCTGGCACGATCGTTCTACATCAATTTCTGCTTTTAAACCGATCGGTAACGGCCCTTATCGAAGACAACTATAAAACCATCCAGGCCTGCCAGAACATGCTTGAAGCCCTCGAGCGTGAAGACAGCGGCATTCTTTTGCTCTCGCTTGGCAACTGGGAAAAAGGCCGCTACATTATCGATGCTGCCGACAGCGTGTTCATGGCTTCAATGGCCGTGGCAGTCGGCAATGTCACCGAGCTTCATGAGGACGAGCGGGTGGCAGCTGTGAAAGCCGCCTACAACGAATACAAAACCAAGTGGCAAAAGCCTATCGTTGACACCGATAAGGAGGGGAATCTAAATTGGTACGTCACAGATATCAACCCCGATTTTTTGCAGGCCAAGGAAGCTGTGTATGCATTGATGAAGCTCAATCAGAACAGCATGTACGACGAGGCATCGGTGCTAAAAGAACGGTCGTACAGGGCTATCATGCCCGGCATTGTTGCCATCGTGGCCGTGATCGTATTCGCTTTTCTCTTCAACTATTTTTTGAGGCAGTCCTTAATGGCTCCCTTATATGAGCTGATAGCCGCCACCGAAAAGTACGGGGCCAATATGTCTTCATTCTCGTTTTCTACCAAAAAGACCGACGACGAATTCAGAGAGCTGGAGCAGGGCATTCAGAAGATGATCAGCAAAGTGCACAAATTTTACGATCAAAAAGCCAAAGTCAACTAATGAGAGGGGAGTCAGTACTTCGCTACCTGGGCTTTATCCTGCTGTTTCAGGGGTTTTTCCTGCTGCTGTCGTTTATTATTTCAGCCGTGCAGCTGGAAACCTCTACGGTTCCGCTGCTATTCAGCCTGATTTCGGCCGTGGTGTTTGGTGCCATGTTCGTTCTCTTTACCCACCCGACCGAAGAAGTAAATTTCTCTGAAGGTTTACTCACGGTGGTGCTGGGCTGGGTGGTTACGTGCCTGGTGGGGGCCCTTCCCTATTTGTTGTGGGGGGTAGAGTTTGACCTGGTAAACGCCTGGTTTGAGAGCGTTTCAGGTTTCACCACCACGGGATCCACTATTCTCAACGATGTTGAGCGCCTGCCCTCCGGATTGCTTTTCTTCAGGTCGTCCACACACTGGATGGGTGGGGTTGGTATCATCATGTTCGTGCTGCTGATACTGCCGCAGTCAAGCTCCAAGCTTGTGCTGCTCAACACGGAGCTTTCTTCCCTGTCTCAAACAAACTTCAAACAAAGCAAGCGCCAGGTGCTGCTCGTGCTGGGCTATGTGTATCTGGGGCTTACCGTGTTGCAAACATGCCTTTTGTGGGTGGCCGGTATGAGTCTTTTTGATGCTGTTAATCACGCCTTTGCCACTATTGCCACGGGAGGCTTCTCTACCAAAAATCTCAGCATCGCCCACTTCAACAGCCTGCCCATAGAAGTGATAACCGAAGTTTTCATGGTATTATCGGCGATTCATTTTGGGCTACTTTTCACCACGATTATGTGGCACAAGCGCAATATTTTTACCTCCGAGATAACCCGAGCCTTTCTGCTGGTGGTGGCAATCGGCATCACCATCGTGGCGCTTAAGCTATATGCCGACGGCCTCTACTCTTTGGGCACGTCCTTCCGCCACGCCGCCTTTCAGGTGATCTCCCTGGGCACTACTACAGGGTTTGCCACAGTTGATACCGCTCACTGGCCCCCGCTGGCAATGATGGTGCTGATGTATTTCACTATTCAGTGCGGCATGGTGGGATCCACATCGGGAGGACTTAAGTTCGACAGGGTTTATATATTTTTTAAGGCGCTGAAGACACAGATATTGCAGATTCTTCATCCCAGACTGGTAAGAGTGGCTAAGGTTGACGGTCAAAGGATACCGGTGGAGATTATTGAGCACACACAGGTTTTTATTGTGATGTATATCCTCATTTTCTTTGTAACAACCGTGGTCCTGAGTGCCTACAACATCGATTTGCTCACTGCCTTCTCCGCCTCCATCGCCACCATTGGCAACGTGGGGCCCGGATTTGAAGGAGTGAGCTCCCTGGGCAACTTTTCGGGCCTCCCCGACGGCGCAAAAGTGTTGCTATCGATAAACATGCTCTTCGGTCGGCTGGAGATATTCAATATTCTTGCGTTGATCTACTATACCAGGTATTAGCCGCCCAAACGTCCTCTTTTGATAGATTTTGCAAATGAGGATCAGCGAGAAGTTTAAAGAAAAGTCGAAAGGTCCAAGACGCTTGAACCAGTTGGGGGCAAAACCCAGATAACACGCCGTCATCGAAACGAAGGGATAGTGAAGTGAGCCGATGTGGAACCCGGTGCCGGAACGCCCTTCCGACCTGGCCAAGAGGTTTATCCGGCTTGCTACTAGGTTTTGGGGATCCCGTTCCACGTCGGCTCGCTCCTCCGTCGCAATCGGGATGACGTCGTTGTGGTAGGGTTGGCTGAAACTCCACCTATCCGTCACCAAAACCCTCATGCCGCAAGCGTCCGCTTGTGGCGTGGCTCTTTTCGGTGCCTCGCCGGGGGATGAGCGTAAGAGTTGGAGCGGGACGCTCAGATAGGACAAGTCCAAGCGGAAGCTTGAACCAGAAAGGGGAGGCCTCAAGTCATCGTCAGTAAAGATTACAAAAGTTTGGAATAGCCTGTGAGGTTGGTTGCCCATTCGGCCGCCGGTTGTGGCGGCAACATCGGAGCGGGTGGCGAAACTTTTGTAATCTACTACAGACTAAAACCACCGAAACAGACGCTTTGGGATGAAAGTTTTATCACCTAACTTCCGTAAAAAAACGCTACCTCCTTGGTTCATTGGTTCGTGTATACCCCCCTTGCTTCGTTTCTCACGAACCACTATCAGCAATTATCAGGAGTGGCCCGTGAGACACGAGCCACTGCGGCAGGAGATAGCATGAGTTAAACAATTGTAAATATTACCCTATGAGAGAGTTGATGCTGATCCTCCATTTTTTTGGGCTTACTATGGGTTTGGGGACAAGTTTTGCCCATGCTTTTTTAAGCATTGCCACTGCAAAGATGTCGACAGATGAAGCAACAAAATTTCGCATGCATTCGATGGTGTTGAGCAGAATGGGGCATATCGGGCTGGGGCTGCTCATTATTTCAGGTTTGTATTTAATTACCCCCTATTGGGCCATATTGCCTTCATCGCCATTACTAATGCTCAAATTGGCGCTGGTCGTCATCCTTCTGGTGTTGCTTACGCTGATTAGTTCGTTAACTAAGAAAGCCAGCAAAGGTGACGCAGCACTTCACTTACAAAAAATGGAAAAGTTCGGTAAAATGACTTTGCTCTTCGGCTTGGCTATCGTCATTCTGGCCGTATATATTTTCCACTAAACACTCCCCTCCCTTGGTCGGTGTCTCACGGAACAATACTAATACCGGCCTCATAAGAGCGTCCTTACCACTTTCTTCAACTATTCGCCTACTTTGGCAGGCAATGTTCGTGGAATAATAACCCTCCAAAATACATGAATGAGCTCCTTGAAGCGTTCTATTAAAAAAACATCATGAAAAACACACTCCCCCTCTTCCTTTTAGTGTTGGTTTTTTCTCTTGCCTGTGAAAAAGAGGATATCGAAATCCCTACGTGCGAAAACTGCAGTTTCACCTGCCTGGAAGCCAGCGAGGCTGAGGTGATCACAAATGACTGTATGGATAATTGGGACTGCGCTTTTACCGTCAGTGCTGATTCCAAAGTGGCAACAGGCGAAATGGAGGGGCGGACAAGCGGACGTAAAAATGTGTTTCAAATGATTAACAGTACGCTGGGAACGGCCATTATTGATGATGAACTAACAGACGTTTTGGTCTTTGAACTGGACAAATCTCAAAACAGCTTCTCGGTAGAAGGCATTGAGATGAAAGGGATGAAAGTACATTTCAGGAGACTTTGCTACTGTGGTGAGACAGAGTTCAAAGCGGTCACGTCAGGATGTATGCAGGGCGAAAAGCAGTCCGACGGCAGCTGGTTGGTACAGGGCCATTTGACGGTTCCCTATTCATCCAAAGACCGTGAAGTGAAATTTGATGCTCAGTTTTTTTGATTCTATCCCCTTGGTTCGTATCTCTCGAACCAATATCAGCCATTGCCTGGAGCGGCCCCGTGAGACACGAGCCACTGCGGTAGATATGATATTTTCACTTAAATTCCCTTTCTAAAAAACTCAACTATGAAACTTAAACTCATCCTCTCGGTATTCCTTCTGTTCGCATCTGTATCTGCCTTTAGTCAGGAAAAGCAGCCTGCCAAAGCCAAGAAGCAAAAACAGACCGTCGTTGAAAAAGGGCTCATTAAGGTATCCGTCATGTACCCTTTTGCCGAAGGCAAAACCTTTGATATGGACTACTACGAAACCAAACACATGCCCATGGTGGCAGGCTACCTGGGGTCGAATCTGGTAAAGTATACCATTGAAAAAGGCACGGCCAGCGGCATTCCCAACACGCTCCTGCCATTTATGGCCATCGGCACTTTCTACATAAAAGACCTGAAAGCGTACCAGGATGCCATAGCTCCCAACAGAGATGCCATAAGGGCCGACTTCCCCAATTACACCAACGCCGCTCCCGTGATCCTGGTGAGCGAGGTGGTAAGGTAAGGCGATCATTCACAACCATCCCCGTTGAGTAGCCCCTCCCCCCATGGCTCACCAACATCAGCCATTGCCAGGAGTGGCCCGTGAGACACGAGCCACTGCGGTAGCTGCCAATATCTATCCTCAACCCCAACACTTTCTCTTGCTATTTAGCTACCTTAGCAGGTAAATATTGGTTACTCATATAGCCAATTAAAGCCGCTAGCTAGCCTCTTAGAGTATACAATTCAAAAACAGAATATGAAAAATACAATCTTCACCTTCTTTTTGACTTTAGTTTTCATTCAGGCCTGTGAAAAAGATGATGTGCAAATTCCAACCTGCAAAGACTGCAGCTTCACTTGTCTGGAAGCCGGCGAGGCAGACGTTATCACAAATGACTGTATCGACGATTGGAATTGCGCTTTTACCGTCAATTCTGACTCCAAAGTGGCAATCGATGAATGGGAAGGGCTGGCAAACGGAAGTAAAAATGTGTTCCGAATGCTTAACCGCAACCCAGGAAGCGCACTTATTGATGATGAATTAACAGACGTGCTGGTCTTTGAACTGGATGAGTTTCAAACTAGTTTCTCCGTGGAAGGCCGAGAAATGAAAGGGATGAATGTACACTTCAGGAGGCTTTCTCAGTCGTGTTGTGATGCATCAGCATTTAAAGCGGTCATTTCCGGTTGCATGCAAGGTGAAAAACAATCGGACGGCACGTGGTTGGTACAGGGCAATTTGACTATCCCCTACTCTACCGAAGATCGTAACGTGAAGTTTCATGCTCAGTTTTTGTGAATCAATTATGGCCTAAGCTCCACCTGAAACAGACAGACCCCCTTGTTTCTTGTCTCACGAGCCAACATCAGCCATTGCCAGGAGTGGCCCGTGAGACACGAGCCACTGCGGTAGCTGCCCAAAGCAATCCATATTTTCAGACCGCCGTGGTCTTGAACTTTTTCTCAATAATCATACTTGCCACAAACCATAATATCATGGAGAATAGAAAAATAAATACGCCATAAGTAGCCGATATCATGGATACACCTACGCCATCAAATATGTATTCTATTTTGATATCAGGATGTTGCTTGATTACCGAAAACGCCCCCATTAAACCAAACATCTGACCAAGAAAGCCTGTTGCCAGGGCAAAAAAGCCCATTGATTTGCCATAGCTAATTTTTCGTAAGATTTCCTCCTTATTAGGTTGTTTCGAATTGTAACCGGTAACCAATTGATAAATAATCCATGCAGTGATTATAACCAACTCTATGGTTAGAATACTCATGAAATTGCCTCCCATATAAAAGAACTTTATCATAGTAATATTTTTTTGGTGAATACTGCTGCCAAGGTATAGCAGTCAACGAAGTCCATCAAGGTCGTATCCGGCTGTTAACAGGTCGTATGTCTACACTGACTTTTAATTTTGATATCCTTTTCGAAATTAGCCTGGGAAACAAAATTTGAATGAATAAAAAAGCCGAAAACCCAAGCTACCACATCGCCTACTGGATCTTCGTACTACTTGTCTTAACACTGGTATTTGGATTTTCATGGGGTCATAGAACTGCGGCATTTTTCTTTGTCAGCATGCTCCTCCCAATTGTTTTAGGCACCTCCTATTTTTTCAACTACGTGCTTGTGCCAAGATATTTCCTCACCAAAAAGTACTGGAAATTTGCGCTTTACACCTTTTGCCTGGCTATCACTTCAGTGTACCTCGAAATGATGGTTTTGCTGTTTTCGTATGTATACATGGTAAAGTTCAGCTATGATAGCCTGAACCCCAATGCTACCCAAATCCTTCTTTTGGCGGCAGTGCTATACCTGCTTGTACTTATTGGATCATTTCTATTAATGATGAATCAGATAACAGAAAACCAGCAGATGATTCGGCAACTGCTGGACGAAAAGGAGAAGACGAAAAAGTCCTTTCTTGAAATCATGTCCAATAGGAAATTGACGAAAATACCGTTCGAAGACATCGTTTATATCGAAAGCATATCGGACTATATCAAAGTGATTACCATTAATGAAGAAGTTGTCAGCAAGGAGAAAATAAGCCGACTGGCCGAAGTATTGCCCAATGTCTTTCTAAGAATTCACCGTTCCTTTATTATCAACACAAACAGGATAAAAGAGGTGTCATTTGACGAACTGTTGGTTGATGATATCAGACTAAACATTGGCAGAAGTTACAGGAAAGTTGTTAAGGAAGCCCTGAAAAGCCATGCGTAAAATCAGGCGACGGTCTCAGCTATCCACAGTTGAGTAATAGCAGAACAGGCTGCACACCATTGAGGTCGGGCGAGATAGGAGATTACATCGCTCAATATGCGAAGCGACCGGTTGCGGCAATGAACGCCTGCCGTCCTCTGCATGTGGCTATTCCGCCCTGGCAGATGAATAGTAAATCTATTCGGCAGATGAAATTCCTTCACTTTTCAAAATAAGAGACCGCAAACGCTCCTCATGCTGATCACCCCAGTCGCCCAGTGCTGAAATGACGGGGATCAAAGTTTTACCGAAATCAGTCAACGAATACTCCACTTTGGGAGGCACAACAGGGTAAATTTTCTTTGTAACCAATTCGTGTTCTTCCAATTCCTTCAGCTGCACATTTAAAACCCTGCGTGAAGCATCAGGGATTTTTCGTTGCAGGTCGCTTGGCCGCTGGATTCCTTCATTGATAAACCACAGCAGTCTGATTTTCCACTTGCCATAAAGCACTTCGCCGACCAGGTCGAGGCCGCAATTCAGGTTTAACGGAATCTTTCTTTCATACATAACCTAAAAGTACTTCAATGTTCTAAAACATGTTGTAGGGGATAATTTTATCCCTATGTGATTCGATTGCCCGTACTTGTGTCCACTGCTTGTATAGCCGAATTTTGCCCTACACTAAGTTACACAAATGGGACATTTTGACTTTAACAACGAGCTACATGGCAAGATAGCATTAGTTACAGGCGGCACAAAAGGCACAGGAAAAGCCATTGCCGCACGGCTGCTGCAAGCAGGAGCCACAGTGATCATCACAGCAAGGAACCGCCCTGCAGCATCAGCTCAAAACCTTCACTTCATTTCAGCCGACTTAAGCACCTCAGCGGGCACAGCCAAAGTGATACAGGAAGTACAATCAACCTTTGGCAGGCTTGATATCCTGGTCAACAATTTGGGGGGCTCGGATACTCCCGGCGGCGGCTTTGCGGTATTGACTGATGAGGACTGGCTAACAACGCTGCAAGCCAATTTATTGGCCCCGGTAAGGCTCGACAGAGGATTTCTGCCCGGAATGATCGAACGAAAAACGGGTGTCATTATCCACATCGGCTCCATACAGGGTAAGCTGCCTCTATTCGACTCCACCTTGCCCTATGCAGCCGCCAAAGCGGGGCTTATCAATTACAGCAAAAGCCTTTCCAACGAAGTTTCGCCAAAAGGTATTCGTGTATTGACTGTTTCCCCGGGTTGGATAAAAACCGAAAGCTCCACAGCCATGATGGAACGCATTGCTGAGAGCTCAGCTACTACGGTAGAGCAGGCAACACAGAGCGTGATGGACGCTTTGGGCGGCATACCCTACGGCAGGCCGGCTCAACCAGAAGAAGTGGCCGAGCTGGTGGGCTTTCTTGTGTCGCCTAGAGCCAACTATTTAACAGGAACAGAATTCGTCATCGACGGAGGTACTATACCCACTATTTAATCATCTTAAAAAAATAAAAACATGAACTTACCCAACGTAATCACCAATTTGGCACAGGCCCAAAACAATTTTGACAGCCTGGCTTACGCAAATTGCTTTTCTGAAACAGCCGTCGTTTTCGACGAGGGAAGAACACACAAAGGAAAAAAGGAAATTCAGCAATGGATTAAAAAAGCCAATGAGGCCTACCAAGCCGTGATGAAACCGATCGACTATTCGGCAACAGAAGAAATTCTGAAAGCCGAAGTTTCAGGTAATTTCCCGGGAAGTCCGATAGTGCTGGCTTACCATTTAAAATTAAAAGACGGACTTATTCAGTCTTTGAAAATAACAGGGTAAGAAGCCCTCATGCTTCAAGTAGGCCCTTGAACCGGAAAGGTGAAACGGCTGCACACCAGGGAGGAGGTATGAGACCAGCGGTTGCGTCGGCTATTGGTCAACCGCTCGCCTCATCCCACTCACTTCTCTCACGCTACCCACAATGAACCTCACCTCCTCGTCCGTCATCGTGGGATGCAGAGAAATCCGCACCCAACCCGGTTTGGCTGACGTATCGCCCTGATCGATCAGGTCGGTGATTTGCTGTGATTGATTTTGATCAATGTCCAGCAGGTAGTGCCCATAGGTGCCAGCACAGGAGCAGCCACCCCTGCACTGGATGCCAAAGTGGTCGTTGAGGAGCTGCACGGTGGTGTTGAAGTGCTGATCCTCCACATAGAAGGATACAATCGGCAGCCTGTTTCTATGCTGCGGAGCCAGTATGCGCACACCGGGAATGCCGGACAACCCCTCCCATAAAATAGCCAGCAGCTCCTCCTCCCGGTGTGCCATGCGGTCGACCCCCATCTGCTCCTTTAGTTGAATACACAGTGCCGCTTTGATCGTTTGTAAAATAGGCGGGGTGCCTCCGTCCTCCCTGTCCTCAATGTCGTCCACGTACTTCCGGCCACCCCAGGGGTTAGTCCAGTCGACGGTGCCACCACCGCTGTTGTCAGGCACGTGATGCTGATACAGCCCTTTGTTAAACACGAGCACCCCCGACGAGCCGGGGCCACCCAGGAACTTGTGGGGAGAAAAGTAAATGGCATCCAGGCAGGCTTCTTCGTCTTCGGGATGCATATCAATGTCGACGTAGGGTGCTGAGCAGGCAAAATCAACAAAGCAGTAGCCTCCATGATGATGTACCAGCCTGGCAATGTCGTGGTAAGGGGTGGTGATCCCCGTCACGTTGGAGCAGGCGGTAATGGCAGCAATTTTAAGCGGCCGGGCATTGTAGCGGGCCACTGCTTCTTCAAACTGAGCGGTCTCCACTTCTCCCCTGGCGTTGGGCGACACCACTACTACATCGGCGATGGTTTCCAGCCAGCTGGTGTGGTTGGAGTGGTGCTCCATGTGTGTGATGAACACAACAGGTCGCTCTGAGGCTGGCACTTGCCACCTGTGCCTGAAGGGCTCAGGCAGCCGCAGGCCCAGGAGTCGCTGCAGTTTGTTCACCACGTCGGTCATGCCGGAACCGGACGCAATCAGTACATCGTCGGCCGAGGCATTTACATGGGCTTTGATGGTCTGCCGGGCTTCGTGGTAAACCCTGGAGATAAACGCCCCGGAGTGGCTGGTGTCCGTATGAGTATTAGCCATCAGCGGCATAATCTCCTGTAGAAGCTGGTTTTCTATCGGCCAGTAGCATCGGCCGCTGGCCGTCCAGTCGGCATACAGCATGCGGATAGAACGATGCCTGTCCGTGGCTATTTGCTGGTCAACGCCGATAATATTTTTTCTGTAGGAAGCGAAATAGGCTTCCAGATTCAGGATTTGTTGATGTTTTTCCATGATCAGCAACCCTTCCTCATCAGCTTCCCCACCCTTTTTACTACTGGCCAGGAAGCTTTGCCCATGTCTTTGGTGTAGTAAGCAAGCCCGGTACTGTCCTTTTCAAATTCCGCCTGCCCGCCGTAAAAACGGGTAAGGGCCTCTACTTTCTCAGCCATCAACGAGTCTTCGCCACGAATCTCCAATGGAAGCGTTGGGTAGAGCAGATGATTGTACCAGTCGTGCACGCCGCCATACAAAATGGATGACTGCTTTTTAATGGCTGGAGGCAAGGAAATCCACAGATGCCGTGTCAGCAGGTCATCGCCAGAATAAAAAACGTAGGTTGTGCCTTCGGCCAATCCTGTTTCCTGTATCTCATTCAGCGACATATTCACAGCCGTAGGCAAATGAAACTCTTCGAAGAGATCGGGCTCCCTGAGGTCGATAAGCACCAGCGGCTCCCGGTTCTTGATTCGCTCAGCCAGCGTCACCACCGACACAAACCTGGGCTCCTGACTCACGCTCTTCGGGCCGTTGGGAAAGGCCAGCGCCACTACCAACGACGCCACAGCCAGCAAAAAGGCCATCGCAGCCAGCTTCTGATTGAAGGTGAGTTGTTTCATTGGCCCGAATACTTTTTTTCAAGTTTCTCCGACGCCCAAAAGCCCGCCAACGCCATGCTTACCAACAGAAACACCATGATGCCTTCCGGGATGCCGAAGTAGTCGTCCATTGTCACCTGTCCAAGCGGCCCGGCGGTGTAGAAACCTTCCAGCCAGGGGTACAACTCCCCAAACAAAAAGATGCCAAACAGTAGCCCGGCGACGTTCACCAGCCCATCCAGACTCCCGGTAGAAGACGCCACACAGGAGGTGCCGGGGCAGTAGCCGCCGACAATAAAGCCCACACCAAACACCAGCCCGCCGATGAACTGTGGCCAGACAAAGGTCGGCGTCAGGTAGATCATATCGGCCTGCAGCAGCCCCGCCCAGCTGAGCCAGAACACGCCCAGCATGGCCGTGATGATGGCTGTAAACATCATTTTGAAGACAGTCATGTCACGAAAGTAAAACTGCCCTGCCAGCTTTTTGGCACTGCCCAGCCCCGCTCTTTCAAGGAAGAACCCAAAGGCCACGCCCGTTATTAACGCAAAAGCCAGACTGGCCTCCTCTCCTATCCATCCAAATTCGTAAAAGGGCCCGTTCATGTCCAAAGTCGTTTAACAGCGCCAGCCATGGCATAGGCGCCGATGAATAATGCAATCATAAAAATCCAGCTGCCTACATTCATCAGGGCTCCGCCTGTCAGCGCCTGTCCGCTGGTGCAGCCCCTGGCCAGCTTGGTGCCAAACGCCATGATGATGCCCCCCAGGAAGGCGTACAAGAAGCGACTGTTGTTCGACAATAGTTCTCCTTTCTCCACTTTGAACTTGAACCGATGAGCCAGCTTCCCGGAGAGAAACCCGCCAATCAGCACACCCAGCACCTCAAACACCAGCCAGTCTTTCAGCGGGCTCACGGTGCCATCACCGAGGTAACCCATGTAAAAAGCGCTGGCTTCGGCATGGGAGGGCGACACGGATTTTACGCCTGTAGCTACTACCGACGTCATGGCGCCTGAAGCGCCAATGCCACGGCCCATGACGACAAACGCTGCCAGCAGTACCAGGCCGAGGCCTATCCCACAGACGTAAGGATTCCAATACGGCTGCGGCACCTTTGGTTGTTTTGACATATCAGTCTATTTCTATCGGGAGTTTTTCATCGGGGCCCCACTCATGAAAGGAGCCGTCGTAGATTTTGATATCGGTGTACCCAAGCAGTTTGGCCGACGTGTAAACGACCGTCAGCTGCATACCAATATGGCAGTAGAGCACCAGCTGCTTGTCTTTGGACAGCCCCTGTGCCGCAAAAATGCCCCCCAAGTCTTCCAGCGACTTGAACTCGTAGGCACCTGTGCTGGTCTTTTCGTACAGGCTTGTATAAGGGATGGTTTTGGCACCCGGTATCCTGCCCTTTCTGGCCCCGTGGGTAGGCTCGATGCCATTGTAGAAAACCGCTGCCCTGCAGTCGACGATATTGGTATTGGCATCTTCGATACTTTTCAGCACGTAGGCCTGGTCGGCCACAAGCCCCGGGTTGGGCTTAATGCTGAAAGCTCCTTTTGCAGGGGAGGGTGTTTCGGCAGACAGAGCCCCTCCACCGTCTTTCCAGGCCTTTAAGCCTCCATTCAGTATGTAGGTTTTGCTGGCATGGCCGAGGTAGTCGAAGGTGAAGTAGAGCCGGGTCACCATCGGAATCCAGTTTTCACCTGTGTAAATCACCACGTCTGTTGACGAGCTGACTCCTTTGCCTTCCAGGATGCTTTTTAGTGTGGCGTCCGGCGGAAGGTCAAAAACATGGGGGTCGTCATCGACGGTGTACTCATCCCCAGCAATGAAAACAGCGCCGGGGATATGCTCTTGCTTGTAGTTGTTTTCTTGCCCTATGTGCAGGATCACGAGGTTGTCTTGTTTCATTCTGTTTTTCAGCCAATTGGCATCCACAAGGATATTGGCCTTCTGGGCGAACAGTTGACAGGACAGTAATAAAAGAGGGAGTCCGATTAATTTGAGTTTATGCATGACTTTGAGTTTTTCATGCAGTTTAGGGCTTCATCTTTTCTATTTGGGTTAACAAAGCGTTAAACTCACTTAAGCAAAAGTTAAAAGTGTTAAAGAAAGGTTAAAAAGGGGCGGCTTTGGTTAAATATAGCTAATTTTTGAAAGCGATCTGCGACATTTGAGGAGGGGAATCACCACCTGACGGTTATTGCGATGGAGCGAAACAACATGCAATCTATGTTGAAGATCATCAAGCGACTGAAGCAATCTGTCTGTTAGAACATCGCTCCGGAATAAAAAAATTACCGCAACTGTGACAGAATTATGCACACAATCAACAAGCAATTGGCACAGCCTCGCAATGACGTAAAAATAAAAAGCGATAATGAAATCCTTCGTTTTACCCCAACCCTAAAGGGAGTCGAAGGATTTCATTATTGCATATTGTAACATGAAACTATCAAAGTACACTTTCATCCTCCTCTTCCTCGTGGTTGTTACCTCGCTGGGTGTGCTGCTGTACAATCAATACCGCATTCTCGAGCAGGACATCGAAACCAACAGGAACGTCATGAGCATGGCGGTGCCGGACATCCTCTCCGACCTCTACGACAACTCCATGTACAACGACGACCTGCGAGACCTGGTTGATGACATCAGGGGAACGGATTCCTTTGTATTTACCAACACCTCCGAGGTCACCGATCCGCTCCAGTTGAAGCTGAAGACGGAGATCGACAAGGTGCTGGCACTTAATTATCCCAACTTCGACTACAGGGTAGACGGCTACACATCAAGCGAATATGGCTGCATGATCCACCGTGGCAACTGGCCCGTGCAGCCAGAAGCCAAAAACGTGATGGCAGCCGACAATCACCTTTGCTTCTGCATGATTTATCCCAAAAAGCTCGACATCGCCATGACCTACACCAACAAAGGGGCGGCAGTGCTGGGAGAGTCTGCAGATATCATCCGCACCAGTCTTATTCTCATTGTGGTAATACTAGGCGCATTTGGCTACACCATTTACACGATCAACAAGCAGAAGAAACTGTCCGATCTCAAGCGGGACTTCATCAACAACCTCACCCATGAGTTCAAAACACCCATCTTTTCCATTTCGCTTGCGGCCAAATCGCTGAAAGCGAAAGAGGAAGTAAAGACCTCAGAAAAGATGACTTCCTACGTGAACCTCATCGGCGCAGAGAGCAAAAGGTTGCAGACCCAGGTGGACAAAATCCTGCAGATGGCTATGCTCGACTCGGGTAATCTCCACCTCGAAAAAAAGACATTTGATCTCCATGAGGTGATCCGGCAAGTAGCAGACAGCTTTACCATGATCATTGCTGAAAAGCAAGGTGAAATAAAGCTCAGCTTGTTGGCAAAGAGGCACCTCATCACGGCCGATGAAACCCACATCAAAAACGTGCTGTACAACCTGATCGACAATGCACAGAAGTACACCAACGGAGCACCCAAAATCAACATCAGCACTTCCGACACAGCACAGGATGGCATCTTGCTGGTGGTAAAAGACCATGGCATTGGCATCGACGAGCGGGTACAGAAATACATCTTCGATCAGTTTTACCGGGCTCAGCAGGGCGACATCCACACTGTGAAAGGCTTTGGGCTGGGGCTCAGCTATGTCAAGCGCATTGTGGAATTTCATATGGGCACCATCAGCCTCAAGAGTCAGCCGGGCGCTGGCAGCGAGTTTAGCATCTTTTTACCCCAGGTGTCATGAGCAGCATTTTACTTGTAGAAGACGACCACAGCCTTGGCTATATTCTGAAAGAGTACCTGCAAATGCACGACTTTACAGTGGAATGGACGAAAGACGGCGAAGAAGGGCTGAGCGCCTTCCAGCCTGGTAAGTTCGACATCTGTATCCTGGACGTGATGATGCCCAAAATGGACGGCTTTGCCCTGGCCGGTAAGTTGAAAGCCATTGACCCCACCCTTCCATTGATCTTTCTCACCGCCAAGTCGATGAAAATCGACAAGATGAAAGGCTTTAAGGCCGGTGCCGACGACTATATTGTGAAGCCGGTGGACGAAGAAGAGCTCATTATGCGGATACAGGCTGTGCTGCGCCGCAGCGGCAAAAGCAGCTCAGGCACGGCTACCGAGAGCTACCAGATTGGCTCCCACACCTTCCACCTGAAAAACCGGCAGCTGCTGCACGATGGCAATGCCCTCCACCTGACCAAGAAGGAGGCCCGGGTGCTGCAGATGCTATGCGAAGCCAAGGGCCAGCTGGTGGAAAGTGACAAAATCCTCCGGGAGGTGTGGGGCGAAAACACCTACTTCACCCGCCGCAGCATGGATGTGTACATCTCCAAGCTCCGAAAGTACCTGAGCTCCGACGACGCCGTCAAGATCCAGAACATGCACGGGAGCGGGTATATTTTGGAGGAGGGGTGACTCTTAGAGCAAGAGGCACGGGCACATCCACATCCGTGCAAGCGGTTCCTTGCTGTTGCACAACTCAGAGACTGATCAAAAGGAAGCTTGGCTCACATGCTTAAAAAAGCCTTACAAATACTGTGACTTTTCTGCACACTTCTGATTGTATAAGAAACACCTACTGCAATGAAAAGCCTCAACAAACCCAGTCTTCGCTTTGCCTGCGAAAAAAATAAGACCAATCTACAGCCCTGCGGAACCAATTTCTTTTGCGACAGCTGCTCCAAAAAGGTGATCGATTTTACCCGAAAGACAGACAGCTATATCAACAAAACTATCCGCTCGTCAGACGAATCACTTTGTGGCATCTTCAAGCACTCCCAACTAAACAAACAGTTCGTAAAATACGCAGTAGCTTCAATGGTTGCTGCATCGGCTATTACCACACAGTCCTGTACAAAGGACGATGTATTGCCTGCAGACACGTCAGCGATCAATCCGATCGAAGAAGAGATCACGTTGACGGGAATCGTTTATCTTATCGAAGATGAACCATCGATGCCCGAACCAGTGGGCGGCCAAGCAAAACTATATGAAATGCTAAAAGCCAACCTAAGATACCCCAAAGGTGTCGACTTTGTTGGCACCGTCTTCCTGAAAGTAACGGTTGGCCCCGATGGCTTGATAAAAGATGTAAAAGTAATGAAAGGCAATTGTGCAGCGGCTAACGAAGAGGCTGTAAAAGCCCTAAACTCTCTTGATCTATCATTCAACCCAGCACTACAAAACGGTAAACCGGTAGAGTCGTCGATTATCATACCGATTAGATTTTCTGATTACTAATTCAGATAAAAAATATATCAAAATATATATTCCAAACCCTGGCGAAGGCGGAAATCGCTTATCAAGCTTTCAGCTTGAATTCCTTCCTTCGGAAAAAATCAGAATATTTACAGAGACGCTCGTGGAAACACAAGCCCTTGCCGCAGAAACTATTACCTGATGACACTAAAAGAAACAATCTCCAGCTACATCCGCTACAACCACTGGGCCAATGAAAGATTGACTCAATGGCTACAAACGTCATCCAATGAAGTGCTCTACACAGAGACTAATGCCAGTTTTGCCAGCATCGACCTGACTTTGCAGCACATGAAAAATGCACAGTTCTTCTGGTATGAAGTGATTACCGAAGGTGACGTCAAAAAACTGGACGAAACAATAAAGGTGAAGTCGATTGAAGCAGTGATTGAAGAATTGCTGCGAGGCTCAGAAAAAATGGTCGACACCTACACTACATTCAGTGAAAAACAGCTTGCGGCTGACATCAACTCGCCAGTCATGACGAGAACAAGACACGACTTCATTATGCATGTGATCAATCACAACTCTTATCACCGGGGGCAAATCATCACCATCGCCCGCATTTTAGGAGCAGTATCCAATATCCCTGAAACCGACTACGAAACCTATTTCTGGGACCAAGAAACAAAAGCCAAAGAGTAAAAGCCGTGCCGAATGTCTCAGCTAAGGCATAGCTAAACAGTTACACTCGCACAAGACAAAAAATTGAAACCTCAGGTTAAGGAAACTCCGTGGGCCCAGGTGATGCGAAGAAAATTGCCTGCCAGCAGACATATTGTGAACAAGGAGCAGCAACTTTGCCCCGATCCAGCTAAGATCAAATAAATTGTGGATCAAATTGTGGCTATGCAAAACCGGTTGCAGGCGCATACTACCAACAATCTGAATACTCCGAAAAATGATTAAAGAGCAACTTCTCCAGTATGTTCGTAGCTTCGTTGCGCTCACCGACGAAGAGTCAGAGCAATTTTTAGCACCCTATGAAGAGGTTCATGTAAAAAAACGGCAATTCATTGTGCAGCCCAATTTCACCAACAAGCACCGGGCATTTGTAGTAAAGGGCGCCTTCAGAAGCTATGCCGTCCACGACGGGCAGGAACACACCCTTCAGTTTGCCATCGAAAATTGGTGGGTGTCGGACTTCAACAGCTACATTTACCAGCATCCGGCAACGCTTTTTATTGTGGCCCTGGAAGACAGCATCCTCCTTCAAATTGAATACAGCAGAGAGCAGGAGCTCAAAAAGGCGAACCATAAGTTTGAAACCTTCTTCAGGATCATGGCCGAAAAAGGACTGGCCTTTGAGCACCGGCGCATCATTTTCAACCTTTGCCACTCTGCCGAAGCCCGTTATGAGAATTTCATCCTGAACTTCCCCAATTTCATTCAGCGGGTGCCACAATACGCCCTGGCTTCTTATCTGGGTATGACCACCGAGTTTCTGTCACGAATCCGCAACAAAAAAGCGCACCGAAGAAGTTGAACTACATCAACCTCTTTTCTTGATCTGCTTCATTTTTCCTGCCTTTTGATCGCCGCACTTTTGTGCTGTCAATTTTGACAAATGATCTAAAAAAGAAAGAAAATGGAACAATCGCTGAACGAAATCTTCTCAGCCAAAAACGAGCTGGTAAAGAAAGGGCAGATAGTGGAAGCCACTGAAAAGTACTTTGCTGCCCATGCCAAAACCATCGACTTTGACGGTACAGTAACCCACAACAAATCGGAAATGGTTGCCAAAATGCAGGGGTTTGCCGGCGCCATAGCAAAAGTCAATGGCATTGAGCTGCACCACGCCGCCCTCAACGGAGACACCTCTTTTGCCGAATTCACTTTCGACTTCGACATGAAAGACGGAAGCAAAATCCTATGGCACGAAATCCTGAAGACATCATGGGAAAACGGGCAGATTGTAGAGGAACAATACTTTAAAGCCTAAACCACCCGTCAGATGAAATTCGTAACCAAGAGAATCCACGCTTACCTCGACTACCCGGTGGCGGTTGCATTGATGGCCCTTCCTTTTGTGCTGGGGCTGGGTGGGTCAAATGCTTTCGCCCTGCAGCTGTCGGTGGCTACGGGCGTCGCCGCTTTTGTGCTCACCGTGTTAACCGACCACCACCTGGGAATAGTGCGTGTGATCCCTTACCGCATACATCTGATTGTCGATGGCCTTGTTGGGGTAGTTTTTACGCTGGCACCCTTCATCTTCTCTTTTAAGGGGCTGGATACCTACTACTATCTGGTGAATGGCCTGGCTGTGTTAACGGTAGTAAGCCTGCACAAGCCCGAAGAGGTCACCTCAAAATAATAACCATTAATAATCTTTTTATCATTTTAAAATCAATAAACGAACATGAAAACATTCTCATTCTTACTCACAGCATTGCTGATGTCAACCATTGGCCTTGCTCAGAACATTAAGTCGGTCAACAATATTGACGACAGCAAAATTGCCCTGCAGGGCTACAGTCCGGTGTCTTATCTGGAGCTAGGCATCGCTCAAAAAGGCCAGAAGGAGTTTAAGGCGACCCACGACGGCGTAGCTTACTACTTCACGGACGCTAAACAGAAAAAGGCCTTTGAAGCCAACCCTGAGAAGTATTTGCCACAATACGGAGGCTACTGCGCCTTTGGGGTGTCGGTAGGGGCCAAATTCAGGGTTGATCCCAACAAATTTGTGGTGAAAGACGGGAAATACTACCTTTTCCTGTACGATTTGGAGGTGGACGCCCAGCAGCTGTGGCTGGAAGGCAATCATAGCCAGCTGGCCGCCAAAGCCGACAACAACTGGAAAAAGCTTAGCCGGGAATAGTGGTTCCCTGCCATATGAAACCCGCCACCTGAAGCTCATTGCTTCAGGTGGCTTTATGTGAACCTACCATGGAGAAACTCCTCAACGAGATAAGACATTGCAGTGTGTGCAAAGCGCATTTGCCGTATGCACCCAAGCCCATCATTCAGGCCAGCCCATTGGCCCGGATTGTGGTGATCGGGCAGGCGCCCGGCCTCAAAGTGCAGCAAAGTGGCATTCCGTGGGACGATGCCAGCGGCGATACCCTGAGAAGCTGGCTTGGAATGAACCGGGAAATCTTCTACAATGACAGACTGCTGACACTCATGCCCATGGGTTTTTGCTATCCTGGCACCGGAAAAAGTGGCGACCTGCCGCCAAGGCCGGAATGTGCGCCGCTGTGGCATCAACCAGTGATCGCCTCAATGCCGGAAGTACAACTCACACTGCTGATCGGGCAGTATGCCCAGGCCTGCTATTTGAAAGAAAGATGCATGAGCACTTTAACTGAGACAGTGAAGAACTATCAAGCCTATCTGCCGGAATACTTACCCCTTCCCCATCCATCGCCCCGCAACAATATCTGGCAAAAGAGAAACAGCTGGTTTCGGGAAGAGGTGCTCCCCACCCTTCAATCCATCATATTACCCCTATTAGAAAAAGATGACTATTGAATTCAGGCAGCTTTCTGAGGTAAGCACCTCAGCCATCGTGGCGTTGATGAACAACCCCCTCGTGAGGCGGCAGATGCCCCTGCTGACCGACTACTTTGACGAAGCCGCCTGCGCTGCCTTTGTGGCGGCCAAAACCCGGCTATGGGACGAACATGGCTATGGCCCGTGGGCATTTGTAGTCGACGATGTATTTGCGGGCTGGGGTGGCTTGCAGCCTGAGGCGGGCGAAGCGGACCTGGCCCTGGTGCTGCACCCCGGCTACTGGGGCCTTGGAAAAAAGCTTTACCAGAAAATCATTGGCCGGGCGTTTACAGAAATGGGGCTGGAGTCCGTCACCGTGCTGTTTCCCCCCAGCCGAACCAGGGTGAAAGGCCTGCTGCGTCTCGGCTTCACAGAAGAAAGCGAGGTGTATATAGGCCAGCATCGCTTCATTAAGTACCGGCTCAGAAGGCCCGCCTGAAGGAATGAAAGGCATGGATTCATGTGTATAAATTTTGATTTTCTGCGGCCACCGGTTCGCCGGAGCGATCGGTCCGCCGCCGAAGCGGGAATAGCTTCTACCATTGGGGAATGAATATTTAGCCTTTCGACCTACATATTCATCGTTCCACGCCGGTTCCTCTGGGTATGGCTCTCTCTATGGCTATTTTGCCGGGTTGTTTGTCGATAAGTGATATAATTCCCTATTTTTATCAAACGCCCAAACACTACCTACATGAAGAGAAGAACCTTTGTCCGAAACGTAGCACTGGCCACGCCTGCTCTGGCTTTTATGCCGTACCTGGATTTGCTGGCCAACTCACTTGCCGGAAAAGTCAAAATAACCGATGTACAATGTGTATTAACCAAAATTGGCTTTCGGGTAAGTCCGCTCGTCAAGATCAGCACCAATGTGGGGCTGGTGGGTATTGGCGAATGCCACCACGATGAAACTGGGTATGGTGCCAAAGACATCATCCAAAATGTTTGCAAGCCCATTCTGATGGATCAGGATCCGCTGGACCTTGAATACCTCGTTTTCAAAATGAGTACCCGCACCTCCTACTATGGCGGCAACCATGGCCTGGCCACCCACGCCATCACCGGTGTGGAGTTTGCCATGTGGGACCTGATCGGCAAAATCACGGAACAGCCTGTGCACAAAATATTAGGCGGTGGCAGCCACGTAAAGGAAGTGAGGGCCTATGCCTCGTCGGGCCCTCAGGACATGCTGAGCAAAGACTCCTGCGCCGAATTTGCCGAGCTGATGAAAAGCCAGGGATGGACAGCCTGTAAAACCAATATCCTAAGAGACCAGGAGTGGAACAAGCTTGACAACCGCCGGCTATCAAATATAGAAGCAGACCGCAATGGAACAGGCTACACCAACATGAGAGAAGCGCTCGGGCTCGAATTCGATATTGCCGTGCACTGTCACTGGGAGTTTGATTTCGACAGTGCCCTGCGGCTGGCCAATGCAGTAGCACCTATACGTCCCATCTGGATGGAAGACCCGCTACCTATCGCCTACAATGAGCAATGGGTGAAGCTGACAGAAAAGTCGCCCGTACCCATCCTGACAGGCGAAAACCTGTATACCCGTGATGACTTCCGGCCTTTTATCGTGAACCAGGGCGTGAACATGATAGAGATTGACGTTTCCATGGCAGGCGGGCTGCTGGAGGCCAAGAAAATCGCCGACATGGCTGAGACTTATTACATCCCCGTGTGTACACACAACGTGGCCGGACCGATTGCCACCATTGCCTCAGCTAATTTCGCCGCATCGGTGAGGGAGTTTGTGGCTCATGAAGCGTTTATCTTCCATCCTAAGAACAAGGCAGGCAATGGCATCAACGGCGACCCTGATGTGCTCGGCTACGACAAAGAGGTCATTAAAAACGGCCACATCCAGCTCAGCGACCGGCCGGGCTTCGGGATCGAGCTCAATGAAAAGCTTATCAAAGAGAAGTATTTGGTAGCAGGTGAAACCTGGTGGAAATAAACGGATCATAGAAAAAGAAACATCCCTGGTGTAAGCATTGGTTTCAACCAGAGTGGCAATCCTTCAGCATGTCAAACACCGAAAAACAAATAGCCGAGGCCATTGTGAGGGCCAACGGACTGAGCCTAACCACGCTTGGCTTACGCTTTGATAAAGTTGTGGTACGCCTCCTGGGGAGTCTCAAAGCCTCTTTGGAAGGTGAGATACCGACAGGGAAAGCTGTTGTAGTCACGATTACCGCACCCATCAAGCTTCCGGCAAAAACAGCGGATGCGCTAAAAGAAAAAATAGAGGATGCGCTAGTGTCTGGTATCCCAGACGAGGGACTAAACATTGCTGTCTTTCACAACACCGTTTGCCTAAAAGTGCTCCATGTTTCACCACATCAGGTGATGAAATTTGTTGGTCTCGTTCACAATCCGGGTACTGACGCCACGCTGCTTCTTGACCTGGCGTCTAAGTGGCTTTTGGAAGACTGCCGTTGACTTTACTGTACCCCCGCTGGTGTGAGCCCAATGTCGTTAAGTTAAGCCTTTTCTACCCCGGCCCCGAAGGGAGAATAACGAACTTTCCTTGTCATTTGTGAATTGGGGTGAGTGACGTTTAGTATTCCGATTCCTTAACTTAACGACATTGGAATTGCAATGGTAGGATTGGTCAGCGCCAAGAAGTATAGAATCGTTGCATAACCCAATTTCTTAGCTTTTTGCGCTAGTTGGATATTGTATTCTGAGTGGAAATTTGTTTCGTAGGCTACCGACTTATCTTGTGAAAATGAATGAGACAAATACGATTCAAATTTTGAGTTGATAGACTCCCTGATTCCTTCGGCAAGCAGGGGATCAAAGTCAAATTTTCTCCATACTGATTGGAATTCCTTATCCCAATCAAAGGCTTCTATCTCATACGGCCTAAGTATTTCTTTACTCGTAGTCGACTTGCCGGCACCGTTGGGTCCGGCAATGACAATAAAAAATGGCGACGAGCTGAATTCAGATTTTTTCTGCAACAACTATCACTTTTGGAGCAACCAATTATTTTTTCTCTTGGCGAGATGCCTTTTCTCTCTTTAAAGCCTCATTCATTGCTTTTTCAGCTCTTAATGCGTCTTTTACTGCGTCTTTCATATTAACAAATATACAAATTTATTCGCACTCAGGAATTTCCTCGGCAGCTGAAAGCAAGGTTTGTGGCTGCGATAAAACATATACAGCCAAATTTGCAGCCGAAGCCTTTGTTCCTGCACTCCGTTGAACAACCCTCCAACCAAATACTGCATTGTTGACTCTGGATACTGACCGACAACTACTATCAGTTCAACCATAGCATTACTTAAACCATTTCAGCATGCACAACCTAACCGCCTACCTTCGCTTCCTTTCCCGCCATAAAACCCTCAGTTTTATCAATGTGTTTGGCCTGGCTATTGGCTTTGCTGCCTGTATTTTCATCGGCTTGTACATTACCGAAGAGCTTAGCTACGACCAATACCACGAGAAGCTCGACCGAATCTACGTGGTCACGTCTCAGATCAACTCAGGCGAGTCGGTCACCAAAGTGTCTACTGCTCCGGGAGCGCTCACACCCATGCTGAAGCAGGACTTTCCCGAAGTGGAGGAGGCAGTGCGAACAACCTCCATGACTGTTCGGTCAGTCAAGTACGGCTCCAACATCTTTCAGGAGAATGACATGTTCCAAGCCGACCCGGAAATCTTTCAGGTACTTACTTTCCCCCTCGTTGAAGGAGACCCCGGCACCGCCCTCACAGCTCCCAATAGCATCGTGCTGACCAAAACCCTGGCTGAGAAGTACTTTGGTGCAGAGCAGCCGATGGGCAAAGTGCTTACCATCAATGAGCAGCCCTACCAGGTCACGGGGCTCATGCACGACATTCCGACGGCTACCGACCTTAAATTTTCTGCCCTCGTGTCAATGGACAGCCAGGCGGAGAAAGGGTGGTTCGATTTTGAATACCATACTTATGTGCTGCTCAAAGAACAATACCTTCAATCCGATCCAGCGCTCATTTCCCTCAAAGAACGAATGGTGAGCGAGGCTGAAAAAACCCTTAACGACCTGCTGGACGAGGCTGACCTCACCATCGCCATGCCAGTGGAGCCACTGAGTGGCGTCCACTTCAGGGAGCCGACGTACGATGACAGCCCAAAGGGCAATATGGCCTTCATTTATATCATTGCTTCAGTGGCGCTGCTCATGTTGGTTATAGGCAGCATCAATTTCATCAACTTTTCTCTGGTGCAGTCTCTCGAACGAGGCAGGGAGGTGGGCATCCGTAAGATTGTTGGCGCCCGTTTTCCCCAGCTGGTGTTTAAGTACCTCAGCGAGTCGGTGCTCATCGCCCTGATGGCTTTTATCATTGCCATGCTAATGGTGGTGGTGGCCATGCCGCTGTTCAATGAAATTACCGGTAAAAGCTTCGAAGCCATCCGCCTGTTCAATTTCACCTTCCTCTCGCTCTCTTTTGCCACAGTGCTGCTGGTGGGTGTGCTGGCTGGCAGCTTTCCAGCTTTTTTCACTTCCTCTATTCAACCTTTACAGGCGCTGAAAGGAAAAATCACTGGCATCCGGGGTCAATGGTTCCGCAAAGCCTCCATATTGGTGCAGTTTGCCATTGCCATGGGACTGATCATTTGTACGCTGCTGATCCACCGGCAAATGCGTTTCATGAGCAACTACGACATGGGCTTCCGTAAAGAGAACGTGGTAGTGATCGACACCCCGGACGATTCGCTGGCGGCAGGTGGTCTGAATGTGTTCAAACAGATTTTGCTACAAAACAGCGCCGTAGAAAAGGTATCTGGCACAGGCTATGGCGCTATTCCTGACGAAGAACCCCGAAAAGGCACATTGGGCGTAAAACCCAATGGCGAGAGCAGGCTGGTGAATGTGTTTACCGTTGATGCTGACTACCTGCCAACACTGGACGTGGCACTGCTCGAAGGGCGAAACTTTGACGCAACCCGCCCTGGAGATAAACATACCACCGCCATTGTGAATACAGCATTCGCTCAACTTTGGGGCTGGGACGATCCCCTCAGCGAGCAGGTGCATGCCGATGGCTCTGTGAAAGTGGTGGGTGTGATGGAGGACTATTATTTCCAGTCTCTTCATGTGGGGGTGGAGCCCACAATCATCATGTTTGGCGATGACGTTACCGTGCATATGCTGGTGCGTTTCCGGGCCGACTATCCGGTGGCTGATCAAATGCCTTTGTTGGAGCAAGAGTGGAAAAAGCTTTTTCCGAACGACCCTTTTAGCGCCCATTTCCTGGATCAATCCCTGGCCGCTCAGTACGATCAGGAAGACAGAGCCCTTACCCTGTTCACTTCCTTCAGCGTACTCACCATCATGGTCTCGTGTCTGGGGCTTTTTGGCCTCTGCTCCCTCACCATTTCACAAAGGAAAAAGGAAGTGGGCGTTCGCAAAATCATTGGTGCCAGCTATGGCTCCATCGTGAGACTATTTTCAACGGAATACCTGATGCTCATTGGTCTCTCGTTCGTCATGATCGCACCGGTTTGCTTCTGGCTGGTGTCCCAATGGCTGCAGTCCTTTGCGCTGAGAGACGGCATCAGCCCCTGGGCGTTTGTGGCAGCCTGTCTTGGCGTGCTTGTGCTTGGGATAACTACCGTTGTACTTAGTATTGGAAGAACATGGAACACAAACCCAGCGAGTTTGATTAGGGACTAAAGTGTTATCGGCAGCAGCCCCTTCTCCCCCAGGTGGGCTTTAATCTCCTCATGGTCCCTCCAAAACTTGGCCGTTACCTCGCCAAATGCCTTTTGAAATTCAGGCCAATCTTTGATAGGTTCAAACATGGGATCCATATCCAGCAATAGCACCCAAATGTAGAAGTTATCCTGTTTTGAAAACAAGGTCACCTCCTCGATGGCTTTTGGCCAATCTTTCAAATAGGCGAAGTGTGCGGCCTGGTTCACATGCATGTAAATCGTCGGGTCGTTGTCGGCATACTGTTTATAGCGACTGACGAATAGCCGGGCCTCCTCATTAAAACCCATTTTTTCATACACAGCCCCAATCTTAAGGTTGGCGTGGGCATACAAATCAAGATGAAGGCTGTCCTTCAGGTTGACGAATTTTTTGTAGTAACGGTAAGAATTTTCATAGTCCCTCAGCACAAAGTACGTGTTACCCAACTCTTGTAAGAACATCATATTGTTGGGATCATTTTCCAGCTCTTTCAGTAGAAAGTCTTTTGCCTTAACAAAGCTTCTGGTTTTGGCTAGCTGGGTGAATACTTTTACCATCTTGGCTATAGTGTTGCCAGGCTCATACGCAAGGGATTTGTCGATGTAAAAAAGTGCTTCATCCACGAACCCTGCCTGCACCAACGCATTACTTATTTGCAGGTAGTTGTAACTCTGGGTGGCGGAGTCGGCCGCAATGTCCACTCTCGCTTTCATCAAAGCATACTCCAGATACTTGCCCGTATCCGGCTGGCGGGAAAAATAATATTCAGAAAGAAAGTGAAGAACAACACCCGAGTTGGGGTTGTACTCCAGCGCCTTTTCCAGGTAGGGCACTGCCTGCTCGTTTTTTCCCTCATAAATGTAGGCCAGAGCTTTTGCCACAAGGCTCTCTGCCAGCGTCGGATCAGTAGCAAATGCCTTTTCCGAGGCCTGGCTTATTTCCTCTTTGTACTGCTTATCTGATCGATAGATATCCAGGTAAAAATACACCATGGTGAGATCGGCATAGGCCAGGGCAAATTGATCGTCGATATCAATAGCATTCTTGTAATAGGGAATAGAAGCCCTAAGACTTTCTCCAGTGCTTTGGTAAAATAGCTCGGTGCCTTTCAGGTAAAAATCATAGGCTGCGAGGCTCTCTGTCGGCCGCCTTCCAATTCTTTCTTCCTCTTCCGGTGTAATGAACACCTGTATCTCCTCGGCGATGTTTTTGGCTACTTCTTCCTGCAATTCAAAAATATCTTTCGCCTCTCTTCTATACTGTTTGGCCCAAAGGTGGCGGTCGGTGGCTGCTTCTATCAACTGGATGTTCAACAATATTTTATCACCAATTTTCTGTCCACTCCCTTCTACGAAATAGCTTACGTTCAATTCCTTCGCCATTTCAGGAATTGACTTGCTGGTGTTGCGGTATTTTTCAGAAGATGTGCGGCTGATCACCCTGACGTCACGCATCTTTTGCAGGTTAGTCAGGGTCGACTCCATCAGCCCATTGATAAGGTAAACGTTGGTGGAGTCGTTGCTTTCGTTTTTGAAAGGCAGCACGGCTATTGACTTATCGAGCGGAGCCGACGCAGCTTCCGGTGCCTGCGGCTGATTGAAAAACCACAAGGCCACTGCCCCGATAACTAGCAAGGTTCCCACCGCCAATGCCGGAACCAGGAGCGACTTTCTTTTCTCAACAACAGCCGAACTCACAGGTTCGTGATGTTCTCTTTTCCCCACCTCCCCTGGCGGATAACCATAATACTCCCGAAAGCATTTGATAAAGTACGATGTGCTGCCAAAACCCACTTTGTACGACACCTCCGACACATTCATCGAGGTTTGACGGAGCAACTCCATGCCCTTTTTTAGCCTTTCCTGGCGAATAAACTGGCTGGCTGACAGTTTGGTCAGTTTGTTGATTTTGCGCAGGAGGTTCGAACGGCTCATGTTCACCTCACTGGCCAGCTCCGACACTCCAAAGTTTTCATCCGACAGGTTGTCGCCGATGATCTCTGTTAGTTGGTTCAAAAAATCGTTTTCTGCCGGATTGCCCGCAGACGTTTGGTTCTCCATCGTTAGGTGGCGGTGGTTTCTTTTGACTCAACAAAAATGGCGATTCCCATTTGAAGTAGCAACCTCCTCTAATCACTTCATTTCCAAAGCTTTTTACCCGGCTTGCGTCATATTTTATATCGAATCGTCATAAATGCTAATGCTTCAGCAAACTTTATGCTTTTGGCGTCATCCATGTTTAACGCTGCGTCACGGTATGCCCCACCTTTGTATCAAAACAAATTCTTGCAAAAACTTAAAACACAGCACTATGAAAACGATGATGAAAAACACAATGAAAACAATGACACATTTGACGCTCGCAGCCGCTCTTTTAGTGACTGCAGCCTGCTCCGACAAAAAAGTGAAAAGTGAATCGGCCAGCGAAAGTACAACAGTTGCAGCACCGGATGTTGACATTCACACGGCGGTAATCTCCGGAAACCTTGAAGCAGTAAAGCAGCATATCGCTGCCGGCTCCAACCTGGATGAGAAAGACCCATTCGGAGGCTCCAGTCCATTGATCTCAGCGGCAGTGTTCGGCAAACCCGAAGCAGCCAAACTTCTTATCGATGCAGGTGCTGACATCAATTTCCAAAACAATGATGGTTCTACTGCACTGACCTCGGCTGCTTTCTTCTGCCGCCCCGCAATCGTGCAGATGCTGCTCGATAAGGGTGCCGACAAAACCATTAAGAATAAATATGGCGCCACTGCTTATGACGGTGTAGCAGTACCGTACGCTGACGTAAAAGGCAGCTACGAAATGATGGCCACCATGCTTGCCCCTATGGGCCTTAAGCTAGACTATGCCTATATAGAAAAAACAAGACCTGAGGTGGCTGAAATGCTGAAATAATAACCGGTACAAAGAATACTCAAATGACAACAACAAACAGACGGTACGATATTGACTGGTTGCGTGTGATCGCCATCGGCTTGCTGCTGATCTACCATGTGGCGATCGGTTTCCAAACCTGGGGGGTGATGATTGGCTTCATTGCCTCTACGAAGACATGGGAATCACTTTGGATTCCCATGTCGATGCTGAATGTGTGGCGGATACCCTTGCTTTTCTTTGTTTCGGGCATGGGCGTCTATTTTGCCTTGCGCCGCAGGAACTGGAAGGAGCTGCTGATGGAACGCACCGGCCGGATACTGGTGCCTTTCCTTTTCGGTATGTTCGCCATAGTGCCTATCCATATCTACCTGTGGAAGTCTTATTACAAGATGACAGCCGGCTACGAGTACAACCCGGGTCACTTGTGGTTTCTTGGAAACATTTTCACCTATGTGCTGGTGCTCTCTCCCATCTTTTTCTACCTGAAAGGCCACGACGATGGGAAGCTGGCAAAAGGCATCAAGTGGCTATTTGGTAATCCCCTTGGCCTTTTCGCTACTTTGGCAACTTTCGCCGCAGAAGCCTGGCTGGTGAACCCGGGTATTTACTCCCTTTACGCCACCACATGGCACGGATTCTTCCTGGGCTTGTTGGCGTTTTTCTTTGGCTTCTGTTTCGTGCTCAGCGGGCAGCCCTTTCTGGAACTGATCCTGAAGTGGAAGTGGATATTTGTGGTCATTGGCTCTGCACTGTTCGTCATTCGGATGGTTGTTTTCAAGCAAATGGCTCCTAACCATCTGCAGTCTATTGAGTCAAATTTCTGGATTTTCTCAGTTTTCGCCTTTGGTTACAAATACCTGAATCACGGCGGCAAAGCCCTGACTTATCTGAGTCAGGCAGCCTATCCGGTCTACATCCTGCACATGGTGTTTCTTTATCTTGGCTCGAAATACATCTTCCAGCTCGACTTGCCAGCACCTGTCCAGTTCCTGATGGTTTTGGTTGTCACAAGCGTGGGATGCTTTGCAACTTATGAGGTGATCAGAAGAGTGAAATTCCTGAGGCCATTGTTCGGGTTAAAGTGGAAATCTGTATAATTTTGCTCTTGATTAGTTGCAATGGTTCGATCAAAGCCGGGCCATTGCAACAAAATCGTCCTTGCTTCCGTACGACAAAAGCCAGACAGTCATACTCCATGTGAAATCTAATTTCTTTCAGAAAAAGTAAACAGCACCCTCCCCGGGACTTTGCTGTATTTGTTCCACTACCTGAAAAGAAATTATGCTTATTCTTCAAGATATTACCTATACACATCCCAACAAGGATGTGCTCTTCAGTCATCTCAACCTTTCTATCAACAGGCACGACAAAATTGCCCTGATTGGCAACAATGGTGAAGGAAAGAGTGTGCTTATGAAAATCATGGCAGGCGGACTGGAGCCGTCGGCCGGGACAGTGCAGTCCGACGCAGCACCCTACTACGTTCCGCAGTTGTTCGGGCAGTTCAATGACCTTACTGTTGCCCAGGCGCTAAAAGTTGACGGCAAAATCGAGGCCCTTCAGCAAATACTGGAAGGTAGCGTAACAGAAACCAACATGGCAATCCTCGACGATGACTGGAGCATTGAGGAGCGCTGCAGCGAGGCCCTTACACATTGGGGGCTTGGCAACTTGCCTTTAAACACCAGCATGGGCACCCTGAGTGGGGGCCAAAAGACTAAGGTGTGTCTGGCAGGTATTGCCATCCATCAACCGGCGCTCGTACTGCTCGACGAGCCCAGCAACCACCTCGACACCGGCAGCCGGGAGCTGCTATACCAGCTGGTGCAGTCAAATGCGCTAACGCTGGTGGTTGTAAGCCACGACAGGCAGCTTTTGAACTTGCTTGACAATGTTTATGAGCTCAGCCGGGGCAAAATCACCATGTACGGAGGGAACTACGAGTTCTACGCTGAGCAGAAGGAGATCGAAAGCCAGGCACTCCAACACGACGTGAACAGCAAAGAAAAGGCCCTTCGCAAAGCGAAGGAAGTAGAAAGAGAAGCCGCCGAAAGAAAGCAAAAGCAGGATGCCCGGGGAAAGAAAAAGCAGCAGAAAGCCGGGATGCCCAAAGTGATGATGAACCTCATGAAGGACAAAGCGGAGAAAAGCACCTCACGGCTCAAAGGGGTTCACACCGAGAAAATCGGCACCATTTCAACAGCGTTGACGGCCCTCAGAAAAGAGCTGCCCGACAGGGACGCAATGAAGTTTGGCTTCGACCGCTCCAACCTGCATAAAGGCAAGGTTTTGGTAGAGGGGAAAAAACTAAACTACGGGTATGATGAAAAGGCACTTTGGGAAGATGGAATTGATTTCCGCATCAACAGCGGCGATAGAATAGCTATCAAAGGCCTGAACGGCTCGGGAAAAACGACGTTGATCAAGCTAATACTTGGCGACACAAAGCCCCAATCAGGCACCATCTACAGGACGGACAATTCAGCCATCTACATCGACCAGGATTACTCGCTGATCGACAACAAGCTCACTGTTTATGAACAAGCTCAGCTATTCAACACCTCCAAGCCACCATTGCTGGAACACGAAGTCAAAATAAGGCTGGCCCGCTTCCTGTTTTCGAAGGAGGACTGGGACAAGTCGTGCGGCGTGCTGAGCGGCGGCGAAAAAATGCGCTTGATGCTGTGCTGTCTTACAATTAGCAATCAGGCACCTGACATTATCGTGCTCGACGAACCCACCAACAACCTCGACATTCAGAACATAGAGATTTTGACCGGGGCTATCAACGAATATGAGGGCACGCTGCTGGTGGTGTCGCACGACAGCTATTTTCTGGAACAGGTAAACGTGGACAGGGAGATTCTTTTGCGGTAAGCATTCAGCGAAGGTGCGCTTGAGACAAATGCACGTAGTGAAGTTTTGTAGTAAAACCCTCCAAGGGTTTGTCCTTTTCAGGGCAGTTGTCATGTGCCCGAGAGGGGCTAGCTAAAAGCGAACCCTTGGAGGGTTGCAGGCTAAATGCGCTTGCTCTCGAGCGAGTACGCTTTACTACTCTCGCTGTCTCAAATCCCTTACGTAGGCACCTTCCCATGGGATGATATAGACTTTTACGCCCGTTCCCTGCAACGCCTTCGAAGTTCTGCTCAGGTAGTTGAACCTGCTAGTTCCGTCAAAAACGATCTCCTGCGGAGCAAAGTACTTCCCAAGATCAGTCGACCAAAAACTCTGGTTGGAGACAATCAAAAGATCAGCCGCCAGGGGCTCGGAAAAAGCCTTGCGCTTCGGCAGTGGGTTTAGCAGATGAATCACTTTCAAGCTGCCGACCATTATTGCAACGAGGGTGTCTTTTATCAAAACCGTTTGTGGGAGCCAATTGTCGGCATGCGAAACAAAAGGGATCATTGTTCCCTGCTGGATCAGGTGGGGTCTCACATTAAGGTTGAATAGTCGTTCCTCCTGCTTAAACGCCTCATCAAAATAGTGAAACACCTTCCCTCCTTCCTGGTAGTCCATGGCGGTGTAGCCGGTCATTTCGTAAATCACCAGCTCCCTTTTCTGATGTTTATCTGCTACAAAAAGTCCTTTCGACAGAACAAAGAGTAGCAGACACGCCGCCATGTACTGAAACCACCGGTACTCACGGCTCTGCCACCAAAGCAGCATCAGCAGAAGGGCACTGTATAACAGCCAGGTTTGTGCAGATGAAAAGGAAATGGGGAAGATTTGGCTGGCCGGCAGCTGCTCTATAAACTCCACAAACCAATTGAGGCCAAACACCATCCATTTCAGCATAAAGGCTACTGCCCCGGCCAAAAATGATGACACATAATGGACAACAAATAAGGCCACTCCGGTGCTTAAGATCAGAAATGCCGCCGGGATGACGAGCAAATTGGACAACAAAAACCAACTGGGAAACTGGTTGAAGTAGTACATGCTCAATGGCCCTGTGGCCAGCTGAGCAGCCAGAGAAACGCAGGTAATGGCCCAGATTTTGTCGAGCAGCCAATGAGGTGCCGCCCACTGACGGTACAGAAAGGGTTGAAGGTAAACGATACCCAGCACCGCCAGAAATGAAAGCTGGTAGCCCACATGAAAAAGAAAGTTGGGGTCGTAAAGGAGCAGCAGAAAGGCAGCCAGCGCCAGCGAATTGTAGATATTGGTCTTTCTACCCAGGCCTTCTGCTACCATCACAATAGAAAACATGGTAACGGCCCTCAACACCGAAGCCGACATGCCGGTGATCAGCGCAAAGCCCCATAGGCTGGCAAACAAAATGATAAATCGCACCAGCTTGCCATATTTACGCTTCTCCAATGGCTTCAGCAAGAAAGCCAGGATCATGTAGATGATGCCCACATGCAGGCCCGACACTGCCAGAATATGCATGGCACCAGCTGCCGCATAAGCCCGCCGTTGTTCGATGTCAATTTCATCTTTTTGCCCCAGTATCAGCGCCTCAGCTATGCCCCGCTCCCGTACATCGGGAAGGTATTCCTTCAGCACCTGTAGCAGCTCACGTCGCCAACCCATTGAAAGGCTCACTAACTTATTAGGAGGTGCTGAGCCAGCCAGGAGCACGTCGTCGAAGGTAACGTAGTCCTGAAAATGAATGCCTTTCCTGGCCATGTACTGCTTAAAGTCAAATCCGCCAGGGTTACGAAGCGGTCTGATTTCTTCCGGGCTTCCGTGGATCCAAAGTACCGTGCCGTATTTCAGGGCACTAAGATTGGCC
Source organism: uncultured Imperialibacter sp. (assembly GCF_963974565.1). Lineage (NCBI taxonomy): Bacteria > Pseudomonadati > Bacteroidota > Cytophagia > Cytophagales > Flammeovirgaceae > Imperialibacter > uncultured Imperialibacter sp. Next base: position 4,136 of record NZ_CAXBCJ010000023.1, on the reverse strand, counting down.
GTGGTGGCGGAGTCCTTTTTCAGGTATATCTGCACCAATCCAGTCTTTCGCAGCAATGAATCGCCCGACCTAATGGCAGTCACCTGGATATCAAACGCCCAGGTATTTGTCTTTTCTATTGGATCATCTACCAGAACTCCTTTGTAGAAATCTATCGGCGACTTGCTGGTGTACAAATGATTCTCCTGAAATGTGGCTTCTGTTGACTGCTTTCTGAGGATGCCGACGAAACTGATCGAAAGCATAAACACTATACCGAAAAGGTAACGCAGACTCCGTGCAGCGTTTCTTCTGGAATAAAACCAAAGAAGCAGTACCACAAGCCAAATAAGCGCTATATACGAAGGGGGAAGCCAGGTGCCTCTCAGAAACAACTCATGGCAGCCGATACCAGCAGCACAGGCAAGAAAAATTCTAACAAAAGGTATGGCACTCCAGCGGATCAATTGGCTACTATTTTTCTAAAAATAGTAATTATGACGCTATAGTTAAAAAAGGTTGTACAAAAGATAATGCTGAAAAACTTCTTATAAATGCCTCAACAGCAGCTCAGCCTTCTGGATATCTTTAGGCCGACCGAAGAAACGATAAATCCGATGCTGTTCCTTGATGGTGGGTATTTTCACTTGCATGCCGGCCACTGTCACGTTCATAAATTGCCTGACAAGCAACGGCACCCATTGTTGCCCCGCATTCACTTCAAGGTTTCCCATTACTTCTGCGTCAACTCCTTTGAAGCGAAACCTACCGGAGTTGGATCTGAATATTCGGTCATAGGCATATACATGGTCCTTTACTTGCCTGTCTTTCCATTGTTCTTTAAGAAAGTTGGCGTCAGCGCTGGAGGTCAGCAGATTGATGTCTCCTATCTTGTACATTTCACACTCTGCCAGCACCATGGCGGCGCTGCCAATAACAAAATAATCGTGCTTAAGAAGGTGAAGATCGCCGCCTGCCAACTCAAAAAAATGAGTTATTCTTTCCAATGCTGTCAATTCTCTATCGTTTAAGCTTTAACTGGTCTCAATTTCCAAGCTGACTTCCCAAAGTCACCTATTGCGATCATATTCCATTTCAATATGAAGAATGTTGCATTCTTCAAACTCGTCTCCCACGGTCACAAACCCATGCGATTGATACAAAGGCACCACATCGATTTGCGCATGAAGAAAGACTCTGGTTCCTAACGGCACGGCCGTAAGAACATCTCCCATTACCTTTTTCAACAGCTCTTTACCAACTCCCTTTCCCCTAAAACTAACAAGTACGGCAAACCGTTCGAGCTTTACGCTATTTTCTACATATCTCCACCTGGCGGTTCCAGCAGGCTGACTGCCAGAAAAGGCCAGAAAATGGGTTGACGATTCATCCAGGCCATCATATTCGTCCGCCTCACTCACCTTTTGCTCCTCCATAAATACCTTTCGGCGGATGTGAAAGGCATGCTCCAGGTCTTCGTTCGAGGCGATTTTTCTAACGGCTATATCATTCATTTGCGGTCTTCCTCTCCTTCGTCAAACTGATCATAAGCCTTGATAATTTCTCTTACCAGCTTATGTCTTACCACATCTTTACCATCCAGCTCCACAAAGCCAATGCCTTTCACATCTTTCAGCACATTCAATGCTTCAATAAGGCCTGACTTTTGCTTTTTGGGCAAATCCACCTGCGACTTATCGCCTGTAATGATCACTTTCGACGTAGGCCCCATCCTGGTCAGAAACATCTTTATTTGCATAGCTGAGGTGTTTTGAGCCTCGTCAAGCAAAATAAAAGCATGGTTCAGTGTACGGCCCCGCATGTAGGCCAGCGGTGCTATTTCTATCACCCTGTTTTCCTGATAAAACTTCAGTTTTTCCGGTGGCACCATGTCGTCCAGTGCATCGTAAATCGGACGGAGATAGGGGTCGATTTTTTCTTTGAGGTCGCCTGGTAGAAAACCGAGGTTTTCTCCAGCTTCCACAGCCGGACGGGTGATGATAATTTTTTTTACCTCTCTGTTCTTGAGAGCCTTTACGGCCAGCGCCACCGAAATATAGGTCTTGCCGGTACCAGCTGGCCCAATGGCAAACACCAGGTCGTTCTTTCGGGAGGCTGTTACCAGCGCTTTTTGATTGGGCGTTTTCGGAACGATCTTAAACCCTTTGGTTCCATAAATAAGCACATCATCCTTGTCCTCATCGAGCACGGTCTCGTCTTCCTGCGTCAGGTAGTTGGTCACGTTCTCTTCCGTTACCATGCCGAACTTATTGTAGTGCTGAATCAGCGAATTAAGGATATCGTTGATCCTGATGATTTCGGGCGTGCTTCCCTGTATCCTTATCTCATTTCCTCTCGATATGATCTTGCTTTGAGGAAACGCCTGGGCTATTTGCTTAATATTTTGATTCTCAATCCCCAGAAAATCGAGAAGGGAGATATTCTCCAGTGTGATGACCTTTTCTATCAAATGATGATCTATTTTAGATTTTGTTAGTAATCAGCTAAGTGCTTTATTTTTATTTACTTTGCCCCTGTAAAACTAACTATTATTTGCGTCTTCCTACATGGCTCTCATTACTTTTCTGTCAGATTTCGGTACGTCAGACCATTACGTGGCAGCAGTGAAGGCAGCAATAATGAGCGTTAACCCGGGGCTGCAAATAGTCGACATTACCCATGAGGTAGCGTCGTGCAACCTGGCAGAGGCCTCCTACCTTCTTGAATCGGTCTTTCGTGATTTCCCCAAGGGCACGGTGCACATGGTGGCCGTGAACTCGACCGGAAAAAGAGAAGACAAGCCAGTGGCAGTGAAGCTGGAAGATCATTTCTTCGTTGGGCCCGACAATGGCATCTTCAGCCTGATTTCCACGCAAAAGCCTACAGCCATTGTAACGCTCGACCTCATCAATAAAAAGAAAACCACTTTTCCCGCCAGAAACATGTATGCGCAAGCCGCCTCCTACCTGGCCAGCGGCAAGTCTATTCATGACCTGGGGCAAATGGTGCCGGAGCTCAACACCCTCATCAAGAAAAAGGGCAAAACGACTAAAAAACAAATCACCGGCCATGTGATTCATATCGACCATTACGGCAATTTGATTACCAACATTGCGAAAGAGGACTTTGATACCATCATGGAGCTGAACCAGCAAAAAGGTTTTGAAATATCTTTTGGGAGGGAGCGCTCTACCGAAATCCATGAATCTTATTTTTCTGTAGAAGGTGGCGAATGCTTCTTCATCTTCAACCAATCGGGTTTGCTGGAAATTGGCATCAACAACGGCCATGGGTCGGACCTACTGGGGCTCCACTACGACTCCCCGGTATTTATCAATTTTGTAACCGAATAGCTATGATTATCAGGATTGTGCGCATGACCTTTCATCCGGGCAAAGTCAGCGAGTTCCTGACAATCTTCAACCATTCGAAAAGTAAGATCAGAAATTTTGAGGGCTGCAAGCATTTGGAGCTCTGGCAAAGCACAGAGACACCAAACGTCTTCACCACCTACAGCCATTGGCAAACTGCGGCTGACCTGGACAACTACCGGCATTCAGAGCTATTCAGAACTACCTGGGCGAAGACACGGATGCTTTTTGCGGACAAGCCGATGGCCTTTTCCAATGAAATTATTACCGTAGCAGACTAGGGGAATCAAATGAGAAAAGAGTACCTGGGGCCGGACTCGAACCGGCATGGGGTTGCCCCCGAAGGTGTTTGAGACCTTTGCGTCTACCAATTTCGCCACCCAGGCTTGAAGTGAAGGAACTACGTTTCGTGTCTCATTCCGAAACGGGATGCAAACATATTAAAGTTTTGAATAAATGCAAAGCTATCTGTAGGCGTTGACCAACTAAAAATACGTGTCACCGATGCCTTTCGCCTGGTGCCAGCCATTCTGCAAGTCATGTAACCATCACCTCTCGCCTAAGCTTTTACAACCAGCTTAATATTTAACCGATGGTTATATCGTATCTTTTGTTTTAACTGAATTTTTTTGGAGTTATTTAAAAAAAATATACCGGAGAATTAAAATACTTCTGCATATTGGAAGTGGCAATCCTTTGGAAAACCGGCGTTAAAAAAATACCAACCTATCACCATGAAATAGCCATAAGGAAAGTCCATACCCAGCGGAATGAATAAAGTCGGAG
>NZ_CAXBCJ010000022.1:0-105942 GCF_963974565.1 uncultured Imperialibacter sp. | reverse complement strand
TGACTGTTGGCGCAATGGCATCCCAACGGCTATTCGTGTTATCCCAGGTCAAAACATCACCATCAAGAGGTGTGGTAAGGCTATATTGGTTCTGGAAGGCAAATGCATCCAGTCCTATCCCATTAGGATCATACGTGCCTGCAAACATATCGCCAGTGACTGTTGGCGCAATGGCATCCCAACGGCTATTCGTGTTATCCCAGGTCAAAACGTCCCCATCAAAAGGTGTTGTAATGGTAGTAACAGCGACATTGGTTAGTTGAGAGCCATCAACGGCTGGAAGACCAGTGGCGTCCAGTTGCACAACATTATTCGGAGCCGTACCCACATTCAATGTAGCGGCGGTGCCCAAACCGGTTACTTTGGTGGCTGCAACATCTGCTATATCGACGTTGCTGATTGTCCCATCGAGGATTTTTGCGCTCGTTACTGCATCGTTGGCTATCACAGTCGTTCCCTGTGGACCAGTCACATCACCCCCAAGGTTACCGGTGAAGCTTGCCGCAGCAACGTTGGTTAGTTGAGAACCATCCACTGCCGGAAGGCCGGTAGCGTCCAGTTGTACAACATCATTTGCAGCAGTTCCCACATTCAATGTAGCTGCTGTGCCCAAACCTGTCACTTTCGCTGCTGCAACATCTGCTATATCGACGTTGCTGATTGTCCCATCGAGGATTTTTGCGCTCGTTACTGCATCGTTGGCTATCACAGTCGTTCCCTGTGGACCAGTCACATCACCCCCAAGGTTACCGGTGAAGCTTGCCGCAGCAACGTTGGTTAGTTGAGAACCATCCACTGCCGGAAGGCCGGTAGCGTCCAGTTGTACAACATCATTTGCAGCAGTTCCCACATTCAATGTAGCTGCTGTGCCCAAACCTGTCACTTTCGCTGCTGCAACATCTGCTATATCGACGTTGCTGATTGTCCCATCGAGGATTTTTGCGCTCGTTACCGCATTGTTGGCAATCGTTGTCGTTCCCTGTGGGCCAGTCACGTCACCGGCCAGGTTACCAGTGAAGCTTACGGCAGCAACATTGGTTAATTGAGAGCCATCCACTCCCGGAAGGCCAGTGGCGTCTAATTGCACAACATTATTCGGAGCCGTGCCCACATTCAATGTAGCTGCTGTGCCCAAACCTGTTACTTTCGCTGCTGCAACATCTGCTATATCTGCGTTGCTAATTGTCCCATCGAGGATTTTTGCACTCGTTACCGCATCGTTGGCTATCACAGTCGTTCCCTGTGGGCCAGTTACATCACCTGCCAGATTACCTGTGAAGCTTACGGCAGCAACATTGATTAATTGAGAGCCATCCACTCCCGGAAGACCAGTAGCGTCTAATTGCACAACATTATTCGAAGCCGTGCCCACATTCAATGTAGCTGCTGTGCCCAAACCTGTTACTTTCGCTGCTGCAACATCTGCTATATCTGCGTTGCTAATTGTCCCATCGAGGATTTTTGCACTCGTTACCGCATCGTTGGCTATCACAGTCGTTCCCTGTGGGCCAGTTACATCACCTGCCAGATTACCTGTGAAGCTTACGGCAGCAACATTGATTAATTGAGAGCCATCCACTCCCGGAAGACCAGTAGCGTCTAATTGCACAACATTATTCGGAGCCGTACCCACATTCAATGTAGCGGCGGTGCCCAAACCGGTTACTTTCGCTGCTGCAACATCTGCTATATCGACGTTGCTAATTGTCCCATCGAGGATTTTTGCACTCGTTACTGCATCGTTGGCTATCACAGTCGTTCCCTGTGGGCCAGTTACATCACCTGCCAGATTACCAGTAAAGTTCGTCGCTGTGATGTTAATTAATCCACCGCCATCACCGGCGAAACTTCCAGCTGTTACTGAACCCGAAGTACTAATATTCTGAGTGCCAAAGTTTGGAGAAATCTTCGTTCCTGCTATTGCCGCTGCCGCATTTACATCGGCATTCACCACACTAACGCCTGTTAAGCTGCCATAAGCCCCATCAAAATCATCCGAAGCATCAATATCAAGATTCGGCGCTGTGGCAACCGTTGATACTGCATTGCCTATCGCTGTAGCCGACTGCCCCCCCACCTGATCCACCACCAACCCCAGCGCAAAGCTCCCTGAAACATCGCCGGGGGCCGGAACGGCAGAAGTGGAAAGATCATCGGTATTGTCCACATCCAAATTAGCAGGCACATCAGCCAGGTCGTTGAACGATCCACTCGCTGCAATCGTCGCCAAGCCGTTTACCTGCGATATGTCTATCACGCCTACAGAAAAGGGAGTGGCATTGCCGTCACCTAAAATGGTCGTTCCGTCGCCTGCGGAGCTCCCCACCTCATCCACACCATCTGCAAAGCCAGCCGGGATATTGGTTAGCTCAGTCCAGTCGATGCCGTCTTTGATGGCATCAGGCACTGTAGGATCAGTTTCCGAAGTAAGAAAACCGGCGGCCTGCAAATCAACGGCGTTTCCATTCTGTATTGAAAGGCTGGTACCTGACACTGAAAGTGTTTGTGAATCAGTCACCGATAAAGCAATCCATCCACTGTTAAGCCAGAAGTAGAAAAGTCCCAGCTCGTTGTCATACACAAGCAATCCGTTGGACTGGGCATTGAGACCGCCCGCCATGCTTGTTCTTTGCGCAGTGGTAAGTTGCGGAATAAGGAGTCCCTGATCGCCGTTGGGGGAAACAAGGTGCAACACCGCCCTTGGGTTGGGGTTCTCAGTATTTACACCGGCAGAAAAATTCTGTGCAGAAACAGTGCCTGATAGCAATAGCAATATCAGCCCCACTGCTGCTTTTAGGTTAGGTCGAACAGCCATAATGAGTAAAACTTATATAATTTAGCCTAAAGACAAACTCAACTAAAGTTCATACACCTGTTTGTCCAATAGCTAGAAGAGGCATAATGTATTCAAAAAAAAGATAGTCAATCGATAAAGGTATCGCTTATATAAAAAATACTCAAATAATTCTTGCATAAATTATATTCTATCACTCTATTTTCTCTTTCATCCCTAGCTGTGACATTCCATAAAGAAATCAGATTTACCAGAATGCCCAAAAACACCTCCAGCCATCCCATGCGACTGCTGCTTTTGGCTACAATGGCCCTTGCCTCAGCTTGCAACGATACCAGGCCTGTAGTTGACCGGCCAAACATCATTGTTTCCACAGACATTGGCGGCAGCGACCCCGAAGACTACCAGTCTCTCGTTCATTTATTTGTTTATGCCGACCAATTCAATCTCCTCGGCTTGATTAGTTCGCCCCCTGATGCAGGGAGAAAAGAACACATAGAAGAAACAATTGCAGCCTATGCCGCTGATTTTGAAAAGCTCAAAAAACATTCGGCACGCTTTCCTTCCCCGGAGTACCTGCTAAGCATCACCAAACAAGGGGCAACCGATTCTCTCCAAACAGAAGCCCCAACAGCATTAAGCGAAGGTGCTTCATGGCTCATAGAGAAGGCCAAAGAAAACGCTGGCCAGCCGCTGTACGTCCTTGTTTGGGGATCGATCACCGATGTAGCCCAGGCGGTACAACACGACCCTTCCATCAAAAGCAACATAAGAGTATATTCCATTGGGTCGTGGAACACATTGCAGGATCCAAAATCGAGAGATTACCTTTTTCACAACCACCCTGACCTGTGGTGGATAGAAAACAACACCACCTTCCGGGGCATGTACATGGGCGGCGACACCACCAATAGCATGGGTAATCTCACCTTTGTTGAAAATCATGTAAAAGGCCATGGCGCACTGGGAGACTTGTTCTGGAACAAGAAAAAAGACATCAAGATGGGCGACACACCATCGGTGCTCTATTTTCTCAATGGCGACATAGACAACCCGGAAGGAGAAAGCTGGGGAGGCTCTTTCGTTAAAACTTACCACGGCCAACACTACTGGACGGACAATCCTGCTGATTCTCTTATCGAAAACAACAGAGCAGGAGCAAAAACGGTCAACAAATTCCGACAGGCTTACCTGCGTGATTGGGCAGTTCGTATGGGTTGGTTGAAAGAGTAGAAGAACCAGACTTTTGCCGTAGAATCGAAGCCATTTTAGAGAATGTATCAACAAGAAAATATTCAATATTTTCTTTCTATATTTCTATTTTATAAAATTTTATTTACCTGATAATCAACAACATAACTCTTCAATCCCCAACCCAGGCTGTTTTGAGCCGTTAGCATTGGGGAGATCATTTTATTTTCAACCAAAATTAAAAGCTATGTTAAGATTGATTATCGGACTGCTGATTATCGCATTGATTGCAGCAGTTCTGGGCTTTGGCGGGATAGCCGGGGCCGCAGCAGGTATAGCACAAATTGTGTTTTACATTTTCGTAGTGTTATTGGTTATTTCATTGTTATTCCGACTCTTGCGGGGCATTTAGCAACGCCATACGAAAAAAGGATGTGGTTGATGCCACATCCTTTTGATAAACCAATTTCAGTTAGGTCGTCACTAAACCAACACCGGCTTCATCCTCGAATCCTCAAATGACCTAGCTGTTGCTTCCATAATCTCAAAAGCTACTTCGGCCATCTTGTTTTCTGAATCCAGTGTGGGGTTAATCTCCACCATTTCCCAGCATAGCACCTTTGGGCTCTTGACCAATTCGGTATTGATCACTTTTGCTTCCTCTACGGTAAGTCCGCCAGGCACGGGCGTGCCAGTGCCCACCGACACAGAAGGATCCAGGCTATCTACGTCAAACGACACATAAATCATATCGCATTCCCGGAGCTGTTCCAACGCCATGGCCGCTACTTTCTTTGGGCCATATTTCCTTACTTCCTCGGTTGTGTAATTACGCATACCATATTTCTCAGCCAGGTAGTCTTCGGGTGCTTCCGTGTCACGTTTTGAAATAAACACCACATCAGAAGGGTGCAGCTTAGGGCCCTCAACTCCAATCTTTTTAATCTCCTCCCAAATATGAGCAACCTCGGCTGGTGGTTCGTTGGTTTGAACGTCCCGGTTGTCGGTGCCCAGCGCCATGGCCAGAGGCATGCCATGCACATTGCCTGACGGCGTGGTGTAGGGTGTATGAAGGTCGGCATGGGCGTCTACCCAAATCACGCCGAGTCTTTTGTCCGGAAATGCCTTTTTCACGCCTGCGATAGTACCAAACGCTGTGCTGTGATCACCAGCCAGCACCATGGGCAGCTGACCAAACTCCAACGCCTCACAAACAGCATTGCACACTCTCTTTTCCACGCCAATGATAGCGTTCACATACTTAGCCGAAGGTGAAATGAAGCCGGTGAACAATGGGCTGTTGTCGGTGCGCACGTTCACTGAATCGTACCTTGCAAAAAAATCTGACTGAAGATCGATGCTGGCAATTTTAACAGCATCGATGCCCAAACTGGCACCTCTTGTGCCTGCACCGAGTTCTGACTTAACTTCGATGAGCAAAATCTCTTTCATTATAATGGGATTATGTTGTTTAAGCTTTGAAAACCAGTTAACGAACGCCTGTTGCTTTACAATGTCAAAAAAAGCAGACCTGCTTGGCGTTCCAGCATCAGGCGGTGCTAGTTATACGAAAAATGATAGTAGGGCAGGTATATTCTGCACGGCAACGCTCTGACTCTGAGCGCCTGGTTGGGTTCCAGTTGTTTACCTATGTAACAAGACATAAAATTAGGGTAAGGATGTCAATAATATTCATCCACGGTGCAATTTAAGATATTTCCAGCATCGAAATCGCATCAAATATTAAAAATTCGCAAAAACACGTCACGAAATTGCGCATGTCTCCAAAACTCACGACTAACCCATGGGAACCCTCAAAGCGCACCTGAAATGTTAACCTTTTCTTCATTTGCACTAATTACCTGAAAAATAAGTGATTACATAAAAAAATCGTTGCCAGCCCAGATCATTTGGCAATACTGTTGTTAATGGCCGACCTATACCTTTATATTTGCTTTTCTGTGCCTTTTATAGCGCAGCGCCTGGTATATTAAATGTAATCAAGAACCGCACTGATTTAGATGAAAAGCTACTTCGATCTGATTGATCAAACCTTTGAGTTCCCCACTGAGGAATTTAGAGTAGAAAACAATCAATTGTTGTTTAACGAAGTGAACCTGATGGATGTCATAGAACAATATGGCACACCCCTCAAGCTCACTTATCTCCCGAAAATCAGTGAACGAATACAGTACGCCAAAGAAATATTCAATAATGCAATAGCCAAGCATAAATACGGAGGCAAGTACACTTATTGCTATTGCACCAAATCTTCGCACTTTTCCTTCGTGCTGGAGGAAGCGCTTAAAAACGACATTCACCTCGAAACCTCTTCGGCCTACGACATTCCCATTGTCAGGAACCTGTTTGAAAAAGGCAAGATATCCAAAGACACTTTTGTGGTTTGCAACGGCTTCAAGAGGCCACTCTACACGGAGTACGTTACCGACCTGATCAACGACGGCTTCAAAAACTGTGTGCCCATTCTTGACAACCTGGGAGAGCTTGATAAATATGAATCGGGTGTTACCGTTGACGAGTTTCAAATTGGCATCAGGGTGGCTGCCGACGAGGAGCCGAACTTTGCGTTCTACACCTCCCGCCTTGGCATCAGGTACAACAACATCATCGACTTTTACAAAAACAGAATCAAGGACGGTAAGTCGAAAGCGAAGCTCAAAATGCTTCACTTCTTCATCAATACCGGCATAAAAGACACTGCCTACTACTGGTCGGAGCTTAGCCGGTTCATTTACATGTACTGCGAGCTAAAAAAGACCTGCCCCGAACTCGACACGATCGACATCGGCGGCGGTTTCCCCATCAAAAGCTCCCTGGCGTTTGAATTCGATTACCCTTACATGGCTGAGCAAATCGTTGAAAACATCCAGTGGATCTGCAATAAGAACAATGTGCCGGTGCCGGATATCTTCACTGAATATGGCTCGTTTACCGTAGGCGAAAGTGGCGCAACGATTTATTCGGTGCTTGACCAAAAGCTGCAAAACGACAAGGAGCTTTGGTACATGATGGACGGTTCATTTATTACTCATCTGCCCGATGTGTGGGGATTGAACCAAAAATACATCATGCTGCCCATCAACAACTGGGACAACAATTTCCACAAAGTAAACCTCGGTGGCCTTACCTGCGACAGTATGGACTACTACAACTCAGAAGCTCACACTTCGGAGGTGTTCCTGCCAGTGATTGAAGACGACGAAACACTTTTCTTCGGCTTCTTCCATACCGGCGCCTACCAGGAAAGCCTGGGAGGATACGGCGGCATTCAGCATTGCCTGATTCCCGCCCCCAAGCACATCATCATCGACAGAGACCAGCGAGGCACGGTAACGACCAAACTTTTCAGAGAAGAGCAGGAGAGCGACAGCATGCTGAAGATACTTGGCTACAAATAGCCAGCTAACTTCTGCTACCGCTAGTCTATTTCATAATGACGTTGGTGACCGCCTCCAAAAGGCTGCTTACGCAGGCATCGGCGGAGGGAAACTTTTCTGCAACCCCGATGCCAATCGTATGCATTCCCAACTTTCTGGCGGGCACCAGGTCCCGGTCATTGTCGCCCACCATCCATGATTGTTGCGGGTCAACATGATACAAAGCAAGTGCCCTTTCAAAGAGCAGGGAGCCCGGCTTTCGGCCCAGCGATTCCGAGAGCGGAGGGTAGTAGGGTGCATAAAACACGTCGTCGATAAGCCCCGGCAATTGCTCATGCATTTTTGCATGACAAGCCTCCACGTCCTCCTTTGTATAGATAGCTTTGGCAATTCCGGCCTGATTGGTGATGACAACCGTTGTGTACCCCTTTTCTTTTAAGATCTCCAAAGCCTCTTTCACTCCCTTTTCGATGGTAAAGTCCTCAGGTCTAAAGGTATACTCTCCCCTTTCAACATTAATTACTCCATCCCTATCAAGAAATATGGCCTTGTTCATAAACTGATCCCGGTATTTAATCGTTAAAAAAGCGGCAAATTCACTTTATATATTCAAGAAACGAAATGGTTTTAATATGTTTGGCGTTCACTAGCAAAAACTGTGAATAAAGGTTTAGTCATTATCCCAACTTACAACGAAAAAGAGAACGTCGCTCTTATGATCGAAGCGGTGTTTGATTTGTCCATGCAGTTTGACCTGCTTATCGTGGATGACGGCTCTCCGGATGGCACCGCAGCTATTGTTAAGCACATGCAGAGTATTTGGCCAGACAGACTTCATATTCTGGAAAGGGAGGGCAAGCACGGGCTTGGCACCGCTTACATAGCCGGATTTCAATATGGGTTGGATAAGGGCTATGAATACATGTTTGAGATGGACTGCGACTTCTCCCACGACCCTAAAGATCTTGAAAAGCTTTACAACGCCTGTGCCAAAGACGGCTTTGATGTGGCCATTGGCTCAAGGTACGTCGACGGGCTGGTGAATGTGGTGAACTGGCCGATAAGCCGGGTAATGATGTCTATTTTCGCCAGTTTATATGTCCGTTTCATCACTGGCATACCAGTGTCAGACACTACTGCAGGCTTCAAATGCTACCGCCGGCACGTGCTGGAAACCATTCCCTTCAACAAAATTAAGTTCGTTGGTTACGCTTTTCAGATCGAAATGAAGTTCACTGCCTGGAAATATGGTTTCAAAATAAAGGAGATTCCGATCATTTTCACTGACCGAAGCCGTGGAGAATCCAAAATGACCCGAGGCATTTTTCAGGAAGCTGTTCTGGGCGTGCTTCAAATGAGGATTTATAGCCTTTTCAGGAAATACCTGCGGGTAGAAGCTTAGTCAAACTTAATAGCAGCAATAGGTCTGATGTTGATAATGACTGTTGTCGGAATAAACAACGTGAGGTTCACTACCACAAAAGTGAGGATATTTACCAACACAATCGCCCACCAGTCCCAATAAATAGGCACGTAGTGCATGTAGTAGCTGGCAGCATCAAGTGGTATGATGTGAAATTGACTTTGAAGCAACCCCAACCCACCGGCAATTACATTGCCCCACAGCATCCCCCTGGCAATGAGCCGCATGCCATTCCACGAAAAAATTCGCCTTACCGTCAGGTCCGTGGCTCCGAGGCCTTTCAGCACCCCAATCATGTTTGTGCGCTCCATAATGAGGATGAGGAGAAAAGACACCATATTGAAGCTGGCGACAAAAAGGATGAGTACCAGAAAAATGGCGACATTCCTGTCCAGCATCTGCAGCCACTCAAATATCTGAAAATACTTATTGTCAGCCGTATCGGCGTATAAATCCGAGTCCAGCACATCGTACATTTCATTTTCAGCGGCTTCCATATCAGAAGGGTCACGCAAAAACACCTCATAGCCACCTACTAAAGAGTCGGGCCAGTTGTTGAGGCGCTGTACCAGGCCCAAATCCCCTAAAATCATTCTGTCGTCAAAGTCTTCGAGACCTGTTTCATAAATGCCAGCAATCGACAACCTTCTGAACCTGGGCGGGTTTTGCACGACATACATGATCACTTCATCACCAATATCCTTCTCCAACTTGTCTGCTATTCTTTGGCTCAATAGCACTTCAAGAGAGTAAGTACTGTCAGAAAAATGCGGAAAATGACCTTTTACAAGGCTTGGCGTAAACCTGGTTGAATCAAAATCTTTTGTCACTCCCTTGAACACCACGCCCAAAACTGCCTCCTCAGTTTTAAGAATCCCCATCTTGTAGCCGATAGGCTGCACATGAGTAACAAAGTCATATTCCTTCCAGTGAGTATAAAAGTCGGATGTGAGGCTAATGGGGGGCTCGTCAAAATTGTTGGATTTCAAAGTATACCGGGAAATCTGCATATGACCCGCAAAACCATATATCTTGTCAACGATCGTAGTCTGAAAGCCTCTGAGGATCAAAAAAGCCACCAAAGCGCTGGCAAGGCCTACAGCAATGCTTGCTACCGCAATCCTGCCAATGGAGGCCGAAAATGACCCTTCATGGTCTTTGTTTATTCGCTTCGATATAAAGTAGGAAAGATTCAAAAATGATTAATTTTGCCAGCAGAATTAGTTTCGACCCTCACAAAAATAAAGACATGCCTCACATTTACACTATGATTAGGATTGCATTTTTTACCATTATGCTGACTGCCTGCGGCTCTGATGCGGCAAAACAAGAAGATAAAAAGGCCGTAGTGGAAGAGGTAGCTGATTCTCAGATAAAAGTTGGTGCTGCGCAGATGGAAGAATACTTGCCACTTCTGCAAAATAAAAACGTGGGTATGGTAGTGAATCATACCACCATGCTTGGGGAAACGCACCTGGTTGACTCGCTGCTAAGCAGAGGCATTGCTATCAAAAAAATATTTGCACCAGAACATGGCTTCCGGGGCGACACCCCCGCCGGCGATAAGGTGGGAAATGAAGTCGACTCGAAAACAGGAATCCCCATCCTCTCCCTGTATGGCAGCCACAACAAGCCCACAAAGGAAGATCTTTCAGGCCTTGATGTAGTGATTTTTGACATTCAGGACGTAGGGGCCAGGTTCTACACCTACACCAGCACCATGAGCTATGCCATGGAAGCCTGCGCAGAAAACGGTCTGCCATTTATAGTGCTTGACAGGCCCAACCCATTGGGTAATGTAATTGACGGGCCTGTTTTGGAAGAAGCCCAAAAGTCATTTGTGGGTCTCCATCCCATTCCTATTGCCTATGGCCTTACCATGGGTGAGCTAGCCACCATGATCAACAACGAGGGATGGCTGGAAAATAGCGTTAAAGCCGACTTGCAAGTGATCAAGCTGGCGAATTGGACACATAGCAGCTCTTATAATTTGCCTGTAAGCCCTTCGCCCAATCTACCAACCGACCATTCCATCGCCTGGTATCCTTCTATCTGCCTTTTTGAAGGCACGATGATGAGCCTGGGCAGAGGCACTCACTTTCCCTTTGAAGTATTAGGCTACCCTTCGCCTGAGTTTGGCGACTTTCAATTTACTCCCGTTCCAATTCCGGGCATGTCGATGGATCCCAAGCATCAGGACAAACTTTGTTATGGTACCGACCTGAGGCAAGCTCCCGTACCCAATGCCGTAGACCTCTCCTACCTCATTTCATTTTACAAGAAAACGCCGGCCGACTCCAGTTTTTTTAATAATTACTTCGCCCTTCTGGCGGGAACTCCTGACCTTCGCAAGCAAATTGAGAAGGGAATGAGTGAAGCTGAGATCAAAGCCACGTGGCAGAAAAAGCTTGATGCATACAAGCAGATAAGAAAAAAGCATCTGCTGTATGATGATTTTGAATAAACAGCCTTCATGACAAAGGATCTTCGAATAGTATTTATGGGTACGCCGGAATTCGCCGTGCCAAGTCTCGATATTTTAGTAACCAATGGGTGGAATATTGTTGGGGTGATTACAGCGCCCGACAAGCCACAAGGGAGAGGTAAAAAGCTGGGTGTATCGGCTGTGAAAGCCTATGCCGAAGATAAGGGGCTCAACATCCTGCAACCAACCAACCTTAAGGCTCCTGAATTTATAGCGGAGTTGAAGGCCTTGGACGCCAACCTGCAAATAGTAGTTGCCTTCCGCATGCTGCCCGAAATAGTATGGCAAATGCCGGCCTTAGGCACTTTCAACTTGCATGGCTCACTGTTACCCAAATACAGGGGGGCGGCCCCCATCAACTGGGCCATTATCAACGGCGAGAAAGAAACAGGCGTCACTACTTTTTTTCTGAAACACGAAATTGATACTGGCGATATCCTTTTTCAGGAAAAAGAGTCCATAAGCGATGAGGACAACGTTGGCACAGTGTATGAAAGACTCATGAACAAGGGAGCCGCACTGGTGCTGAAAACTGTCGAAGCCATTGCAGAAGGTAACTACAAGGAACAGCCGCAGGAAATTTTTGAAGATACGCCCACAGCGCCAAAAATATTCAGAGAAACCTGCGAGATCAACTTTGAACAACCGACTGAGCAGGTGGTTGACTTCATCAGAGGCCTATCGCCCTACCCTACCGCCTGGACAACCCTAATGGGCAAAACTGTGAAAGTTTACAAGGCACGAAAAGTCGAGCAAAAGGGCGAAAAAGAAATGATGAGTGACAGCAAGACGTACCTATATCTTAAAACTGCAGATGGATATATCTCCATCGAGGAATTGCAGATGGAAGGCAAGAAAAGGATGGATATTGAAGAATTTCTCAGAGGCAACAGGATATGATTATTTCTCAAATAGTGGCAGTGGCAAAAAATGGCGTCATCGGCAATGATTACAAAATGCTATGGCATATGCCCAAGGATTTTAGGTACTTCAAGGATCAAACAATGGGGCACCACGTGCTCATGGGCAGGAAAACCTTCGAGTCGCTTGGTAAAATTCTCCCTGGCAGAACGTTTATTATTGTAACAAGGGACAAAAACTTCAGCCTTGAGGGTGCTCATGTTGTTGACTCTATCGAAAAAGGAATTGCATTGGCAGCAGCAGCCGGGGAAGAGGAACTTTATATCATTGGCGGTGGGGAGGTCTACAAGCAAACACAGCCTATTTCTGACATCCTTTATATCACAGAAATTGATGTAATTGTGGAGGGAAATGTCAAATACCCTCTTCCTGACACACACATTTGGGAAGAAGTTAGTCGAAAAGACATGTCCTCTGACGAAAAAAATCCTTATAATTATTCATTCACCCGGTGGAAAAAAAGAAAGTAGCGTATGGCTGAGGTAAAAGGCAAAGTAGTGTGGATCACAGGCGCATCTTCAGGGATTGGGGAAGCGATTACCTATGAAATGGCCAGAAAGGGAGCGAAACTTATTCTGTCGGCTCGCCGCCAGGAAGAACTGGAAAGAGTGAAAGCTGCTTGTGTAGCATCTGTGCAAGGCCTGGTGGAGGAAAATGTTAAAATACTGACAGTCGACCTGGCCAATGCAGCAAGTCTTGAAGCCAAAGCTAAAGAAGCGGAAGCTATGTTTGGTGTGGTAGACGTGCTTGTAAACAACGGCGGGATCAGCCAGCGCTCACTGGCCAAAGACACTCAGTTGGAGGTGGATCGCAAAGTAATGGAAGTCAATTATTTTGGCGCCATTGCCCTTTCCAAGGCACTGCTTCCAGGCATGATCAGCCGAAAAAACGGGCACCATGTCGTGATCTCCAGTGCTGTGGGCATCATCAGCTCGCCTTATCGGACAGGATATGCAGCCAGCAAACATGCTCTGCATGGCTTCTACGACGGCCTGAGGGCAGAACTGCACGACGACAGTATCAAGGTGACCATTATTTGCCCTGGATTTATCCGGACTCAGATTTCCGTCAACTCAGTTACTGGCGACGGGGGAAAATTCAACGAGATGGATGACGCTCAGGCAAATGGCATTGCACCGGAAGCGGCAGCAAGGACGATTGTGAGAGCAGTGGAAAAAGAAAAAGAAGAGGTGTACATAGGAGGAGTGAAAGAAGTGGGGGGTATTTATGTGAAGCGGTTTTTTCCTTCTCTTTTCTCACAGATAGTGCGAAAAGTAAAGGTGCGTTAGCAGCTTAAGAAATGAAGGTAAGCCAATGGTATAAAGTGTTGTTACCGGGCAGTTTTATGCTGCTCATGGTCCTATGGCCCATGGCAAGCAGTGCCCAACCCAGCAGAAGATACCAACTACCGTCGGGCAAGTCAGCATCGGATATCCAGCCCAATCAGCTCATCATTAAATTCAAAGACGGCAGCTATTCAACAGGTGGACGGACGTTACAAGCTGTTCCCGATATCACCTCATTCACCATCAGCCAGAAGATATCGATAAAGGAGCTGAAAGCCCTCGATCCTGCATCCAATGCAAGCGCAAGAACACTCCAGCGGCCAAGTAAATACCTGGCTAACATGTACAAAGTTGAGTTGGCAGAAGGCAATGCGCTGGAAGCTATCAACGAATTGCTTCGGTATGACAATGTACTTTATGCCGAGCCAGTTTTCAAAGAGCAGCTCTTTCTGATACCCAACGACCCAGATGCCGCCACAGCGAGCCCCAAGCAGCCCTATCTGTCGTCTATCAAAGCTTATGACGCCTGGGGGATTACGACTG
The DNA here is from genome assembly GCF_963974565.1 of uncultured Imperialibacter sp. Lineage (NCBI taxonomy): Bacteria > Pseudomonadati > Bacteroidota > Cytophagia > Cytophagales > Flammeovirgaceae > Imperialibacter > uncultured Imperialibacter sp. The sequence goes on along the minus strand of NZ_CAXBCJ010000022.1, from coordinate 91,901 downwards.
GAGACTCTACCATTGTCATTGGCATCATTGACACCGGGGCAGACTATACCCACGAGGACCTAAGCAGTAACATCCACCTGAATACCAATGACCCCATTGATGGCGTCGACAACGATGGGAACGGTTATATAGATGACTACCGTGGCTGGGACTTTGCCAATAGAGATAGTGACCCCAAATCAGATTTTGGAGACCACGGCACACACGTTTCCGGTTTATCTTCAGCCAGAACCAACAACGCCAAAGGAATGGCGGGAACAGGCTTTAAGTCTAAGTTTGTCCCCCTAAAAGCATTTAAAACAGAGGATAACACGTCATTTGGCAACTACGAAGCCATCATTTATGCTGCCAATCAGGGCATGGATGTCATCAATTTGAGCTGGGGCTCCACCGGCAATTACAGCCAGGCGGCGCAAGATATTATCAACTACGCCGTATTGGAAAGGGATGTGGTGGTGGTGGCTGCCGCCGGCAACACCAATGCCGAACTCACTTTTTACCCTGCCAGTTACGACCACGTATTGTCCGTAGCGGCCTCGACTAACGATGGTACCAAGTCGTCCTTCGCTACCTATAGCTACTATGTCGACCTGGTAGCTCCAGGCACCGCCGCCTATTCAACAAGAAACAATAGTACCTATGGCACCGCAGATGGCTCATCGTTTTCATCTCCGCAGGTAGCGGGGGCGGCAGCCTTGCTGAGGTCTTATTTTCCAAAGTACTCTGCCGTTCAAATCATGGAGCAGTTGCGTATAACAGGCACATCGGTGGACGGGTTGGCAGGCAATGCGCAGTACAAGGGCCTGCTGGGCCGGGGCATGCTCAACATGTACAGCGCCCTGACTGATACGCTTTCTCCTTCGGTGCGTTTGGTGAAAGATTCTTTGCATACCCAGGCCGGGCAGAAGGTTTTTTTTGGCGACACTGTACATTATGAGCTGGAAGCTATTAACTGGCTCAAGCCTGCCTCTGGTCTGGAGATTACCCTCGAACCACTGAGTAGTATAGTGACATTGAGCGGCAACACCTGGACTACCCCCTACCTGGCTACATTTGATACGACCACCTACGCTTTTTCTGCTATTCTGGATGAAAGTACTCCTCCTGGTTCCAGGGTCATTTTCAAAGCCAAAGTTAAAGCTTCCGGTTACAACGACACCCAATATTTTGAGTTCACCACTCACCCGGATTCGACCACTACCTCGTCAGCCAATCTATCGCTCACCATCAATTCGAAAGGGGATCTCGGCTATACAAAAGACTCTTTAAAGGCAGGCAATGGGTTTACATTTCAAAATATTCGTGTTGTAAGCCATGCTGGCTTCCTGGTGGGAAATAGCGGCGCCTCATTGGCTGACAACGTTGCCAATAACCTCGTATTCGGAACGAGGAATAATGATTTCTCCGTTGACAAGCACCTCAAGTTATTCGGAGGAACAGTTGCCGACAATTACTACGAAAACAGCTTTACAGCAAGCCTCAGTGAAACCCTGTCAACGCTCGTGGAACAGAAAACGCTGTCCTGGGATTCTCCTGACGACAGAAACTTTATGATCACTGAGTATCGGGTCACAAACACCTCCGCAGATGCTATAGAAAACCTTCATGCCGGACTCTTCACCAACTGGAGCATCGGCAGCGGCGACAATAACCGCACCGAATGGGTCGACTCTCTAAGACTCGGGATTACCTACATTGACGAAGACAACATCTATGGCGGGATAGCCCTGCTCACAAACAATACGCCAACTTTTTATGCAGCCGACATCGATAACCTGAACGAAAACATAGCCGTGACTGACTCGCTGCTTACCGATTCGCTTAAGTTTGCCTGGCTGAGTGCAGAAATGGTCAAAACAACTGCCGGCCAAAGCGGAGTAGGCAATAACACTGCTCAAATGAATGGCGTGAAGCTTGGGAACCTTGGTGCCTTTAAAAGTGAAAAAGTAGCTTTTGCCTGGATTACTGCCGAGTCAAAAAATGGGTTCATTACTGCCGTGCAGCGAGCCCGACTCAGGTATGCTGAATTCCAAAACAATCCGAGAACCATCGCCACGGTTTTGGCCTGTAAGGATTCTCCGGTTACCATCAGCCTGTCCGGTGGCACTTCTTTTGATTTCTTTGCCGACGCCGGAGCCACGGACACGCTGCTGATTCACGGAAATGACTACCTGACAGACACCATCAAATCGCCCGCCACCTTTTTCGTGCGAAACGCCGACAACAACTACACTGGCGACCTGTTTTCTGTGCAGGTTAACATGGACGGCCTCGACGCCAATTTCAGCCTTAGCTCAGACACTGTTCTGCTTGAACCAGGTGTTAGCCCCACTATCAGCCTCGCCAGCCAAAGCGAAAAAGCAGTGAGCTGGGCCTGGGACTTTGGCAATGGTTCGCAAAGCACTTTAGAAAATGCTCAGGCAAAATTCAACGAGCCTGGCACCTATGACGTAACACTAACAACGAGCAGCAAAGCAGGGTGTGTTTCCAACGCCACTAAAACTGTTTTGGTGGCTAACAGAGCGACACAGCCGGTCATCGATGCCATAGTAATTTGCGCCAATGCTTCCGCAACTATTCAGGCTGTAAATGCTACAAAAATAAAAGTTTATACCGACTCAACGAGCAAGGCTGCAGTCTTCGAAGGTGCCTTTTTCACCTCCGGACTGCTTGATAAAGACACTTCGTTTTACGTGGCTAATGCAGACAGCCTTTTTGAAAGCCGCAAAGTCCTGGTTCCTGTACAGCTAAATCAACCCATGGTTGACTTCACCTATCTCCCTGATACTACTCAGTTCGAATCGGCGATCCTTCTGGTCAATCAAAGCTCCAATGCCGTTGGCTACCAATGGTATTTAGTGGATAGCCTCATAGGAGACACAATGAATAGCCAGTTGATTTTGGCAGAGCAAACCGAAATTACCGTCAGGCTGGTGGCCAGCAACGAACAGGGGTGTACTTCATCAGTTTCAAAACTACTGAGCTTCACCAAGTCGGAGCTGCCGTTAGTGTCCGATAGCCCGGTTTGCCCCGGCGAAAACTTCACCCTGGCGCCAGAAAACGGGAGCAACTTTCTTTTTACCTCAGCAAACACCGGGGAGCCACTGTACAAGGGGAGCAGATTCGACGTTTTGAACGTGACGGACACTGTGAAGCTAATTGTAAAAGGGATCGACTCTATTATAGAAAGTGACCCTGTTGAAGTTTCAATATATCCTTACGACTTCTCTGCAGCCTTCCTTATTGAGCCTGAGGTTCTCATCCTTAAAAAGCAAAGGACTGCCACTTTTACAAGCCTGTCGCCAGGCGCTACTTCGTGGGAATGGATGATCAACGGAAGCCTTGTAGACATTTCTCAGCAGCCCCTGCTGGCATTCGATTCCGCTGGGATTTATGACGTGATGCTGATAGCCCACAATGATGAAGGCTGTGCGGATTCTGTGTCGATGGCGTACCAGGTATTGGAAGTAACCGGGATAGAAACTGCAGTGGACATCTTCAATTTATTCCCGAATCCGGCAAGTGAGACCATAGCTGTTGAACTTCTCAAGCAGCAAAATGACGCTGTTGTGTCCCTCATCAATATGGCTGGTCAGGAGGTTCTTAGGCGATCCTTGACGACAGGCCCAGGGCAATCTGTTGAAATATCAATCGGTTTGCTACCAAAGGGGGTTTACACTATCCGGCTATCAACCGCATCGCAAAGCTGGCAACAGCGGCTCATCAAAAAATAATCTGATCCGTTCTCTAAAAGGTAGTTTTGTTTTTATATTTTTAGATTAACCTAAATTAATTTTATTGTATTTAAAAAATAAACAAGTATATTTGTCTAATAATTAATAAAGGTTGGTCGAAATGCAATTAACTAGGTCTTTATGCTTTTTATGTTTGTTTTGCCTTGTCCTAAGTGGCTGCCAGGAAATCATTCCTGAAGCGCCCGAAGAAAACACGCTGCTTGATGGGCCCGTGGAAGGGCTTTCCAATTCTGAGCGAAAAAGATTCCTTAACGGTGATTTTGCCTTTAATGCAGAAGTATTCTCGTCGGCTAACGGGCTTGGTCCCTTATTTGTCGCCACATCTTGCGGGAGCTGTCACGCCGGAGATGGCAAAGGGCACCCTTTTACCACCCTTACTCGGTTTGGGCAGTCTGCACCCGGAATCAACCCATTCATTGGAAAAGGCGGGCCACAGTTGCAGAACAGGGCCGTGCCCGGGTATGAGCCAGAGCAGCTTCCTGATGGAGTCACATTCTCCAGATTTACTCCACCCGCCAATACTGGCCTCGGATTCCTTGAAGCGTTGACAGATGCGCAAATCCTTGCCAATGCTGACCCCGACGATAGCGACGGAGATGGGATTTCGGGCGTGCCCAACTACATCACTCCTCCGCCCTACTTTCAGCCTGGCGCAACGCATGCAGCTATTGACGGCAAGTACATTGGCAGGTTCGGGAAAAAGGCCGCCGCCATTGACCTTCTTCATCAAACCGTAAACGCCTATAACCAGGACATCGGCGTTACTACTACCTTCGAGCCAGTTGACCCACACACACATTTGGCAACCGATCCGGAAGTGTCCGATCAGGTGGTCCACGATTTGGTATTTTATCTTCAAACGCTTAAGGAGCCCATACCCCGGGCGAGCTCAAATGCTGACGTGGTGAAAGGCAAAGCGCTGTTTGCGTCAATTGGATGTGCCAGCTGCCATGTTCAAGAGTGGACAACACCGGAAACGAATATCAAAGCACTTTCCAACAAGAAATTCTACCCCTACACCGACCTGCTCCTGCACGACATGGGGCCCGGGCTTGATGATGGTTACACAGAAGGCTCCGCTGAAACATACGAATGGCGTACGCCGCCTCTTTGGGGGTTGGGGCTTTCACCCGTCTCACAAGGTGGCAGCTATTTTCTGCTGCACGACGGCAGGGCACAAAGCATCGAAGAGGCTATCCTGCTCCATGGCGGTGAGGGGCAATTCATTAAAACGCAGTTTGAACTGCTGGCCAAAGAAGACAAAGACGCTATCCTCAAATTTCTTAAATCACTGTAGCCATGGATAGAAAAAAATTCATCAAAACATGTGGCATTGGCTGTGTGGGCATGCTGGGAGGCCTAAGCCTTCTGCAAAGCTGCGCCGGAACAAAATACATTACCGGTCAGATAACCGGGTCATCTTTACTGGTTCCCCTCTCCTCTTTTGAAGAAGAAAAGAAGGGAGAGAAGGCATTCAGGAGATATGTGGTGGTGCAAAATGAAAAGCTGGAATATCCGATCTGTGTTTACAGGTTCTCGGACACGGACTTCAGTGCCGTACTCATGCGATGCACACACCAGGGAACAGAACTGCAGGTGTTTGGCGACAGGCTACAATGCCCGGCTCACGGCAGCGAATTCTCCAGTAACGGAGCTGTACAAAACGGCCCGGCAGACAAAAACCTGAGAAGATTCCTCATTAACAAGGAGAATGATATGTTAAAAATTGACCTCTCATGAAATCCATTTTCATTACCCTGATATTTTTCAATCTAAGTTTAGCTGTACAAGCCCAAATAGACAGCACCTTATTGCGTCGGTCACCGGTTGATACCACAAAGGCCAAAGGAATGAACATGGACGCCGTTTACAACAGGCCATTTCTTCAGATGGGAAAAATGCCCGTTTCTCTTGGTGGGTATGTCGAAGCTGATTATCAGTACATGGGTGAAGACGGTGTGACTGACGGCCACACGTTCCGCATACCAAGAATGACACTGTTTGTTGCATCCACTATCCATAGAAAGATAAAGTTCCTGTCGGAACTGGAGTTGGAGGAAGGTGGCAAAGAAATCTCCATAGAATTTGCTGCTATGGATTTCAGCTTTCATCCCCTGGTTAATTTACGGGGAGGCGTGGTTATGAATCCAATAGGCGCCTTCAACCAAAATCACGACGGCCCAAAATGGGAGTTTGTGGATCGCCCGGTTGCCATGACCCAAATGCTGCCCGCCACCTGGAGCAATGTCGGCTTTGGGCTCTATGGCAAGCAATATATGAATGACTGGGCCTTTGGCTACGAGGCTTATGTAACCAACGGATTCGACGATTCCATCATTAGCAATGCTGAAAACAAAACTTTCCTGCCTGCTTCAAAGGCCAGTAAGGACAGGTTTGAAGAAAGCAGCAATGGGCAGCCTTTGGTCACAGGTAAGTTTGCGCTAAGGCACAATATGGTAGGAGAAATTGGCCTGTCGTACATGGGCGGGGTGTTTAACAAGTTTGAAGACGATGGCCTTGTACTTGACGACAAAAGACGCCTGGATGTGTGGGCTGTAGACGTCAACACCACGCTGCCATTTAGCAAAACGTATATTGTGGGTGAATGGGCCTGGGTGATGGTAGATGTGCCCGAAACCTACAGCCAGACTTACGGCAACAAGCAGAGAGGCGGATTTATTGACGTCGTTCAGCCCGTGCTAAGTCAGCCAATGCTGGGATTCAACAATGCCGTACTAAATATTGCCTGCAGGCTGGAGTATGTAGATTGGAACGCAGGAAAGTTTCAGGAAACTGATGGCAATATATCGGAGCACCTCTGGGCCATCGTGCCTGCGATCAGTTTCCGACCAACCGCTCAAACTGTGCTAAGAGCCAATTTCAGATACATGCAGCAGATGGATCTGCTGGGAAATCCACCAGCCCTGATTAGTGGCGTTCAGCTTGGCGTATCGAGCTACTTTTAGCCTATAGTCAGGCTTTCAAGTGAGCAAAAATCGCACGACTCACTTCCCCCAAGCGTATCGGTGTGAGACACCGGTTTAACACGGCACTTTGCCAAGGCAACAAAGTTAGAACGTCTCCAATTTTGGCTTTCTCTTCCAAAATTTTTTCTTAGATTAAATTAGAAAACATTTCTATCTAATGGAGGAAGACAAAAACGAACTAACCCCCGAAGAAATAATTCAGCAGGAAAATAACATTTTAAAGCTGAAGATGATGGCAGAACAAGGTGCCAAATTTTTTGAGGGATCAGAAAACGAGTTGAGCCCTGTTATTGAAAATCAATGGCTCCACTACATTCAGAACTTCGAGGAGCTTCACAAAAACGCTAAAAAGATTTCTGTCTACAAATTCATCGGGGAGCCGCCTTTCGAAGCCGAAGCGAATCTTGACAGCAGCTCGATTACCGAAAAACTCAATGAGCTCCTTGACTACATGGGCGAGCATGGCGTTTGCCTCGACTATATGGATGGCTATGATGACCGTGTTATTTACAAGTTTATCGTCGATGAGCTATTCCATTATGAAATGGACGATGTTCGTATGGATGGCATGGTGAGCCACTTTATCTATGAGGAATTTTACCCCAATCATAACCACGATCTAACGCAGCATACAGAGGAGTTTATCTATCAGCTGCTCAAAAGTGACTGGAATGAATTTGCAAGCCACACCCTATGCAAGGAATTGCGTCAAAGTGGACAGGCGAAGGTTTCGGAAGAAACGTTTGTCGATAAAATAAAACTATTTCAGGCTGCATGGAAAGACTTTGAAGTAACGAAAGAAGAAATCACGGAAGTTGATTTTAGCCTTAAGAAGAAGAAAGCCAGGGTTGTCGTCGACCTGGCTTATTCCGCATTTTCACAGGATGGTGAGGAGTTTTCATTTGCCGGAAATGCATTACTTGGCTTCAGGCACCAATACGGTTTCTGGTATATTGATCAAGTAAGCATTCCCGGCTTTTTTGAATAGTACCTACTCACTCCTCAGCGACCTGGCCGGGTTAGTCAACGCCGCCCTCCTTGCTTGGTCGGACACAATTGCCAATGCAAAGCCGAGAGCAACAACCCCCACCAATGGGAATATCCACCAATCGATGTTGGTGTGAATTGTATAGCGCTCCAGATACTTGCTTAGCAGGAACCAGGCCATTGGGGCAGACACGGCAAAAGCGATAAGCACAAGCTTGGTAAAGTCTTTTGAAATTAGTGCTACCAAACTGAACACCGAAGCGCCAAGCACTTTCCTGACCCCAATCTCCTTGATCCTCTGCTCTGCCGTGAATGAGGCAAGGCCGAACAGTCCCAACCCCGTAATAAAAATGGTAAGAAAGGAAAAGATGGTTGCCAGCCTTTGAGTCATATTGATGGTAGTGAATTTTTTCTGGAATTCCACATCGACAAAAGTGTATTCAAATGGGTAGGCGGGGTTGTGTTTGTTAAATACGTCGCCTACCACCGCCAGCGAAGCTTGCAGGTCATCCGTAGCTTTTAGCCTCACGGTAATGGCATCCGTCCAATTGGGATCCAAAATCATGAACATAGGTTTGACAGGATCGTAAGGTGAACCCATCATCACATTGTCCACCACACCAATGAGCTTCCTTTTGCCGCCCCATAGGTCCAGTGGTGTGCCCAACGGCTCTTCCAGTCCCATCAAATCAAGAGCTGCTTTGTTGATAACAATGGAGGCAGTGTCGGTCGTAAATTCCTTCGAAAAGTCCCTGCCCATCAACACTTCGATACCCATGGTTTTGGCGTAATCATATTCGCAGGCAATTGTTGTGAAAATCACCCGCTGCGTTTCCGGCTTACCAGGCCAGCCCAAAAAATTGTTGGAGTTGATATCAGTAATGGCACTGTTAGAACGAGTTACAGACTCTACATAACCGGACTGCTCCAGCTCTTCTTTGAAGATGTAGTAGTTTTTCGCTATCTCTTCATTGTTCTGAATGGTGATCAGGTTCTCTTGCTTATAACCCAGCTCCCGGTTCTTAGCCAGCTCAATTTGCTTGAATATCACCACTGTGCTGATCATCAGCATAATGGCAAAAGCAAATTGTATGATAACAAGTACCTTTCTTGGTGTTGCACCACTTTTACCCACAGAAAAAGACCCCTTCAGGGTGCGAACCGGGTTAAATGAAGAGAGGTAAAATGCCGGGTAGCTGCCTGAAAGTATACCTGTTACAAACACCACAACGATTGAGTAAATCCAGAACTGAGATGAAGTGAAGTCAATCACCAGTTCCTTTTCTACCAGGTTGTTGTAAGCTGGCAGCACCAAAAGAGAGATGATCACAGCAATAAAAAACGAGAGCATTGACAGAAAGAGTGACTCTCCCAGAAACTGCGCAATCAACTGCCCCTTTCTCGAGCCAAGGCTCTTTCTTATTCCTACTTCTCTGGCCCGGCGTTCGGAGCGGGCGGTGGAAAGGTTCATGAAATTGATACAGGCAATAACAAGAATAAAAATAGCGATTGCTGTAAACAGCCTTACGTAGTCGCTCATGCCTCCAGTGACCTTTCCGTTTTCAAATGAGGAGTACAGTCTCCACTTCAAAAGCGGGTGAAGAAACAGCTTTGTAATGAGTTCTGTTTCTCCATGCTCATAAAGCATATTTTCGATGCCAGCCACCACCTCCGGCCGCTTCGATGCATCCACTAACTCCACGTATACCTGAAAAGAGTAGTTGCCCCAGTTGGTCTTGTTTTCAACTACCCAGGGATTGATAGCTTCTCTGTGCTTCCAGGGCATCAGGTATTCCAACTCAAAGGAAGAGTTATTGGGTATGTCTTTGAGAATACCAGTTACTTTCAATGAACTCTTATCGTCCACCCGAATGACCTGCCCCATTGGGTCTGCATCGCCGAAAAGTGACTTGGCCAAAGACGTTGTAATGACAATTGAAGACGGGTCGTCCAGCACAGTTGCAGCATCTCCTACTAGCAGTGGAAACTCAAACATTTCCAAAAACTCTTCCCCGACATAATAGCCCTGCTGCATCATTCTCTTTTCTCCGACCTTAAGCAGGTGGTTGCCGCCCCAGTCGGCCACGGTGGTGTTGGCGATGCCACTGTGAGCATCCTTCAATGCCTCATAAGTCGGCAATGGCACCGACCGCCACGAGTTGATTTTACCATCAAACTCGGCGTTTCCCCATACCTGATACAGCCTGTCAGCCTTGGGGTGAAAGGAGTCGAACGAGGTTTCGTCGGCTACCCACAGCAAGATGAGCAGGCTACACGTGAACCCTACCGAAAGCCCTGAAATATTAATAATCGAATAGAGCCGGTTTTTGCCAAGGCTACGAATGGCAACGATAAGAAAATTTTTGAGCATGGGTTTGAGTTTTTGACTAGTACATTTCCAGTGACAAGTCCGAAAGAAAAGGGTTGCAGGAACCACGCAACTTTCGTTACTCGCCCTCCCTTCGGCCTGGAGTAAGTACTTAGGTTGAGGAGAAAGGTTACAAGCCTATTTAGTTACTAGAAGATCTGCGGGCAATCTATTTGTTCAATCATCAGGATATCTGTATTTTAAACCATCAGTGATAGCAAAATCCTATGCCTAACACCTACAATAAAGTCTATATCCAAACTGTTTTTGCCGTGAAATTTCGTCAGGCGCTCATCCAAAAAGAATGGAGAGCTGACTTAATGGGGGTGATTGGTAATCTGATCAACGAGGCTGGATGCAAGAACATCATTGTCAATGGAGTGGATGATCATGTGCACTGCTTTTTCCAGTTAAAACCGTCTTTGGCCTTTTCCGAAGTAATGAAGTCTGCCAAGGCCAAATCATCGAAATGGATCAATGACAACAAGCTCACCCCACAGCGCTTTGAATGGCAAGGCGGCTTTGGTGCGTTTTCATACAATCAATCACAGGTGAACAATGTGTTCAACTACATCAAAAACCAGGAAGCCCATCACAACAAACAGGGCTTCATTGAAGAATACATCGAATTTCTGGAACGATTCGAGATTGATTATGACAGGGAATATTTGTTTAAAGAACCAATTTGACATTTCGCTTGGAATAAATTCCAAGCAAGGTAGAAAACCGTGCCGATGGCACTAATCAATTGCATCGCCGTACTCAAAGTGCCGTAGGTACGACATATGACCGTAACTTTGGATTCATCCCAGGTTACACTCTTCAAATCCGCACATCATCATTACCAATCAGCCTTGAATAAATTCAAGCCTGCATAGAAAACCGTGCCGATGGCACTGGCAAATTGGATTACCATACTCAAAGTGCCGTAGGTACGATCGATACCCGTAACCTTGGACTTATCCAAGGTTACCCTCTGCAAAGCTGCACATTATCACCAATCAGCCTCGAATAAAGTCTAGGCTGTCTAGAAAACCGTGCCGATGGCACTGGCAATTAGATCACCATAATCAAAGTGCCGTAGGCACGAGCCATTTTCCAAACCCTGAATTTATTCTGGGTGGATCCGAAGAATCAAAACCCACCTACACCGACGATCAATCCATATAACCTTGGATTTATCCGAGGTTACTACCAGTGAAGCTACTCTTCCCTCCCCTTCACCACCAAAAACCAGTCGTTTTCCAGCGGCAGGTAGCCATAATCGTAGCAGTAATAATAGATATTGCCTTTGCGGTTCGTATAGGTATGCGTCATGTAGCGAAACTGGAAGCCCCCCTGCGTCAGTTTGTCTCTGTGGGCCCTGGCCATCACCTCGCCCTCTGGCACGATAGCTTCCAGAAGGTTCCTGTTCTTCTTCAAAGCATTGTTGATATTCCGAACGAGGTTGTTGCTGGCCGACTTCGTTTGATTGTTATAAGTATTGCGGCAATAGTCGTCGCAAAATTTCTTATCAATCCTTCCCTGCAAAGGTTTCCCACAAGCCAGGCAGGTTTTTGAATCTACTATTTCACTCATTATCAAATAGTTTACCCACCAATATAACACCAATATTATCCGAAAACAAACGTTTGTAAACGTTTACAAACGACTACTATCGAATGTAAACGACTAGAAACCGGCTTTCGTTTTTGGCTCCCTGCACCTTTGTATCGTCGGTTCGGCAAAAGCAACTAAGCCAACGCCTTCCGACTGAGATAAAAATTTTTAACCAAAACAATTACAGTTATGTACGCTTTAAAAAACAAAGTGCAGTTGATCGGAAACATGGGTGCCAAAGCAGAAGTGCGCACCACAGACAGTGGAAAGAAAATGGCAAGGTTCAGCCTGGCTACCAATGAGAGCTATCGCAATGCGAAAGGTGAAAAAATAACAGAAACGCAATGGCATCAGGTAGTGGCCTGGGGCAAGGTGGCTGAAATAGTCGAGAAGTACACGGACAAGGGTTCGGAGCTGGTGGCGGAAGGCAAGCTGGTGCACCGCAGCTACGAAGACAAAGAAGGTAACATGAAGTACATTACCGAAGTGCAGCTAAATGAGCTCCTCCTCCTGGGCGACAGAAGCTCATCGAAATAATGCTATCAACTTTAAATGCTGGCCGGTCAACTGATCGGCCAGTTTCTTTTTACAACTTTCTTAACTTCACGATCTCCATGAAGAATTCAGACACATCCAATCAGCTTTTCCAGCTGGCAGCCTCTTTTGTCAACCATACCAGCAGACACTTGTTTCTGACCGGAAAGGCTGGCACGGGAAAGACCACTTTTTTAAAACACATTGTAGAAACCACCGGGAAAAACTATGTGGTAGTGGCACCCACAGGTGTAGCCGCTATCAACGCAGGCGGGGTCACCATGCACTCCTTTTTTCAGCTTCCATTTGGGCCCTTCCTTCCTATCAAGCGCAATTGGACGGGGCAGGAAACCGACGGCGCTCACGACAAGCTATCGCTGTTTCAAAAAATGAAAATGCACAGCAACAAACGTAAGTTGATGCAAGAGCTTCAGCTGCTGATCATCGACGAGGTATCCATGGTGCGTGCCGACATGCTCGATGCCATCGATCAGATCCTTCGTCATTTTCGCAGGCGATTTCACGAGCCATTTGGTGGCGTGCAGGTGCTTTTGATAGGCGACCTGTATCAGCTACCGCCAGTGGTGCAAGACCATGAGTGGACTTTGCTTGAGGAGCACTACAAAAGCCCTTTCTTTTTTGATGCCCACGTAATGTCCGAAGCATCTGTCTTGCGCATTGAATTGCAGAAGATTTACCGCCAAACGGAAAAGGACTTCATTGGCCTACTCAATGGCATCAGAACCAACACCGTTACCAGAGAACAGCTGGCCATGCTCAACAGGCGTTTCATTCCTGACTTCAGAATTCCTGAAGGAGAAAACTATATAACTCTCACCTCCCATAACCATAAAGCGCATGCCATCAACGAAGAAGAACTCTTAAAGCTGCCTGGCAAGACCTACAATTTCAAAGCGTCAGTGGAAGGTGAATTCAGCGACAGGGCCTATCCTGCCGATGAGATTCTGCAATTGAAGGTCGGTGCTCAGGTGATGTTCATCAGGAACGACAAGGGAGAAGAAAGGCAGTACTATAATGGTAAAATAGGCATCGTCAAAAGTATTGACAACGACAAGATCATTGTTTCGACGCCGGAAGACAATTCGACTATACGGCTGGTGCAGGAAGAATGGCAGAACATGCACTATTCTTTCAATAGCGAAAAGAACAGCATTGACGAAAAAATTATGGGGAGGTTCAAGCAGTATCCTGTGAGGCTGGCCTGGGCCATCACCATTCACAAGAGCCAGGGCTTGACGTTTGATAAAGCCATTATCGACGCCGGGCAGTCGTTTGCCTCCGGGCAAGTGTACGTGGCCCTCAGCCGACTGACCAATATGGAAGGGCTGGTTTTGCGCTCGGCTATTCCTCCTCAAAGCATCTTAAGCGACGAAAAAGTCAATGAGTTTGTCTCTCAGTCTGAGAACGAAGCATCGCTTTCTCCACTGCTAAAAGTAGAACAAAAGACATTCATCGAAAATAAATTGATGACCACCTTCCAATGGCAGCCTATTTGCCAGGAAGTGACCGATTTCTACAAGGGCTTTGATGGCCGCCAGGTGCCCAATAAAGAAGAAGCAGTTGAGTTGTTCAGTAAAATGGTGCAAACCACGCTTGGTCACAAAGATGTGGCGGATAAGTTCCTGGCCCAACTTCAAGGCTTGTTGCCCCACGCAGAGCAAGACAGATACGCTCAGCTCCACGAACGCATGTCGGCTGCACAGGCTTATTTCGATAAGCGAATGGCTGAAGAAGTCTTCGAGCCCCTGAAAGCTCATATCGCTTCAATGATGAAAAAGCAGCGTATAAAAAAGTACCTGAAAGAACTACACGCACTTCAGGTGCAGTTGCTTGCCCGGCAACAATTGATTGAACAGGCCCTGCTGCTAACCAAAGGCTTAAGCGAGGGAATCGACAGCAGCCAGGTGTTGCAGCAAGCCGACAAACATCACAGGGAAGTAGCTGAGAAGCTTCCGCCTCCTCCCCGGCTGCCCAAAGCCAAGGTAGGCGACAGTAAGCAAACATCAATGGACTTGTTCAAAAAGGGCAAGTCCATTGCTGATATAGCCGAGGAAAGAGGATTGGCCGTGGGCACTATCGAAGTCCACCTGATCGATTTTATCAAGACGGGAGAGCTCTCCATTTTTGATCTTGTTCCAGTAGAAAAAGTGGAAAAAATACTTCCATTGGTTCAAAAGGCTGAGAATTTCAGCGCCACTCCTATCAAGGTTCAGCTAGGCGATGACTATAGCTATAATGACATTAGAGCCGTTTTCAATCATTTCCTCTGGAATCAAAGTCAGAATTGAGAAAAATTTGGTATCTTATATTCAGCGCAAAGAATCATGAAGAGTATAAACATTAAGATAGCCGACGAACTCTATGAGAAGAGTTTAGCTTATGCTGAAAAACATGGAACAACATTAAATGAAGTGGTTGTTCAGTTTCTAAAAAAGATGGTGACAGGCGACAACCACTCTCTTAGTCAAAAACTTAAAACCCTTCAATCTCAAATTGGTGTTCAGACGAGAAATTCAAGTTTTACTCGTGATGAGCTATATGAAAGATAACAGAAAAAAAACTAGCCCAAAACCTTCCAGCCCAGTCTGCTTCAATGACAGTCCCGAACTCCGGGAGGAATACAAGGCTTTTCCCAGACCTGAAAAACAAGAACCAAATCAGACCAAAACCAAAGGCAAAAAGGACAAATAACCCTTAAATGCTTTCTCCGGCGACTATCCTCCGCACAATTCTTGTGATCCGCTGTTCGTTATGTACCTTGCAACTCCTACAAACTCAATAGCTATGAAGAAAATTATCAGTATTTTACTCATCGCAGGTGGTGTATACCTGGGATATGAAGGTGTAACCCAGCTCCAGAATTCATCGGCATCGTTGAAAGTGGGCAAGTTGGAGCTTTCTGCTAAAAATGAAACTAGCGCAACTACCGCCTACATCTATCTTGGTTTCGGAGTGCTCCTGGTTATTGGGGGAGTCTATGTCCTGAGAAAATCATAAAAAAAAATGTCAGGTCACATGACCTGACATCCATTTCTCCAGCGCAATTAAAAACTTCTGCTTAGCTTTTGATTTCGGCAGTACCAGAGCCCGTGCTGACTTTTATTCTTACATCAGAAGAACCTATTTTCTTTGTTTTCTTCACAGTCGTGTTACGACCATTTCCTACCTCCTCCGTACTGTCAAAATCAAAAGGGGCGTCAATATCGCCATTGTCTTTATTGGCTTCCATCACTACCACACCCTCAATCTTGTTCCCTTCAAAGTCCAGCGTTGAATCTCCTGAGCCACTGTTAACCGATATATCATAAGCTGGCGTGGCAGCTAAGGACACCTCCACGTCGCCAGAGCCCGAATTGAATGAGCTTTTTCCTAAAAGCGTCAACTTTTCAGCACTCACATTTCCACTTCCCACATTGGCGCTCACTTCAGCATTGACAGCGTACAAGTCGATATTGCCAGAACCGGCATTAAATGTAAGATCTCCTTTAGACTCTCTGGCTCTGATATTACCAGACCCGGTGTTCACTCTGATTTTTCCATCCGAGTTTTCAATTCTGGTGTTTCCAGAGCCCGAATTAGTGCTTAGGTCAGCCATCAGCCCACTAATTTGCACATCGCCGCTACCAGTATTGAAGCTGATGTTAACTTCATCCGGCACCTTAATTGTCCATTTTGAGTCTCCACTCCAGCTTCTCCGGTTCTTCATCTTCTCCTCATTGATCACGAGCGTAGACCCCTTTTGCTCTATAGTAGGCTCATAGTCGTCTATATCATGCTCCAATGCCACATATACTTTACCATCCGCAGATTTCTCAAAAAAGGCATCGCCGGACGAAATGCTCATAGTTACTTTATTAATACCACTGAACGTTCTGTCTACCTTCTGCTGTGCTGTTGCCATTCCCACCACCATAAACAGTAAGGCTACAGTTAATCCTGGTTTGTTGAGTAATTTCATAGTTTTTGACTTAGAGTGATTAACCTATTTATGACAAAAGACATAGGTCGACCAAAAAGGTTGCACGTCAAACTGTCATCACTTATTTACTCATTTCGCAAAGAGGCGGTCGGATTGCGGCGGGCAGCCTGCAAAGACTTGTAGCCAACGGTAAGCAACGCTATCAGGGCAACCACAAGTCCGGTTACTGCAAATGTTGATACCGAAAGCCCTTCTGCGTAGGCGAAGCTGCTTAGCCATTTGTCCATCAGCCAATAGGCCAGTGGGCTGCCCAATGCGAAACCAATCAGCACCAGCAACAGAAACTCTTTTGAGATCAGGTAGACCAGCTGCTGGTTGGAGGCTCCCAGCACTTTCCTGATGCCAAACTCCTTCAGCCGCAGTGAGGTTGCGAAACTGGCCAGGCCAAGCAGGCCGAGACAGGCAATAAAAATTGCCAACCCCGCCGCCAGCGCAAAGACGGTTCCTCTCTTCACATCATCCCTATAATACCGTTCCCACTGTTGGTCAAGAAAATTGTATTCGATGGAACCCTCAGGAGCAAACTTATCATGCACAGCACTTGCATGTTCCAGTACATTAGACGGGTCGCCTTTGGTGTTGAGCACGAAGTAGTCGATAGACATTATCACATTGTTCCACGGGCCAATCACCATGGGGCCAATCTCCTGATAAAGGGACTCGAAATTGAAGTTTTCCACGATCCCGACTACCTGGAAAGTAATGGATTCTTCCCCGTCGTGAAACTGAATCCTCTCACCAACGATGCCTTCACCCCCGAGCATTGCAGCTGCTTTTTCATTGAGTAAAACATGGAGAGAATCTAACTGGTCGTTACCTGAAAAATTGCTCCCCACCGTTAATTTGATATCGAACGTCTCAAGTGCATCAGGGTCAAAACCCATAAAACGCATCAGTTGGGGGTCTTCGCCTGCCATCTTTGTCACAGAAACAGCTGGCAGTGATTTCCACTCACCAGGTACCCGGCTTACTGCCGCCACATTCAGAACATCAGGGTGCGCTGCAAACTCGCTCTTCATGGCTCTGAAGCTTCTCCGGACATTTCCTGAGTTAATATCAATCACCATTTTTCGTTCTTTGTCGAATCCCATATCCCGGTTTTGTACATAGTCCATTTGATTATACACCACAGCGGTAGCAATGATCAGAACAATGGACAAAGAGAATTGGAAGACCACTAATACTTTTCGGGATATCAAATTACCAACCTTTTGAAAGTGCCCGCCCAGCACCTGGCCCGGTTGATACGCTGAAATAATAAAAGCAGGTACCAAGCCGGAAAAGATGCCCGTTATAGTGCTCACACTGAAGATTGCAACAAGGATGAAAGGCTGCTGAAGATAAGGGATCTCGATAGTTCTTTCAGTAAGACTATTGAACCAGGGAAGTGCCAGTTCGATAAGCCCTAATGCGGCAATTAATGCCACAGTTGAAACCAACATCGACTCCACTAAAAATTGGCTTATCAGCTGCCCCTTCGATGCACCAACCACTTTGCGAATACCCACCTCCTTACGCCTGAAAATAGCTCTTGCGGTGGCCAGGTTGATGTAATTGATGACAGCGATGACTAGCACAAAAACTGCAATGAGCCCGAAAATAATGATGTATTGCTGATTACCCTTGGCATGCTGCGTGGGAGTGTCAATGTCTACAGACCTGAGGTGCACATCCGTAAGTGGCTGCAACTCAAAATCCCTTGTCTCCCACTGCTCTCCCAGGTTGTCTTTCAGAAACGCTTCCTTCTTTTGCATGACAGAGGCAACCGCCGACTGATCATTTAGCACCAGAAAAGTGCCGCAATTTCGAGGCTCCCAGCTTGCGAAATATCTTTGGTAATTTTCGCTCCACATTTTTATGTCGGCGAGATAAAAGAAATCAGGTTGAAAGCTTGAATTTTTTGGCACATCCTCTATCACAGCCACCACCTTACAGGAGCCAAATCGGTCAGAGTCAATCATTTTGCCAACAGGGTTCTCAGCACCAAAATACTTTTTGGCTGCCGAATGAGTCAAGATCAGGTCCACACCATTGTTTCCAACATCCTGGGCGATGCTTCCTGCTGTGAATCGGTGGTCAAACACCTCAAAATATGACTTCTCAACTACATAATAATTTCGCTCCAGAAATTTCTTCTCGCCGATTGTGTGCATAGCACCGCCAAAAATAAACACCCTGGCGACGTTCTCTACCTCAGGAAACTCAGCTTTCAACGCCCCTCCCATGGCCCAGTTCGTGAAAATAGTTTTCACTTCTCCCGCTTCAGGAGTAGTCCCACTTTCTACAATTCTATAAATCTTATCAGCTTTCGAATGATACAAGTTGAAGCTTTGCTCATATCTGATATAGAACATGAGGATCAAAAACACTCCCAGGCCTACCGACAAGCCCAGGACATTGATCAGTGTGTAGCCTCTGTGCCGCAGGCTGTTGCGGAGTGCTGATTTCAAGAAGTTCGTCAACATAGTGATAGTGGTTTTACTTTGTCGGCGCTTTTGCAATCATCGTTCCATAATTTAATTAACTGACAGTCAATTAATTGCAAATATTTTATTTCCAGCTACAAAGCTGTTTTGCCCGCCAGCGGACGGTACCGGTCACTGCCAAACATCCCAAATATTAACCAGCCTGGAGCTCCTTTCTGCCCGGCAAGAGCACAGCTATAATGCCCAGCAGGGGCAGGAAAGAACAAATAGCAAAAACATATTCAATGCTGGTTCTATCAGCTAGTTCCCCGAGCAAGGCCGACCCGATGCCGGCGGTACCGAAAGCCAGGCCAAAGAACAGTCCGGCAATCATGCCCACTTTCCCAGGCACCAACTCCTGGGCATAAACGAGAATGGCGGAGAAAGCTGACGACAATATGAGTCCAATAACTACGCTTAATACTCCCGTCCAGAACAGGCTGGCGTAAGGCAGTATCAGTGTAAAAGGCGCTGCGCCAAGTATCGAGAACCAGATCACATACTTGCGACCAAACCGATCTCCCATGGGGCCTCCCAGGAAGGTGCCGGCAGCAACAGCAAAAAGGAACATAAATAAGTACAGCTGCGATGCTTTTACCGACACATCAAATTTTTGAATCAGGTAAAAAGTAAAATAGCTGCTCATGCTGGTCATATAGATATACTTGGAAAAAATGAGCAATAACAAAATAGTCAACGACCAAACTACCTTCTTTACCGGAAGGGCGAATATTTTCTCCGGCTCGGCAACGGCTCGCTTGGCTTTCCTGCTCTTAACCACCAACTGAAACTTGTACCATTTGCCGACGTTGGCCAATATAATCATCGCCAACAAGGCCAGCAGAGAAAACCATATGACGTGAAATTGCCCAAGCGGGACAATGATCAACGCTGCCAGCAACGGCCCAAGGGAGCTTCCCGCATTGCCTCCCACCTGAAACAACGACTGAGCCATTCCATGACGGCCGCCGGAAGCCATGTGCGCCATGCGGGAGGCTTCCGGATGAAAAACAGATGAACCCAGGCCTATAAAAGCCGCTGACACAAGAATCATAGTGAAGCTTCCGGCCATAGACATACCCAGCAGCCCTAATAGGGTGAAGCCCATTCCAGCAGCAAGTGAAAATGGCTGTGGCCGCTTATCTGTAAATGCACCCACTACAGGCTGAAGCAGGGAGGCAGTCAGCTGAAACGTAAGTGTAATCAAGCCAATCTGGCTAAATGTGAGCTGATAATTCTCCTTCACCATCGGGTAAATGGATGGGATCAGCGACTGCATAGTGTCGTTCAACAGGTGTGAAATACTAAGAGCCACCAAAATGGAAAATGTGGCTTTGTTGGTGGTTTCGTTGGCCATGGTGGCCGCAACTGCTCCGTTGTTCATCAATCTTCTTGTAATATGTCACCCAAAACTTTGGCCGTCCTTCATATCAATTGCAAATTAACGCAGATGTCAGGAATAAAATTCTCAAAAGCGTTGAAATGAATGGCGGCATTCCGGCGTGTACGATGCCTGACTGCACATTAAAGGAACCTTTGCCCCAAATACGGCTCAATTGCCAGTGGGTTGTTCTATGAAAGGCTGCCCGAAAGAAACGCAGCAGGAATTAACCTAACGACGCTAAATCTATCACCATGAATCGCTATTTGCTTCTTTTTGCGCTGATCGTCGGTTGTAAAGGCCAGCCTGAAAAGCCGTGGGAATACCTTGGCCAGTCAACGCCAGGCACCACTCCTGAAATGTTTGCTCCTGCGAATGTCTCAACTGGTAATAATGAAAGAGATTTTGCGATTTCCCCTGATGGAACTGAAATCTACTATTCTCTGGTGGGCGTCCAAAAGAGTGTGATAGTAATGCGCAAGTATAGTGGAGGGCGATGGGAAGACCCGGCGATTGCTTCTTTCTCTGGTAATAGTTATGACATTGAACCTGCCTTCTCGCCCGATGGGTCGAAGCTTTATTTTGCCTCAAGGCGGTCGCTAACGGATAGTGGGCCCGACAAAGACTTTGATATTTGGTATGTCGAAAAGCAAAAGGACGGCAGCTGGTCGGAAGCCAAAAATATGGGAGCGCCTGTGAATTCCGATGGCCATGAGTATTACCCGTCTGTCGCCAAAAGCGGCAACCTTTATTTCACACTCAGGCTGGAAGAAGGTGGCATGGGAGGAGAAGATATCGTTTTTTCCAAATTTGAAAATGGCAAGTTCACGGCACCTGAGCCATTGGACTCTACGGTCAATTCATCCACCGACGAATACAACGCCTTCGTTGACCCGGACGAACAGTTTATCATTTTCGGATCCTGGCAAAGGGAAGGTAGCCAGGGAGGTGGCGATTTATACATTAGCAGAAAAGATGCTGCAGGAAAGTGGCAGCCGGCAGTTAACATGGGTGATGCCATTAACAGCCCCAGGCTCGACTATTGCCCTTACGTTTCTCCCGACGGCCAGTGGCTTTTCTTTACCAGTGAAAAAGTCAAATCATCCGATCAGACGGAAGGCTCTCTAACATACGAAGGATTTGTCGGGCAGATCAGTTCCCCTGGCAATGGAAGGGGAGATATTTATTGGGTGAGGATGCCGGTAGCCGAAAAATAACAGGCTGGGAAAAAAGAAAGCGCTGGGAAACCCAGCGCTTTTCAATCAGGAACCTAACCTAATCAACCTATATTATCTTTCTGGGGTCAATCCAGCTTCACCTGCATGCGACCCAGCTTAGTACCTTTGTTATACACCTCGATCTTGTAAATTCCGGTGGTCAATTTTTCTTTAGGTGTAAAAACCATTTCTACCCGTTGAACCATCTCAAACTGGCCCGGATAAACTCCTAGGCTTGCGACAGGGTTGCCATCTCCCTGCAAGAGGTGGTGTGAAACAGTACCATCGGCTTTGGAATAAACTTTTGAACCAGGAGACACTACTTTGAACTCAAGGCCACCAAGAGCACTCTGTGGCACGTCGAACACGAAGTTGATTTTCTTGGCTTTCTTAGCTCTTACCGTTAATTTTTCATTCTTTTTGGTGACGAGCACAAGGTTATCCTCGGTCAAAGCAGTAAGAAGACCCATGTTTTCAGTAAGGACTTTGTTGTCCATTTCCAACTGAGCAATCATAGCATTAGCATTGGCGTTCTCTTTTCTCAGGTTGCCGTTTTCATCCCGAAGCTTGCTGATTTCTCCGTTAAGGCTGGCAATCTGCGAATCAAGACCTGACTTCAAAGCTTTCAACTCAGCTATTTGCCTGTTCAGTTCTGCAATAGAGCCATTGCTCCGTTTGATCTGGCTTAGCTGCGCTTCCTTCTGAGCCAGGTTATCGTTCGCCTGAGCCAGGAGATGATCAAGATTGGCATTTTTGCCTGTCAGAGAGGCTATCTCTTTTTTAAACTTATCAATCTCTTTTTGAAGTTGAAGTTTCTCTGAAAGCAATGCTTCAGATTTAAGCTTCTCCTCGTTAAGACTGGCGACCGCCTCCTTGTTCAGAGTGATATAGTGGGCGCCAATAAAAAGGCTTACAAACAAAAGCCCGGCTATTACATAAGCTGTGACTTTAATTCTCGATGTTGATGATGACTCGCTCATACTTTTGATGTTTATGATGCAATTGTACGGCGGTCATCTAAAGGCCCTATTAGTGCGAGATTAAAATGGCATTAATTTTTTTTCTCGACCGGAAGCGTTAGGGTAAAAGTGCTGCCCTTGCCCTTTTTTGAGATAAGTGTGAGCGTGCCCTCGTGCAGTTTCACTATTCTTTGCACCAGCGACAGCCCAATGCCATGGCCTTTGATGTTTTGGGCGTTGCTTCCCCGGTGGAAAGGCTCGAAAATCAACTCCTGCTCTTCTTCGTCTATGCCGATGCCAAAATCCCGGAAAGTCAACACCAGCTGTCCTCCGTCTGGTTCAACGCTTACCTGCACCTCATGAGGGTCAGAATATTTGCACCCATTGTCCATCAGATTGAGTAAAGCTGTTTTTATCAGCTGCTCATTGCCTACGATGGTCATCTGATCATCCTCCAAATCCTCGTTGAACGATATTGAGACCTTGTATGATGGATTTCTTTTCTGGAGCTCACCAGCGCTTTGCCAGAGAAGCTCGTCCACCCTGATGGAACCGAAAGAGCTTTCAACACTCTCGGAGCTCGCCTGCGCAAGCAGGAGCAGCCGGTTAGACAGATAATTCAGGTTCTTGATATCGTCAAGAACAGAATTTACGGTGCGCTTGTAATCTTCGGCAGTTCTGTCGCTCAGCAAGGTCACTTCAAGCTGGCCGGTAATAGCAGTAAGTGGCGTTCGCAACTCATGCGAGGCATTGGCAATGAAGTTCTTCTGGAGCTTAAAGGCCTCTTCCAGCCTGTCGAGCATGTCGTTGAATGTGCCTGCCAGCTGCGCCAGCTCATCAGTTTGATTTCCCTCGTCTACCCGGCTGCTCAGGTTACTGATACCAATGGCGTCGACCTGGGCGATTACCCGGGAAATAGGACTTAGGGTACGTTGTGCAAAAATTCGCCCTGATATGAAGGTAAAAAGCAGACCTGCGCCGAAAACGATGAAAAGCACATTGCGCAGGTTGTTCAGTTTTCGATAGCCAAAAATATCCGTAGCCGAAGCCACCACCACCACTCTGTCATATTGGTCCGTAAAAAGCACTCCAAGCACTTCCTGATTTCCGAATACAAATCTGACTTCCCCCTCAAGCCTGATCCTGTTCAGTAGAGCCTCATTCACCTCCACTGTCTGCACCCCTTCTGAACTATACAGCACCTGATTTTGATAGTCGAAAATGGTAATCTCCTCATTTGGCAAGCTCACCGGGTTGTTCTCCTCAATCTTCCGCAGCAGCTCTGCATCCACCTCCTCTACTTCAATAAGCAGTTTGGCCACATTTCTGGCTTTGTTTTCTATCCTTTCATAAAACTCTTGTTTGCGGTACTGAGCCGATAAGTAGTAGATAGCTAACGAAGAAGCGCCCATGATCAGCGCCACTATCAGCAAGAAAAGGAAGGTAAGCTTGTCCCTGATTTGCATTAGGCTTTTTCAAAAATATACCCCATCCCTATCCGGGTATGGATGAGCTTGTCCTCAAAGTCTCTGTCTATCTTTTTCCTCAGGATATTGATATATACTTCTACCACATTGGTGCCCGTATCAAAATCTATGTCCCACACCTTCTCTGAAATATCCATTTTTGACACCACTCTGCCTTTATTCCTCATCAGGTATTCGAGCAAACCAAATTCCTTGGCAGTCAGGTCTATTTGTTTGTTCCCCCGGTGAGCCACCTTTTTGTCGAGATCTAGGGTCAAGTCAGCTACTGTCAGCACATGAGAGACTACTTCCTCTCTCTGGCTTCGACGGGTGAGTGCTTTGAGCCTGAGTAAAAGCTCCTTGAATTCAAAAGGCTTGACCAGATAGTCGTCGGCACCAGCCTCAAAACCGTTGACTTTGTCTTCGGTGGTACCCAAAGCAGTGAGCATGATTACCGGCAGTGAGGGTTTGTTGTTCTTTATAGCCCGACAAAGTTCTACCCCGCTGATAAAGGGGACTATCACATCCAGGACTGCGACGTCGTAAGCTCCCTTTAGAAATAACGTTAGGCCCATTTGCCCGTCAGTAGCCAGGTCAACCACATAGCCCTGCTCTTCAAGCCCCTGCTTGATAAATGATGCTACCTTTGCTTCGTCTTCTACCAGTAGTATGTTCATAGAAATCTATTAAAGATAAGAACTACTATGAGTCCAACTCACTAAAGTCACGGCAAAGTACATGAATCTCCTCTGCAACTCTTTAAAAGCCGATTACAATGCAGAGATATGAAAAAAGCGTAAGCAACAAATTAAAACGCCCTTAAAAACAACTTTTTCCTTGCCAACACGTATTTGTATGTACATACATATAAATGTATGAAAATTGGACAAAAGAGATTAAAAACTAACTTTAGTTCTGAGAGGAGAACCAAAAAATGAAAACTATTTTGCACAAAGCCAATACGAGAGGACATGCTAACCACGGTTGGCTCAATTCCTATCACACTTTCAGTTTTGCACAATACTACGATCCTGAAAGATTGCATTTTGGTGTTTTAAGGGTTTTGAACGATGACACCGTTAGCGGTAGCATGGGCTTTGGCACTCACCCACACGACAATATGGAAATCATCTCCATTCCATTGTCAGGCGACCTTGAGCATCAGGACAGCATGGGGAACAAACAGGTGATAAGGCAGGGAGATGTGCAGGTACTGAGTGCCGGCACAGGCATCTACCATAGTGAGAAGAACTTCCACAAAGACAAAGAAGTGAAATTCCTTCAAATCTGGATGTTCCCCAACAAAAAGGATGTGACACCCCGCTATGACCAGATCACCCTGGACGCTGACAAAAAACACAATGCATGGCAGCAGGTGTTGTCGCCCAATGCGGATGATGAAGGTGTTTGGGTACACCAAAACGCCTGGTTTAGCATGACCAAACTGGACGCAGGCAAGTCGCTCGACTATCAGGTAAAAGGAAAAGGCAATGGGCTCTACTACTTTATTCTGGAAGGCGATGTAGAAGTGGACGGGCAGAAACTGGGAAAACGAGATGGCTTCGGAGTGTGGGAAACCGAACTGAGTAAGCTAACTGCTTCCACCAATGCGGAGGTGTTGCTCATGGAAGTGCCAATGAACTAAATCAGTTACGGCTGGCGGATTGATCTGCCAGCCTTTTTAATATCTTACAACCATGCTAGAAGTAAAACAACGGGAAGAAGACTCAAAAGGATCATTCTACATAGAAATCGAAGGTCGCAAAATGGCCGAGATGACCTATAGCAAGGCTGGCACAGATCGTATCATTATCGACCACACCGAAGTGGACGGCGAATTGCGTGGTCAGGGTGCAGGTAGGCTAATGGTAGAAAGCGCCGTAGCTTATGCCAGAGCAAAGAAGATTAGCATCATCCCTCTTTGCCCCTTTGCCAGGTCCGTATTTGATAAGAACCCCGAATTAAGAGACGTGTTATGAACCTGGACGCTTATGAGACTATCAATAACCCCGACAAAAAGAGGTTTGAGTTAGAGATTGATGGTGTTCTGTCTGTGATAGAATACACGTTTAAGAAATCAACTAATCAAATGTTCCTTGTTCATACAGAGGTTGATCCGTCGTTAAGAGGAAAAGGTGTGGCCAGTAAAATTGTGAAAGAAGCACTGGACATTATTAGAAAAGAAGGCCACGAACTGGTACCGCTCTGTCCGTTTGTGGTAGCATTTTTGAAAAAACACAAGGAGTACCATGACTTGATGAATGAGAAAAACCAAGCACGATTTAAATAACACCCATGGCAGAAGCAACAGCAACTCCAAACAACACAAATTTTCAGGTGAGTGCAAAAATTCGCCAGCACGAAGTATTGCTCGATGAACCCGAAGAAAAAGGAGGGGGAGATACCGCCCCTACTCCCACCGAACTTGTTTGTGCAAGCCTTGCTGCCTGCACCACTATCACGTTGCAGATGTATATCCAGCACAAAGGGTGGGAGGCATCGGTGAAATCGGTGAACGTGGTTTACGAAACTATTGATGGTATAGGCACCTTCCGGCGGCAGGTAGTACTGCAAGGACATACACCGGAACAGCTGCCAAGGCTGACTTCTGTTGCCAATAGCTGCCCCATCCACAAGCTTCTTTCAAAAGCCAACCCAATAGATACCAGAATAAGATAATTCAATATGGCCGACAAGATAAAAGAGTATAGCAATGGCGAAGTGACCATCATTTGGCAGGCTGAAAACTGCCAGCACTCTGAAAAATGCTGGAGAGGCTTGCCCGGAGTTTTCAACTACAAGGAACGTCCCTGGATAAAGCCTGAAGGCGGAACGACTGAAGAAATTATTGAGCAGGTAAAGAAATGTCCATCGGGTGCCCTTACCTACAGAATGACGAGCAAATAGACCGGTTTGGTGCTGTAACTTCATCCTGAAAATAGACCTGTTAAATCATTTATTTATATTTAGTCTAAATAAGCTTTAATTTCTCAAGGGACTTGCTGTTATTTGCAGACTGAGGATAAAATGCCTGATGTCTGCACCTAACGTAATCGTAGCTGATACACATGAGTTGTCCGTTGCCGGGTTATTATACCTGGTGCATCAAGCTTTTGAATCCGTACAGGTAGAAACGGTCAAGAGCCGTGTTGCATTGAGCAACGTCCTGAAAAATTTTCCGTCCGGCATCCTTATAGTCAATCCATATGGGGTGAAAGACCTGGATCCAGCGAGTCTCTTAGAAGTGCTTGCTGACAACCCTCAAGTATACCCTCTCCTACTTGTTTCCCGCATCGATCAGGAAGACTTAAAGCCGCTGATCAAATTCGGTGCCATTGGCATCATCACCAAAAACTGCAGCCAACGGGAGGTTTTGGCCGCCCTGGAAGCTGCGATTCATCAGGAAAAATTCGTTTGCAACAAAGTGATGGAAGCCTTCCTGGCCGAAAACGACGCAGCCGACGACCTGCAGTCAGAGAAAACGCTTTCTGAAAGAGAAATCGGGGTTATCCGGTTCATAGCCAAAGGCCTGTCAACAGAAGAAATTGGAGAGGAGCTGCACCTCAGCCCTCATACCATTCACGCCCATCGCAAAAACATCCTGAAGAAAATGAATGTGAAGACGCCGGTGGAGCTCGTCGTAAAAGCGATACGGGAGAAGCTTATTACGGTTTAATTTCCTCAATCAGTCAAAACTAAACTTACTAGTTGTATGTGGATGAGCTATAAGAAAATTTTTATAGCTCATAAAATACCCATATATTGAGCTATAAATAGAAAAATATAGCTCATGACTTGGAACTGGCAACACAAAGAGTGGCCCCAATTCAAATACAAAGTTGATATTTACGAAGCCTACGAACGAGACTTCCTCCACAGAGCGGGGATTATGTTTGGAAGCATGAAGCATGTCAGTGTGGCTGACCAAGATGTTCTGAAGGTTGATTTAATGAGTAATGAAGCTTTTAAAACATCAGAAATCGAGGGTGAGCTTTTGAATAGGGAGTCTCTACAGTCTTCTATTCGACGACAATTTGGCTTCAAAACTGATCATCAACGGAGAATTACTCCCGCTGAAGAGGGAATAGCTGAGCTAATGATCGACTTATATAAGACCTATAACACCCCCTTGGATGAACATCAGCTCTTTTCCTGGCATGAAATGTTGACCTCCGGGAGAAGAGATCTGTTGGATATTGGCAGATATAGAACACATGAGGATCCCATGCAAGTGGTGTCAGGAGCACTCGGCAACCCCAAGGTGCACTATGAGGCCCCGCCCTCTTCAAGAGTGAAAAAAGAAATGGACACCTTCATCGCATGGTTCAATGCAACAAACAAACCCGCTTCTGACCCGCTCTCGCCACTTATACGGGCAGGGATAGCCCACCTATACTTCGAAAGCATTCACCCCTTTGAGGATGGAAACGGGAGAATAGGAAGGGCTATATCCGAAAAAGCACTTTCTCAGGCGCTTGGAAAACCTACACTCATTGCCATTTCTCATGTTATAGAAAGCAACAAAAAGGAATACTATGAGGCTCTCCAAAACAATAGCACGAGTTTAGCTATCGATCAATGGCTGGAATATTTTTGCCATCTGGTTATACAAGCGCAGAGTCACACGCAAAGCACAATTGACTTCCTGATTGAAAAGGGTAAATTTTTCCATCGGTTTTCAAATGCATTAAACCCACGTCAGACGAAAGTAATAGAGCGAATATTTAAAGAGGGTATAAACGGCTTTAAAGGCGGCATTAGTGCTGAAAATTACATTCGTATTACTCAAACCACCGCCTCTACCGCTACCAGAGACTTGCAAAACCTCGTCGAGCAAGGGGCACTCAAAAGAACAGGGGCACGAAAAGGAACAAGGTATTATCTAAACATCAACCACGAAAGCACGGCAGTCTACTAGCTTATTGACCTCCTGTTTTTAGCAATTTGAGATCCTTCAGCCGGCTGGCGCCTTCACTACACATTTTCGAAAAACACCACACACAACTGACTCGTTCGTAGTGATATGTGATTTCTTTCTGCTGCGAAAGCATCGAATAGCTTAAACAAGCTATCATTAATCCCCACTGCAAGCACTTCCTGTACTTAAAGAAGCAGTTATTTAAGCTCAATCAAGCGATTGACAGCCCAATCTCCCCGGCCTACATTTACCATTATTTAAAACGATTCTAAATAAATGAAACATATCAATCTGTTTAGCATTTCGGCTGCGTGCCTGCTCCTTTTCAGTCAATGTGGGCCCGCAAATACAAACTCAGAGAGCATAGAAAACTCAGTTCCCGAAAAGGGTTCACTAAAAATAGTCAGTATTGGAGGGACTTTGTCTGAGATAGTCTGTGCACTGGGAAGCTGCGATCAGGTTATCGCCGCTGACAAAACCAGCACCCGACCAAAAAGCCTGCAAACCCTGCCTTCGGTAGGCTATCGCACTGGCATCAAAGCCGAAGGCGTTGTGTCGCTGGATGCTGATATTGTATTAGCTGAGGAAGACCACATCAATGCCGAGGTTGTTACTCAGTTACAAGCGACAGCCTTGCCAGTCCATACGTTCAAACATGAACTTAACGTCGCTTCTACCAAAAAGATAATAGCTGAGATAGGCAAAATCATTAACAAGGAGCAGGCGGCAAAAGAGTTGGTTGCCACACTAGAGAAAGACCTTCTTTCGTTGGATTCTATGATCAGCCTTACCACCACAAAACCAAGAATGCTGTTCGTCTATGCCCGGGGGCTCGGTTCACTGAGTATCTGCGGCAAAAACACATTTGCAGAGGAGCTCATCAAAATGGCTGGTGCGCAGTTTGCTGTTGACGAAGTGTTCGACTACAAGCCACTGACACCGGAGGCCCTGGTCGCAGCCAATCCTGACTACATCTTGTTTTTCGACAGTGGGCTCGAAAGCCTGGGCGGCATTGAGGGAGCTTTGCAGATTCAGGGGATGATGCAAACGACCGCCGGGGAAAAAGAGCAAATACTTGCCATGGACGGGCTTTGGCTTTCAGGCTTTGGGCCGGGCGTGGGCAAGGCAGCTATTCAGCTGGCGACTAGCATTCACCCTGAGCTGGCAGCACACAACGTAGCCGAAAGCAACTAACCTATGCAAGTGGCTACCCTACCGGCAATGAAAGCTAAAAGCAAGCTCACTACCAATTCTGCCATACTCGGCAGCCTGGTAGCGCTGCTTGTGTGCACCATGTTCATTTCGCTTCGTGTCGGTGCGCTTGGCATCAGCGTTGGCCAAATTGTTAATATTCTCCTCCACAACCTGGGACTCGATGTGGCAGATGTCAGCGCAAGAGACTCAGCAGTTTTGTTGTCGATTCGTCTTCCCAGGCTGGTGCTTGGTGTGGCGGTTGGAGGTGCCCTGGGAATTTCGGGTGCCGCATTGCAGGGTCTTTTCAGAAATCCGCTTGTGGAGCCCGGCATTATTGGTGTTTCCAACGGAGCCGCTTTGATGGCTGTCGTTGTGCTGGTTTTTGGCCCAACGTTCGCCGCATTTCTAACTCCGGGTCTTACAACGTGGCTACTACCAGTGGCAGCCTTTTCAGGTAGTCTTGCCGCCACTTATATCGCCTATCAATTCAGCAAAGGTGCGTATCAAACCGACGTCACCATTCTCATTCTTGCAGGTGTAGCCATCACTGCTCTTTGTGCAGCCCTCATGGGCATCGTCATCTTCCATTCTAACGAAACGGCGTTGCGCTCCTTCACTTTCTGGAGCATGGGCGATTTGAGTGGTGCCTCATGGGATAAAATAGGGTTAGCCATCTGGCTTATCGTGCTGCCTGCTGTGGCCCTTATCGGGCAGAGCCAGGCACTCAACGCCATGGCACTGGGAGAATCCGAAGCCCGCCACCTGGGCGTGGAAGTAGAAAAAATCAAACACAGGATCATTTTACTAAGTGCGCTGGCAGTGGGTGCATCGGTTGCCATGGCCGGAGCCATCGGGTTCATAGGGTTGGTTGTGCCACACATTCTGCGCATGGCGTTTGGTCCGGATCACAAACTGATACTTCCGGCTTCAGCCATAGGGGGTGCTATTTTACTCACAGTAGCAGATATGATCGCCAGAACAATTGTTGCTCCTACAGAGCTCCCCATCGGCATTATCACGGCGCTAATGGGAACGCCATTTTTCATCTGGATGCTTGCCTCAGCCAGAAAAAAAAGAATTCAGATTTAATCGAACACTCATGTATCAGGGAAAAAATATAAGTTATTCTGTAGGCAATAAGAAAATACTCGACCAGGTATCGGTCGCCGTTTTCCCGGGCAAGTTTACCGCCATTGCCGGCCCCAATGGTGCCGGCAAATCAACACTTTTGAAAGCACTATGCCGGGACATACTCCCTGACGAAGGAGAAATAAGCATCAACAATCAAGCAATGTCCACCTATACTTCAAGGGAGCTGGCATTGACCAGGGCGGTGCTTCCCCAAAAAACACACCTGAGTCTGGCCTTTACTGCTGAAGAAGTGGTGATGCTCGGAAGAACCCCCCACAGCACAACCAATAGTCAAAACGAAGAAATTACGAGAGAAGTAATGCAGGAGGCAGATGTTTATCACCTGAAGCATAGGGTATATCAAACACTGTCGGGTGGCGAGCAGCAAAGAGTGAACCTGGCCAGGGTACTTGCTCAATTGCTCGACCAGCAGGAGCACCCAATTTACCTCCTACTCGACGAACCGACCTCAAGCCTGGACATAGCGCAGCAGCATGGCTTGCTCGACATCGTTCGGCAAAGGTGCGTGGAGCGTGGATATGGAGTAGCGGCTGTGATACATGACCTCAACCTTGCCGCTCAGTATGCCGACTACTTTCTATTTATGAAAAACGGGAAAGAAGTGGGGCAGGGCCCCAGCCAGCTTATGCTCCGAAAAGAAATAATCGAGCATACGTTTTCATACCCGGTCGAGCTGATTTACAGTGAGAATAGCGACATACCTATGATATACACAATGGGTTCCATCCCTTTTGAAACTACACCCCTTTTGAACGAAACGATAAATAGCAGATAATGGAAAACTTAGCAATCGATAAAACTGATGTTGAGGCATTAAAAAAAGCCTGGGCAGAGATTCAAGCCGCACAACCAAATGTGAGAATCAGAAATGCTGCTCAGGAGCTGGGAGTAAGCGAAGCAGTGCTTTTGGCAACAGAAGTAGGCCCTGCCTGTGTGAGACTGGAAGCCACCCCTGAACGAAGCTGGCCTGATTTTTTGAAACGACTACCGGAGCTTGGCTACGTGATGTCGTTAACCAGAAACGATGCATGTGTACTGGAGCACAAGGGCAAGTTCCAGAAAGTGGAAACTTTTGGCGAAGGCGAAAGAGCCATGGGAACTGTGATTGGCCCCATAGAAACCCGTGTTTTCTTTAGCGCCTGGCACGTTGGGTTTGCCCACCAAATGACCAAAGGCGACAGAACACTCACCAGTTTGCAGATTTTCGATAAGGCCGGAGAGGCGATCACCAAAATTTACCTACAGGAAAAAAGCAACAACGACGCCTTTCTGAAAATTGTTGAAGACTACCGGTCCGACAACCAGGAGCCGGGGCAAACGGTGGAGCCTTACAGCCAACCCACATTTGGGGACGCTATTGACAAGCCCGCCTTTCTTAAAGAGTGGAGCGAGTTGAAAGACACACACGACTTCTTTGGCATGCTGAAAAGGCACAATGTGCATCGCTACAAGGCGCTTGAAATTGCCAATGGCACTTTCAGTTACCCCATAAGCACTGACAACCTTCAGCAGGTACTCGAAACTGCCGCAAGCACCAAGCTTCCCATCATGATCTTTGCCGGAAACAGAGGCAACCTGCAAATACAGCAAGGAAAGGTAAAAACGATCCGTCTTCTCGAGGGCCAGGAGAAATGGCTCAATGTCCTCGACCCGGAGTTCAATATGCACCTGAAGCTGGAGGCCAGCCAAACTGCCTGGGTAGTACGGAAACCCACATCGGAAGGTAACGTCACCAGCATTGAAGTATTCGATGGAGAGAATAATATGATTGCCCAGTTTTTTGGCCTTAGAAAACCAGGCATTCCTGAATTGGAGGCATGGAAACAACTAGTCGACTCACTAACAAAGCTATAGGGATGCGAGTAGTTTTTCTCTTCACTTGTCTTTTGGTTGTTCATTCCGGCCTCGTGGCGCAGGATAGCCTGAAAAGCTACGTGATGGACGACATTGTTATCACAGGCCAGTTCGAACCGCAATCGGCCAGCAAGTCAGTGTATCAGGTGAGAACTATTGCCTTGGAAAGAATCCAATCGCAAGGAGCTAATCGTTTGCAGGACGTGCTGCAGACAGAACTCAACGTCAGGTTTTCTCAGGACATGGCACTTGGCGAGTCGAGTATGACACTGCAAGGGCTGGGCGGTCAAAACATCAAAGTGTTGATAGATGGCATGCCTTTGATTACGAGGGAGGGCACCTCTAACTCAGGCGCTCTTAATCAGGTCGATGTCAACAATATTGAGAAGATTGAGATAGTGGAAGGGCCCATGTCGGTAGTGTATGGTGCCGATGCGCTGGCAGGAGTCATCAATATTATTACCAAAAAGCCGGAGAATGATAAGCTTTCACTGGATGCCCGGGTGCAGGAAGAGTCTGCCGGATCGGAATACGGATTCGACAAGGGCGTTCACAATCAAAGCATCGGGGCAGGCTATACGCTGGGCAAAGTGTACACCCAGGCCAGGCTGAGTCACAACCAGTTTTATGGCTGGCAGGGTAACGCCGAGGGCCGGGACAAACAATGGCACCCAAAAAACCAATGGCTAACCAGCGGTCTCGTCGGCTTCAGAAATGATAAATCAAACATTTTCTACAAGCTCGACTATTTGGACGAGTCTATACAAAACCCTGGCGCTTTCAATGGCGGTGAGGCGCTTGATCAGGAGTATATGACCAAAAGGTTTAACCACCAGCTACAGGGCCAAACCAGGCTATTTGACAAATTGAGCTATAACGGCGCTGTTTCTCTTATCAATTTTAGCAGGCGCACACTGACAACCACAGTAGATCAGGAGACTGGCAATGTAAGGCTGGCTCTTAGCGCAGGTTTGCAGGATGTATCCTCTTATGACGGCGTTAGCCTCAGAGGCACTTTCCAGTATCAACTTTCATCTCAATGGTCATTTCAGCCAGGCTACGACATCAACCTGGAACAGGGAGAAGGGGGCCGCATCAGTGCTGACGCTCCCTGGCTGAACGACTACGCTTTCTTCTTTTCCAGTGAATACACCCCAACAGACAGAATAAGCATCAGGCCTGGGTTTAGGGTAATCAAAAACTCCGTTTACCAGGCACCGCCAGCAGTTCCGTCCATCAATACCAAGTTTCAGCTAACCGATAATTTGGTACTGAGAGCTGCCTATGCGAGAGGTTTCAGGGCGCCGTCATTAAGAGAACTATACTTCAATTTCTACGACGCCAGCCATTCCATCGAAGGAAACCCCGACCTGGATGCCGAACTATCTAACAGTGTGAATGGTGGACTTAGCTGGAAGGTGATGAGCACAGCCAAATCGAGAGTTGAAATGACGCTCAATGGCTTTTACAACGCAGTAGACAACATGATTAGCTACGGACAGAAACCTAGCAATAGCTTGATCACGACCTACATCAATGTCGATAAGTTTAAAACAAAAGGACTTATGTGGAACACCACCTATACAGACAAGGCTCTTGAAGTAAAAGTGGGGGTTTCCTATACAGGGCGATACAACCAACTAATAGGAGACGATAGCGAGCTTCCCGAATTCACCTGGACGCCTGAAGCGAACCTGATAACCACCTATCAACTGGGGCCTGCGGGGCTGACCTTCAATCTATTCTATAAGTATACTGGCTCGTTGCCTAACTATGAAGTTGGCACTGACGACGCTGGCAGCGAAACCATTCGGCTCACCAAAATTGACGGATACCACATGATGGACTTTACCACCAGCAAGGAACTATTCAGCTATCTGAGTGCTACGCTGGGAGTAAGAAACCTCTTCAACGTGACGAATGTAAACAACACATCAACAGACACAGGAGGAGCGCATAGTACGGGAGGTGCCAGGCCTATTGGCTATGGAAGATCCTATTTTCTGGGGCTCAGTTTCAACCTGAACAAGTAAAAAAATTTCTAATTCTATTTATAATAAGTCTAATTAAAATTAACAGTGAAGTAGCCATAAGAATAGTCATACCCAACGAAATGAGGTAGGTCGTTAAACAACCCATTTTCATTTCCAAAAGGATGTTGGCTATTCCATGTGGCCTTAAAAACAAAACTATATGCACATGAAATAGCCATAAGGAAAGTCCATACCCAGCGGAATGAATAAAGTCGGAGAATAGTCGACTATCGCTTCCAAAAGGTTTTGGCTATTCCATCTGGCCGCTAAAAAGTAAATTTTATACAGATGAAACAAACAATTACGCATTGGATAAAAGCCAAATATTTTATCCTGTCAATATGCTCGGCAGCCATTTTAACAGCATGCGGCGACGATGAACCGGCGCTTCCTGACAATCTTGTTAACTTCCCATCAGCTCAGCAAAGCATTACTGAAGATGAAAGCGAACTTGAGGTGGTTCTCTCATTTTCACGAGCCCTGGACGTGGCAACAGCTAATATAACGGTGGAGCTTTCCGGAGAAAACATTGCCCACGGAACCAAGTTCACCACCACGCCCGCAGCAAGCAACGACGCAATCACCCTTACAGTTGCTGAAGGCTCCGAGCAGGCATCCTTCACAGTTTCTAAGGTTGACGGAGCTCTTTTCGACGGAGATGAGGTGATCACGTTTACCCTCTCAACTTCTACCGATGGGCTTTTGCCTGGCACCACCGCCACCATGACGCTCAGCTTTGCTGAGATATTGGCGGCACAAGGTCAGATCGACATCGAAGGAGGAGGAGCTACCTACCCCAACAAGGTGTTTATCGACCTGAGCGCCAACCGGCAAACAGCAGTGAACCGTGACAGTTGGGATCTTGGCTTCTATTCGGGAGCCGATTTCAAAGTCATTCTCAACTCATCGGTAACCATGTTTGCCCAGGCACTGGAAAAGACTGATCTCGCAGAAGTAACTGCTACCGACACAGTTGGGTTTGCAGCAGCCATGAGCATCAACGCCTTTTCTACCGATGCTTTTGGCTGGATTGATGATCCAAGCGGTGACCTGGACAAAACGGCCATTGCAGAAATTTCAGCTAGTGCAGATGAAAATGTTGTGTATATCATCAACCGGGGAGAAGCGCCTGCCGCTACTGCTGGCGCACCTGGTGAAGCAAGAGGCTGGAAGAAAATCAAGATAAGCCAAACGGCAGACGGCTACCTTCTTCAGTATGCCGACATTTCCGCTACCACTTTTGAAGAAATCGAAATTGACAAAGTAGAAACTCAGCAGTTTGTCTATGCACACTTTGAAGACGGCATTGTGGACGTAGAGCCAGCCAAAGACAAGTGGGACATTGCCTGGACGGGCTTTATGAATTCCACCAATTTTGGCGGCGGCGCTATCCCTTACTATTTCCAGGACATCGTATTGCAAAATACAGCCGGAGTAGAAACGGCCATGGTGGTAACGGAAACTAAAAGCTACGAGAGCTTCAGCAGCAGCGACATAGCCAGCCTGGAATTCAGTGAAAGCCAGACTGCTATCGGCTCGACCTGGCGAGTAACAGGTGGGCCTGGTGGAAGTCAGCCGGGTGTATATGAGGACAGGTTCTACGTGATCAAAGACACAAGTGGCAACTACTACAAACTGAAATTTACTGCATTGATGCAGGGAGGCGAGCGTGGGAAACCGCAGATAGCCTACGAACTGCTTGACTGAAGCATCCTGGCTGCTAAGAGTTTACTGAATAACAAGTAGTTTAAGTAGGATGTAGTAGTAGGCAAGGCCGTTCCGGAAGGGGCGGCTTTCCTTTTCTCCGCTCTTTCTAAATCTGCAACAAAATCTTCCACGCTATCTCCACATACCCATCATGCAGGTATTGCTGGGCGAGCTGATGCAGTGCCTCCTCAAAACCAGTTGGGTCATTTTCGTATTCCGCTACCAGCAGTTGTACCTTCTCGTGCTTATGGTACTCTCTTACCTCTGCATCGCTTGGCAGGTGCTCCACATTACCTAACATGCCCAAATCGTTGCCAGTAAGCACATTACTTAGCCTTATACGCTCAGGTAGCTGATCCACCCCAATGCCTTTGGTCTCGAGGGGCTTCGGCACTTCAAATAATGCCTCACCGTGGGCCCTACAATACCAGTTGCCTCCCATGCGGGCGACTGCATCCACCTTTTCTGTATCCACCCTTCCCTGCTCATCCAATATCTCCTTTTTGAAATGCATGAGCAACACCTCACAAATCACCAGATTGCCAGCACCGCCCAGGTCTCCGAGCGGAATGATTTGTTTCACCTTACATTCAAAAGCTGCTGGCGACTCCCCTACCCTCGGCGGCTTCACTTTTTCTGAAGGAACTTCCGTAAACCCAGCCTTGATAAACTCATTGACGCCTTTCTCATATTCTGTACTGGACAGCGACATTTGCTGCACCATGGCATAGTTCACAATGTTGATCACCACTTCGCCATGTTCGTGCACATTGTCCAATGTGTGTTTGGTGGAATTGTCCCGCACCCTTCTTGATGGAGAAAAAATAAGAATGGGTGGGTTGGAACTAAACATATTGAAAAAGCTGAAAGGGCTGAGATTGACCTTTCCATCTTTATCAACTGTGCTGGCAAATGCTATAGGCCTCGGGGCTACCACTCCCTGCATAAGCCCGTGCAAAGCCGGAACGCTTATATCCTTCGGGTCAATGGTCATCAGCTGATCCATGTTATTTGATTTTCTTGTAAACAGCTTCGGCTATCAGGCTTGCTCCGGCGGCATTGGGATGCACTCCGTCAGGAAACATTTCGGGATGCCCCGACAACGCCTTGTAAAGGTCAATCGTTTTCAATTTGGCCTCTTTTGCCGTTTGCTCCACTCTGGGAATTACGCCTCCTTTTACCACTTCCTCGGTAATATTAAAAGCGTCTTTGTAAACCGGCACCGGCAGGCAAATGTAAATTTTTGGCTGGCTGGGCAACGAAGCAAATGACTGGATAAACTCCAGGTACTCGTCAATAAAGTCTCCCTTGTATTTCCAGTTTTGTGGCTTGCTGTCGTTCGTGCCCAGCTTGATAACAACAATATCAGGCTGCCAGGCCAACACCTCTTTGTACTTCGGTTCGTTCCAATAGGGAAAGTCGCCTTGCTTCAAAAGCGTTCGGCCGCTGATGCCGTAGTTTCTAACGTCATAGCCATTGCCCAGCAGCTTGCCCAGCACCTGAGGATATCGTTTTTCTTCCTCGTCAATGCCATGACCTTCAGTGATGCTGTCGCCAACACAAGCCACTTTGATTGGTTGGGCTTTAACCATAAAAAAACCTGCAAGCATAAGTGTAAGAAGAATGGATTTCATAGGACAGCGTTTAAGTAGCTGGTAAAATTTCAGCCTTTACTTCACCAAAACCAATTCTTATCCCATCTTTTTCTGCAAAGCCACGCATGGTTACCGTGTCACCATCCTGAAGAAAGCTTCTTGTGCTACCATCCGGCATTGGAATGGGCTTCGTTCCTTTCCAGGCCAGCTCCAGCATGGATCCATAGCTATCGGGCGTTGGGCCACTGATGGTGCCGGAAGCATACATATCGCCAACATTGATATTGCATCCGTTGATAGTATGGTGGGCTAGCTGCTGGCGGATGTTCCAGTACATGTGTTTGAAGTTGGATCGGCACACCACTTTCTCGGCACCTCCTTTTGGCTGAATCCCCACTTCGAGGTTGATATCAAAGTTGTTGAGACCTTCGGCCTTCAGGTAAGACAAAACTTCCGGTTCCTGCGTTGGGCCCGCCACTCTAAATGGCTTCAGTGCATCGAGGGTCACCACCCACGGCGACACAGACGACGCAAAATTTTTGGCAAGAAACGGCCCGAGCGGCACATACTCCCATGCTTGCATGTCTCTGGCCGACCAATCGTTGAAAAGTACAAAGCCGAAAATGTAGTCATCAGCTTCCGATGTAGAAATGCTTTCACCCAGCTTGTTCTCTTTGCAGGTGATAAATGCCATTTCTAATTCGAAGTCGAGGCGCCCACTCGGCCCAAACACCGGCTGGTCTTTGTCGCCATCTTTTCGCTGCCCTTTCGGCCGACGTATAGGTTCCCCGCTGACAATGATGGACGACGCCCTGCCATGATAGCCCACCGGCAAGTGCTTCCAGTTAGGCAGCAAGGCATTAGCCGGATCACGAAACATGGTGCCTACATTGGTGGCGTGCTCTTTGCTGGAGTAGAAATCGGTGTAGTCCCGCACCAGCACCGGCATGAGCATTTTCGCCTCTTTCATCGGCACCAGCAGGTCAGCCAGCAAATCCTCCTCATCCTGGAGATCTTCATTTTCAACATTGAGAAGGTCGGCTATTCTGTTCCTCACCTCAGTGATCTTTTCCTTTCCGTAGGCCATCAATTCATTCAGGTAGGGTTGGGCGAACACCGATTCCGGTATATGAAGCGCCTCCAGAAACCCTTCGTGGGCCAGCATTTTGAGGTCAAGCACATAGTCGCCGATGGCCACACCAACTCTTGGCTGGGTGTCCGCTGTTTGAAAAATACCGAAGGGAAGGTTTTGAATGGGGAAGTCAGACCCTGGCCTGACTTCTACCCATGATTTTAATGAGGGATCGTTTGCTGTTATAATCATCTTTGGGTCTTGTTCTTTCAACTACAGCAAAGTTAAAAGAATGATCAAGGAATCTTAATTAGTAAAGTCCCTGAGCCACCAGTACCGCTTCGAGAATTCCGTTGGGCAATTCAAAGCCGCTAAAGAAGATGCCCACACCAAACACTTTGTTCTTGTCGTTGATCACGCTCAAAGCCACCGGAAGACCACATACAGATACCATGCTGTAGAAGAAGGAGAAAAGTAAAAGCAATACGATGGTTACGTATGAGTTTTCTACAAAGTAAATGGCGTAGATGATAGCAAAGATGGCTATGATACTAATCAACAACGAAATGTAAATTGGACGTTTTTCAACCATTCGGCTTATCGGCAGTGAGAATACAGCTGAGAGGAAGAGCACTATGGAAATAATCACACTACTGCTTACGTCAAATACGTGTCCTATTTTAGGCTCCAACCAACCTGGAAACAAGTTGAAAAGAATCGTAGTGGACACCCCAAAAGCCAAACCGACAATAAATGCATAAGTATAGTCAGATTTCTTTGTGTCCTCTTTCTTTACGTCAGTCACAATACCGTCCAGGCTATTGCCCATGTTCTTTTTCATCAAGAAGCCTGAACCGGCTGTAATTATGCCTCCAACAACGAAAGTAATTGGCGCTCCCAGGAAATCCACCAGATCGACAATCACTGGCTCGAGAGCATACAACGCACCATACACAATAGTGATAATGGCCATCGCCCTTGGTAATTTATTTGATGGTGCAAACAGGTCAATCGTAGAAATAGCAGGGCTGGTGAAAATACTCATGGAGGCCAGCCAGAATACAATAAGGATAGGAAGTATCCATTTAAAGGTTTCTCCCGGATCCATGATCAGCGTAAATGCCACAGACATAAAAACCATGGCCGCAGCACTGATACCAGCACTAATGATCGGAAGTCTGTTGCCCTTTGATTTTCTGAACCGGTCACCCAAAAGTCCGGCAATAGGTGGGGTAACCACCATAATAATACCCTGAGCTATAAAAAGAAATAGAGTGAGGTCAGTAAAATTGTATTTATGAAGGAGTATTGGCTGGTAGTTGTAGTAGGCAATCCAGCCGATAATGACCGATGCATAAAGGGCTACGAGGCTCCATAGTTGCTTCCATTGAATTTCGCCAGAGGTTGAAGGTGCTGTTGCAGTTAATTCCATTTTAGTTGTTAATTAATTCGTTTTTGTAAGGTTACTAATGTTCAAAGAAACATTATGAAGCTACTTACGTGAAGAAACCTTCAATTGGATTTCTTGTTTTGAAAATTTTAGCCCAATGAATTAAGTGCCCAGGTGGCGACCACTATACACATTAACATCGCCAGGCTTCCAGCAGGAGGGCACGTCTGGATTCAAAAAGCTCCTCAGCCTAAGTTAACCCATTAATTATCAGAACTCAAATATTCGAGTCGAACGCTACCTGCCAGCCATTCTTCGCACTCTTGCGCCAAACCAACAGATATTTCCCCTGGTAACTCCCCGAGCACTGCCCAATTTCAAATGCCAGGTCTGAGGTCGCCGTTTTAGTTACCAGCGGCGTCAGGTTCAATTGGTAGCTGGAGTTACCCATATATCCGTATTCTTTTGCTATCGCTTCAGTGCCCACAACCAACGGTTTATGATTATAGTACAAAGCGTCGGGCATATACCGCTCGGCTACCAACTTCAAAGGATCGTGCTCATTACAAACCCGAATCCACTCGTCTTTTGCCGCATCGATCGCCTCGTGGCCTACATTGTCTTCGCTTTCAGACTTCGCAAGTACTTCAAGTTCCCTCAGTGGCCTACCCTCCTTTTGGTTCCAGATGACAAGTTGAATATAGTTTTCATTGTTAGCTCTAAAAGTGATTATCTCATAGCCAATGTGCGTACTAGCGTTAAAGGCTGCAATAGAAGTCAATGACTCCACCCTTTCCCACCTTCGGTTTTTATAGAAGTCGGAAATGTTATCTACATCTATGGTTTTCAATCCCTCACTATCAGCATGCACCACAATGGCCTTGTCTGTATATTTCTTGCCGAGGTCGACTTCCTCTGACGTCACAGCCTTCATCCAGGCAGCCTTCTCAGCGCCGTGATTACCTGACTGAGCGTACACCAAAATGTCGCAAACCAAAAAGGCTATCACCAATACTTTCCGCATTAAGTTTATCATAGTCATCTGGAAAAATATAAGTCGATAACACTAATCTCCATAAACTTCGAAAGTTTAACAAAGCAGGGGGAGTCACACCCTCATTCTTTCAGATTTTGATTACTTTTGCCCCTCGAATTTCAACAAAAGAAGATACAGACACTTTATGGCACTGGCTACCAAATACGACCCGACTCAGGTAGAGGACAAATGGTACAAGCACTGGATGGAACAAGGTTTTTTCAAAGCCACACCCAATCCGGACAAGAAACCTTACACAATCGTCATCCCTCCACCAAACGTCACCGGCGTATTGCACATGGGCCATATGCTCAATAACACGATTCAGGACATACTCATCCGTAAGGCCCGTATGCAGGGCTTTGAGGCTTGCTGGGTACCGGGCACCGACCATGCCTCTATCGCTACGGAAGCCAAGGTGGTAGCCATGCTGCGTGAAAAAGGCATCAAGAAATCGGAGATCGGCAGAGACGAGTTCATGAAGTATGCCTGGGAATGGAAAGAAAAATACGGCGGCATCATCCTGGAGCAGCTCAAAAAGCTGGGTGCCAGCTGCGACTGGGATCGTACGGCATTCACCATGGACCCCGACTACTATAAAGCGGTAATCCGGGTATTCGTTGACCTGCACAAGAAGGGTTACATATACCGTGGCCTGCGCATGATCAACTGGGACTGCGAAGCCAAAACTGCCCTTTCCAACGAAGAAGTAATCTACAAGGAGGACGGCGAGAAGTCGCTGCTTTACTCTGTAAAATATGCCATCAAAGGCAGCCCCGATGAGTTTGTAGTCATTGCGACGCAGCGGCCAGAAACCATTATGGGTGACACTGCCATTGCTGTCAACCCAACAGATGAGCGTTACAGGCATTTGATCGGCAAGCATGCCCTTGTGCCTTTTATCAATAGGGAAATTCCGATCATTGCCGACGACTACGTTGACAAGGAGTTTGGTACCGGCTGCCTGAAAGTAACACCTGCCCATGACCCCAATGACTACGAGATTGGACAGCGCCACAACCTGCAGGTAATCGACACCATCGACCTCGACGGCACATTGAACGAAAAGTGTGAAGTGCCTGCTTATGTAGGCAGAGATCGCTTTGTGGTAAGGAAAATGGTCGTAAAAGACCTCGACGCTGCTGGCATCCTTGTTGGGTCAGAGGAGTTCGTTACCAGAATAGGTCGCTCCGAGAGAACCAACACCGTGGTGGAACCCAAGCTTTCGCTACAGTGGTTCATTAAAATGAAAGATATTTCCACCCGTGCTTACAAAGCGGTGATGGACGATGAGGTGAAACTGCATCCCAACAAGTTCAAGAACACCTATGCGTACT
Source organism: uncultured Imperialibacter sp. (assembly GCF_963974565.1). Lineage (NCBI taxonomy): Bacteria > Pseudomonadati > Bacteroidota > Cytophagia > Cytophagales > Flammeovirgaceae > Imperialibacter > uncultured Imperialibacter sp. The sequence goes on along the minus strand of NZ_CAXBCJ010000022.1, from coordinate 48,895 downwards.
GGATGGAAAACGTGCGTGACTGGTGTATCAGTCGGCAGCTTTGGTGGGGTCACCGCATTCCCGCTTACTACTACGGCGAAGGCGAAAACGACTTTGTGGTAGCCGAAACCATTGAAGAAGCTTTGGAAATGGCCAAAAAGGCAAGTGGCAATGCTGCAATGAAGGCTGAAGAGCTGAAGCAAGACTCCGATGTGCTGGACACCTGGGCGTCGAGTTGGTTGTGGCCTACTGAGACCTTTGGCGGCTTTGCCGACGAAAGCTTCGACAAGGCAACAGGCAAAATCGACTTATCAAAAACCAAAGACCTAGGCTACTTCTACCCTACCGACACGCTGGTTACAGCTCCGGAAATCCTGTTCTTCTGGGTGGCCCGTATGATCATTGCAGGCTATGAGTATACTGATCAACGTCCGTTTAAAGATGTGTACCTCACAGGCATTGTGCGTGACAAGCAGCGCCGAAAAATGTCGAAGTCGCTGGGCAACTCGCCCGACCCGCTCGACCTCATCCGTGACTTCGGCGCCGACGGGGTGCGCACCGGCATGCTTTTCAGCTCGCCGGCAGGCAACGACCTGTTGTTTGACGAGAAGCTGGTGGAGCAGGGCCGCAACTTCTCCAACAAGATTTGGAACGCCTACCGCCTGGTAAGTGGCTGGGAAATAGATGACAGCCTTTCGGGCAAGGACAACGAAATGGCCATTCGCTGGTTCGAGAGTCGTTTCAACCAGGCCCTTGCAGAGCTGGAAGACCACTTCGAGAAGTTCCGCATGAGCGATGCGCTCATGACGGTATACAAGCTCATTTGGGACGACTATTGCAGCTGGTACCTGGAAATGATTAAGCCTGCCTACCAGGCACCGATTGACAGAGCCACTTACGATGCCACTATCAGGTTATTTGAAGACCTGATGAAGGTACTTCACCCATTTATGCCTTTCCTTACCGAAGAGCTGTGGCATGCCATGAAAGAAAGAAGCGACAAAGACTGCATCATCGTAGCCGAATGGCCGGAGAAAAAGCCATTTGATGCGGAGCTGCTGGAGCAGGCCAGCTGGGCATTTGAAGCGGTGGGGCAGTGCCGGAACACAAGAAATGCAAAAGGATTGTCTCCCAAAGAGGCGCTGGAACTGCTGATTAATACACAAAAGAAGGAATTATACGAATCTTTCATGCCCATCATGCAGAAGCTGGGCAACCTGAGCTCTGTAACTTTCACCTCCGACAAAGTGGATAATGCCACGCAGTTTGTGATCAAAGGTGACGAGTTCTATATCCCTATGAGCGAGAAGATTGACGTGGAGGCTGAGCGAAAGAAAATGGAAGAAGAACTGGCCTACACCAAGGGCTTTCTGGCTTCTGTAATGAAGAAGCTCAGCAACGAACGTTTTGTGGCCGGTGCACCCGAGCAGGTAGTAGCCATGGAAAAGCAGAAGATGGCAGATGCCGAAGGGAAGATCAAGAGTTTGGAAGAGGCGTTGAAGAACTTCTGATTCGCAGATTTACGATTTGAGATTAGGCTTCGAGGCTTTAGATGATAATGGAAACCGGGTGGAGACGCCCGGTTTTTTATTTTATGAAGTAGGTTTAGATTCATCTGCGATCTTATACACCACCCTATTGTTAAAATCAAATTTAGCACTCAGTACGATTCGGCGTGAAACCAAGTGATTGAAGCAAAAGCTTCATACGCTGTTTTAACCATCGCATTCGCTGAATATTTCCAGCGATCTAAATAATTTTTAGGAAATTATCGCACGTTCGCCAATTGAGACAGTAAGGGTTTTTTAGATTAAAAATTTGACTTTTTTGGTGATTCTGAAGCAGCGGATTGCCAAAACTTGACGTACGATTTGCACAGAGTTGTGATTCAATAACTCTTGCAAATCGACACATCATTTTTAACTACACAAAACCTGAACCATTCTATGAGGAAAACACTACTAATTGTTGTTTTGCTTTCCATTCGCCTAATTGCCTCAGCTCAATTATCATTAGCCGACCTAAAACTGAGCAACAAGCTTTACACAGGAAAAGCCGGGCAAATACTTAATGAAATATCCGCTGAGCTGAATGTTGATATTGTCAACCATGCCGAAGAGGTGAATCCGGTTTGGTACACCTTTCGTGGAATGAACACCTCGGTGGAAGCATTTCTTGATAGGCTGTGTAAAGAATACAAGCTCAAATACGTCATTGATCAAGAGCAAGTAATTCATATTTATGACAGAAAAGCTGACACCTCTGCCGTCAAAGTTTCATCATCGGTCAATCTGGAGTCAACTGCACCACCTGAATCATTCAACTTTACCCTATCAGGCTATGTCAAGGATGCTTTTAGTGGTGAAAACCTGCCCTATGCCACAATTGCCGTAAAAGGATCACTTCTGGGCACTCAAACCAATGCCAACGGCTTCTTCTCTTTAGTGGGCGTCCCTTCTGATACGGTGTTGCTTGAAGTGCGGTACATCGGCTATAACACCACGTCGATAAGGCTCAACCCCAGTTTACCCAAATCGGGGCTCATCATTGAGGTGGAGCCAGCCTCAACGGAGTTGCAGGAAGTAGTGGTACAAAGTGAGAGGGAAGACCTCATGCAAATTGATGCTGCGGAAGGTTTGAGTCTCTTAAAAATGTCGCCCAAACAAATGAGTAAATTGCCCAATGTAGGGGAAAAAGACATGATGCGAGCCCTTCAGCTAATGCCGGGGATATCTGCAAGTAATGAGTCATCGTCCGGCTTATACGTCAGGGGTGGTACTCCGGATCAAAACCTGGTTCTATACGATGGTTTCACGGTGTACCAGGTTGACCACCTTTATGGCTTCTTCTCTGCTTTTAACTCAAACGCATTAAAAGATATCCAGCTTTACAAGGGTGGCTTTGAAAGCAGGTTTGGAGGAAGGCTGTCGAGCGTGACAGAAATTACCGGAAAAGATGGCAATGACAAAGCGCTTAACGCAGGTGCTGAAATAAGCCTTCTTGGTTTAAATGGATTTATAGAGGGGCCTATTGGCGGAAAAACTACGTTTCTGCTGGCGGCCAGAAGGTCCTATAAAGGCCCCATTTACAATAAGATTTTTGATAAATTCAACGATAACAGCACTACGAACAATGCCCAGGCTGGAAGCGGATTTGGCGGGCCCGGCGGTGGTCGTGGCTTTGCCAATTTCCAGACCAAAGCCTCCTCTTTCTTTTACGACATTAACACCAAAATAACGTACAAACTAACGCCTAAGGATAATATATCCTTCAGTGTATTTAATGGCACCGACAAACTTGACAATGGCTTCGACCTCGATAATAGCAGCTTGCCAAGTTTTGGTGGCGGTAGCGGCCAGGGCGGCGGGAGAGACTTTTCAGTTTCGAACACTGACCTGACCAAGTATGGGAATACAGGACTTAGTCTCAAATGGAATCGCACCTGGACCGACAGGTTATACGGATCGACACTGGCTTCCTATTCTTATTATTTCAGTGACAGAGATCTAACAAATTCAGTTTCAATTTCAAACGATAGTGGCGACGATCAAACTGTCAGATTCGGAACCCTCGAAAACAACGATTTGCGGGATTTTTCGCTAAAGTCAGACTACACGTACGACTTGTCCAATGAGCACCACCTCGGGTTTGGCGCATTTGCCAGCAAGCTGCTCATCGACTATACGTTCAGCCAAAACGATACGTCGACTATCCTCGACAAAAACGATCGGGGGCTTGTCGCAGGTTTTTACCTGCAGGACAAAATGAAACTGATGGAAAATAAGCTCACAGTCGTGCCGGGGGCAAGACTCTCCTATTTTGATATGACCGGGAAACCCTACCTGGAGCCGAGGTTGAGCGCCTCCTATTCACTTACAGCGGGATTTACCGTAAGAGCTTCAACCGGCAGATTTTACCAATTTGCCAACCGGATCACACGTGAAGATATACTTTCAGGGTCAAGAGATTTTTGGATTCTTTCAAATGACGAAAACATCCCTGTAAGCTCCTCAGAGCATTATATATTAGGCGGTTCCTATGAAACTAAAAAGTTGCTATTCAGCGTTGAAGGCTACTACAAACAACTTCATAGCCTGTCGGAGTATTCTCTTAGATTTAATACCAGCCCCAGAGAGATCAGCCTTGAAGAGAACTTCTACAATGGAGACGGTTATGCAAAAGGTATAGAGTTCTTAGTGCAGAAAAAATACGGCGACTTTACAGGATGGGCAAGCTATACCCTGGGACAAACAAGGAATAAGTTTGCAGTATACTCCGACGACTACTTTCCGGCTAATCAGGACGTGACCCACGAGTTCAAAGCAGTTTCCATCTACAGCATAAAGAGATGGAGTTTCTCAGCAACCTGGGTCCACGCCACAGGGCGCCCCTACACAGCGCCATCAGGCGCCTATAGCATTACATTACTCGATGGCACTACCAGCGACTACTTTTCCACAACAGATAAGAATTCACTCCGGTTTCCCAATTATCACCGACTCGACCTCGCAGCTACCTACACCTTCTCCTCCGCCGATCGGGAACGGGAAATTGGCGGGCTTTCATTTTCTATTTTCAACTTATATGACCACACCAATGTGTGGTACAAGCAATACAGCATAGTCGACTCAGAAATTATCGAAACAAATGTGACCTATTTGGGCATTACCCCCAATCTAACCTTAACGCTTAAGCTCCGATAACTATGAAAGCCAGATTAATAATTCTAATCGCAGTTGTCGCATTCACTTTCGCCTGCACCGACGATAGCACACCGTCTTTTAAAGATGAGTTGGTCGTAGAAGCCTACCTGACGGAAGGGGCAACTTTAAGCCTCAAAGTTTCTCATCAGGTGCCTCTTGATACAAGTATTACTGTGGGTACTGATGACATTGACGGACTAGCCATTACCATTTCTGATGACCAGACGAGCTATCAGCTTCAATCTGCTGGTGAAGGTATTTACTTCAGCTCTGATTTGTTAGTTAAATCTGGCACAACATACAATGTGTCTTTTCAATACAAAGACCAAGTTGTGACAGGTTCTACAACTGTCCCATCAAGTCCCCGGGATGTTACTCAGTCAGCCACCAGCATCAATGTGCCCAGCTTTGGAAACTTTACGCCGGGGTCGGGTTCAGGCTTCACTTTTCCAGATCCGGTGGAGATAAGCTGGACCAACGATGACGCATCGTACTACCTTGTGGTGGTGGAGAATATCGACGACAACCCTACTGCTATTAACGATTTTGGCGGAGAAGAGCCTCCTTCCAGAGTTTTCAGAAACGAACCTATTCAAAGTGACGCCTATCAAATTAATTCCCAACAGTTTCAATATACCGGTCGCCATAATATCATCATATTTCACCTGAACCCGGAATATGCGGCACTGTATCAAAACAACAGCACAAGCTCTCAAAACCTGAATGCGCCACAAACCAATTTAACCAATGCAAAAGGGGTTTTCACCGCTACGAGTTCCGACACACTCCAGATAACCGTAACTAGTAATTAGTCTATCAGAGGGAAAAAAGTGTCGGTATAACGCCGCTTTTCTCTAACTGTCATTTACATTGTAAAACTGTGGCGCAATCTGTCTCTTTGTACTAGACAGTCTCCGGGTAGAGTACCATACCCCATCCTGAAAAACCCTGAGAGGATCCGGAAAAGAACTTATACTTGGAAGACTTTTTGAAATTATTTCAAACCTTTGAAGAAAAGTCATTTCAACCGGTTGAATTCAAATTTAAGGTAATTCCAATCGCAAATCGATTTAGCAACTGATGAGAGGGTCTCACAAGGGCCTTTGCCCACTAGGGAACAACTTTCTGTGAAGGACACAACTACTACCAAGCTTTTTGAAAACATCTCCAACTCCCTATCTGAAACCAATATTCCAACTTTTATGTATCTTTAACTATGAACTGGCAAGATCGAATCGTTTCTGATAAGAATATCTTACTTGGCAAACCCACCATCAAGGGTACCCGCATTTCTGTGGAGTTCGTTCTTGATCGGCTGGCAAACGGGTGGACTGAGCACATGCTATTGGAAAGCTATCCGCACTTAAGTAAAGAAGATTTACAGGCAGTGTTCGCCTACTTGAATGATTGCGTCAAAGATGGATTACTGGTAGAAATTAGATCCTAGGCCTGTAGTGAAATTCTTAGCCAATGAAAATTTTTCCGGGCCAAGCGTAAAATTCCTTCGCTCGAAGGGGGTTGACATCGAATGGATTGCCAAATCCTCTCAAGGAATCGACGACCATCGGGTAATGACTTTGGCGATACTAGAGCAAAGAACTATTCTCACCCACGATAGCGACTACGGCGAGTTGGTTTTCAAACATGGCCACAAACCAAAAAATGGTGTGGTTTATTTTCGGCTAAATGAATTCTTGCCAGAAGACCCAGCCAAAATATTGCTTAAGTTAATTGAGTCTAGCCATGATTTTACAAACCACCTCACTGTGATAGATTCTAGTTCCATACGAGAGAGAATATATTGACCTTCCGCAACGAAGTTTTAAGAATCTTGCCATGAAAGCCCATTTGATCGGAATTTTTATCTGCGTTAGTTGCACCGTTCTCGCTCAATCCAAAGATGTGCAGAACCGAGAGATCGTCGACTACAGAAGTCATATCACCTACTACAAGGCAATTGGGAAGCCCCAGCAACACTTTGCTGGTTTATATTACCCCGATGATCAGTTCAAAAAAGGAGTAATTCTGATTGGCAACGACCTTACTTCAGACACATTGATGATGAGGTATCATAAGCTCAACGATGCAATAGAAATAAAGAGCGCCGATGAAGTGTTTGAGATTCGCCCCACCAGTGGCGCAAGCGAAATACATATCGAAAAGCTGGTACTCGTTTCCGAAGCATTTGAGTTCAAAGGAGTAACCAGATTCGGTTTTTTCGAATTACTGAGACGAGGTCAGAATGAGTTGCTCGCAAAGGAAATCTACAAACCGGACCCTGGTATCATGCATGATGCCGCAAGTTCAAATCATAGGATGCCAATTTATGTACCTGTCGGGAGTAGCTATCTGAGTGCAGCTGAAAGCACTCCGGCGGGGTTCAAATTTCTTGCAGAGGACTTTGAGCAACGCTTTTACTTTACAACTGAAAATGCTGGCATGAGCGAAGTCAGAAAACTTAAGAAGTTTATCAATCTGCTCCCCGGTCATCATGAGGAGCTTCTTCGCTTCTCGAAAAAAAATAAGCTCAAAAAGAACCGGGAAGGGCTGGTTGCCCTCGTCAACTATTACGATTCGCTGAATAAATACTAAGTGGTTCTCGCTCATCAAGCGTCAGTTGTCACCAACTAGTCTCTCCTCAAAAAAGCCCTCATGTAAACTTTTTTCCTACCTTTCACCTTTTATTAATTCACAAATTGAAGTTAACGAATGAAAATCGGCAAAGAAAAAGTGGTTTCCATCCACTACACACTGAAAGACAACGAAGGCACCACGCTTGACTCAAGCGTTGGCGATCAGCCCTTACTATACATTCACGGCATTGGCAATCTGATTCCTGGAATGGAAGAAGGCCTGGATGGAAAAGTAAAAGGAGACAAAGTAGAAATTAAAGTGAGCCCTGAGAAAGGCTATGGCGTTCGTGATGAACGAATGATCCAGAAAATGCCCCGTACAGCCTTTGGTGACCAAAAGGTGGAAGTAGGCATGCAGTTCAATGCAGGCACTAAAAACGGTCAGCAGGTGGTGACTGTCACCAAAGTGGAAATGGATGGCATTACCATCGATGGCAACCATGCCCTGGCAGGAGTTGAACTCAACTTTTCAGTAGAGGTGCTCGACGTGCGTGATGCAAGCAAAGACGAACTGGCTCACGGCCATGTGCATGGGCCGGGTGGGCACCATCATTAACGAACCAATCAATATTAAGTAACGTCACCTCGATCCGACTCTGTTTTCCTCAAGGGAGACCCTTTCTACGTCGGTTCTCCTTCGGGATTCGAGGTGACGGTTCTTATTGAAATTCCAGCTGTCCATACGGCTGCCTCCTTCCATTTAAAATCCTTATTTTTGCGCTCTCTTAAACCAATACCATGAGCGTAGCATCTGAACTCGAAGCAAGAAGTGAATCAAAGTGTGAGCTTTGCCAAGCCATAGAAAACCTCTCTGTCTATCTCGTATCACCTGGCGAGAACGAAACCCTCGACAATAGCATCCTGGTGTGTGGTAAATGTCAGGCCCAACTCAACGAAAGTGAGCCAGCCGACCCCAATCACTGGCGGTGCCTGAACGACACCATCTGGAGCGAGGTGCCAGCCGTAAAGGTACAAGCCTATCGAATCCTTCATGGTCTAAGAGCTGAAGGCTGGCCACAGGACCTGCTTGACATGATGTATCTGGACGAGGAGGAACTAAAATGGGTACAAAGCACCCTTCTTCAAGATGGTGAGGCTGTCATTGTCCACAAAGACAGCAACGGCATGACCCTGGCCAATGGCGACACAGTGGTGCTCGTAAAAGACCTGGATGTAAAAGGCGGCGGCTTTACAGCCAAACGTGGGACGGCTGTCCGCAACATTTCGCTGGTCGCCGACAATGCTGAACAAATCGAAGGCAAAGTGAACGGCCAACAACTGGTGTTACTAACAAAGTTCTTAAAGAAGTCTTAGCTGCTAATGGAAATGTGGACGTGCCCCTTATGTAACCATAGCTTTTCCAGGGAAAACCAATATCACTCCTGCAACGATCGTACGCTGGAGAGCTTTCTGGAAAGACGAAAGCCGGAAATAGTAGAGCTTTTTTACTACTTCATTGATCAGTACAAGCAAATTGGCGACTTTGAGGTGCACCCTGCCAAAACACAGATTGGTTTTGGTACGAAACTAAGGTTTGGGTACATACCACGAGTGGGCAAAGAGTTTATTGATGTAGCCCTTACCCTGCCCAGAAAATACGAGGACAACCTTTGCTTCCATCGCATCGGCGAAGTACCCGGCATCGAGATTTATCAGCACTACCTACGGCTGATGCATAAAGACGACATCAACGACGAGGTGAAAAAATACATGAAGCTGGCACTGGACTATGGGAACAAGGAGTTCAACGACTGGTGATTTTTCCATAAAAAGTTTTTATTCTTTTTAAAACCTTCTGGTTTTCATCACGTAAAAGCTGGGAGCCAATTTTTTAAACATGTTCAACCATATCTGAAAACCAACCCCGGCTGGCATTCTTCCCCCTGTAAGCTTAAGGCTATGCTTTAGTTGACTCATTCTTTTATCTTTGTAATTAATGTTGAAAATGACCTTTTTAGCACTCGTGCTATGGATACCCTCGTTGGCTTTTGGCCAGACAGCAGGAGCCTCGTCGCCGGGTTCCAACGGCTCCAATCCCGGCCCGGCCCTGGAACACATCGATACGGTTGTCACCTCCTTCAAGCAAGGCAAATGGCAGCAGGTAGTCGCCATGTTCGATTCCATTGTCTCCAACAACTACTTTACCAACAACCAGCTCTACTATGCAGTAAGCAAAAGTCTGGAAAGCCTTTCCAGAGAAACGCCCGAACCCGCAAAAAAGGATTCGCTGATGCAAGCCTCAAAAAAGGTGTACGAGGCGAGTTTGGGCGAATGGGGCGAACAGGTAATGGAAGGTGGTGTGGATCTGAAAGTGTATTCTATAGTTGACAAAAACCCGGAGCCTGTAGGTGGCATGAAAAATTACACTACCTACCTGGAGCAAAACATGAACTACCCGCCCGACGCACTTCAGCAGAAGAAAGAAGGAAAGGTATTCCTGCAGTTTGTAGTTAACAAAGACGGCAGCATTGATGCCATCAAGGTGCAGCGTGGGCTGTGCAAGACCTGCAACGAAGAGGCAATCAGGCTCATAAAAGAGGGGCCTAAATGGACTCCCGGCAAGCAAAGCGGACAACCAGTGTTTGTGAGAATGGTGCTACCTGTCTCGTTCAATATAAGAGACTACTACCGGGCACTAAAGGTCAAGAACACTAACTAGAATAACGCTTAAGTGAGTTCTGTCTTTTGAAAGCTTTGATTAGATTTATGTATCAGAACCATTCGTCTAACCAAGCTGATCGCTATGCCAGGGATATCCAAATCCACTTTTCAATTCCTAAAAGAACTCAAAGACAACAATAACCGGGAGTGGTTCACAGAAAACAAGAAGAGGTATGAAGCCGCAAAAGCTGAATTCGAAGTTTTCATCGATGCCCTTATTGCAAAAATCGTTGAGTTTGATCCCACAATAGGCCATCACAAAGCCAAAGATTGTGTTTTCCGCATCTATAGAGATGTGCGCTTTTCCAAAGACAAGTCTCCTTACAAAACTCACTTTGGCGCACACGTGACAGCTGCGGCAAAACGGTCTGAAATCCATACAAGGGCCGGGTACTACATCCATCTGGAACCAGGCGGCTCCATGCTGGCGGGCGGTGCCTATCTGCCAGAGAAAGACTGGCTAAAAAGCATCAGACAGGAAATAGACTACAATGGTGCAGAGCTTCATAAAATACTCGATAGCAAAGAGTTTAAAGCCACTTTTGGTCAGATTGAGGGAGAAGCCCTGAAAACAACTCCCAAAGGGTACGAAGCGGATCACCCGGAAATAGCGCTTCTGAAGCAAAAGAGCTTTCTGGCTACCCATAAGCCGAGCGACAGCCAGGTTGTTGCTGGCGATTTTTTGGATCATGCTGCGAAAGTCTTTAAAGTATTACAGCCCTTTGATGAGTTCCTTAATAAAAGTAAGGAATAGATAATATGGCAGATGGAGGCTAGTTTTGCTTGTCTTCACAAAAGAATGCCATTCATTACCAGAAAATGTCAAATTTAGGATACTCCGAAATTATTCTACTGATCGCCATTGGGCAAATGACGATGCTTGCTTTTGGCGCTCTGAGAAAAAGAGCCATCCCCTATGCACAGTGGCTCACCTACACATGGGTTTGGGTAACAGCCCTAAGTTTAATCTTCTATTACCACCCAGAGTTTAATATGTACCTGGTTTTGCCAGCTCCATTTCTCTTCAGTGGCTTGCTGCTGACCTTCTTTGACAAACCAATTCCCAGATTATACACTCTCCAACTGCTCCCTCCTCTTTTTATAGGTATTGTCGGTTATATCATTCCTTCAGTCGCCGGGCCTGTGACAGCCATCTATTTGATGTGGGAAGCTTTCGCTCTTGTCAAAACTTATCTATTTTATTCCAGACTCAAAGGCATCGATACCCCTGGCTCCGGCAGCAAAAAGGTCATCTGGCTGAAGTTCTTCTTCCTGATGATGGCCGGCATGATTATAACAATAGTTCTGCGGGAAATCTGGCCCTTAGCATCGCCACAGATTTTGTTCATCATCTGCGCCTTTGCGCTCTCCACGCAATCGGCCTGGTACTTTTCGGGGCCGGGCGCACATGAGCCATTGAAAAGCGAGCAGAAGTACGGCAGCTCAACTCTTGATCAGCCTGAGAAATACAGGATCATGAATGCGCTCGATCACCAGCTGACAGAAAAGAAATATGCACTGGAGCCCGACGCCTCCCTGGCCGGACTGGCCAAAAAAGTGTTCGCATCGCCACATCAGCTTTCTCAGGTGATCAACGAAACCAAGGGCATGAGTTTCTTTGACCTGATGGCCTACCACAGAGTGCTGGAAGCTAAAAAGTTGCTCCGCAAGGAAGAGAACAAGGCACTGAGAATTGAGGAGATTGGCGAAATGGTAGGCTACATGTCAAAGTCTTCTTTTAACACTGTTTTCAAAAAATTCACCAGCCTCACGCCGTCGCAATACAGGGATCGTGACGTTCGACATGATGATCTCGAACGTCGGAATCATACTCTCATACGCACTTCACACGTAACTCATGGTACTTTTGATCAAATACAAAACTCAAGCATCATGGTTACTAATTTCTTTAAAGTCTACCTCAGAAGCCTTGCTCGAAACAGAGCTTTTACATTTATAAACGTTGCCGGGCTGGTGCTTGGCCTGGCTAGTGCGCTGATGATCGCCACCTACCTCAGGTATGAGCTGTCGTACGACAAGTTTCACGAGCATGCCGACGACATCTACAGAATAGCCTTCATGTCGGGCAATCCACAAACAAGGACGCCGCACCCATTGGCTCAGGCTATGGTGGCGGAGTTCCCCGAAGTGGAAGCGGCGGTTACACTTACCCCCCTCTATGGGCCGGGCCTCACCAAGCAATCCATGTACATCCGCAATCCTGAAAAGGATGTGATGTTTCGGGAGCCGGACGGATATGCTGCTGACTCAACCTTCTTTCAGGTATTTGATTTCGAACTGGTCGTAGGCAACGAAGACGTCGCCCTCAAAGAAGTAGGTGGTCTGATCATTACGCAGTCGCTGGCAGCTAAATACTTTGGAGACGAGAACCCACTGGGAAAGATGCTTCAGGTTGACACTGAGGGGCATCCTCTCATCATCACGGGTGTCATGAAAGATGCACCTGCCAATTCGCACTTCCATCCTCAGTTTATTGTTTCATACGTTACCCTTAAGTACCTCGACCCGGGGGATCAATGGTTCGGCTGGGGCGATTATGGGCATTTCAATTATGTACGGCTTACGCCTGGCACTGATGCCATTGCCCTCGAAAACAAAATACCCTTGTGGCTGCACGCACAGGGCCAAATTTCGGACAACTGGTATGCTGGGTTCAAGAGTGGTGAGCTTCGGTTCGCTCTTCAACCGATCACTGATATTCATCTGAAATCCCATATAAGGTGGGAGCTTGAAGCCAACGGCAACATTACCTATGTCTATATTCTTTTTGCAGCCATTGCGTTCATCACAGCCATTGCTGCTATCAACTTCATCAACCTGTCGACAGCCCGGGCTTTTGAGCGTGCCAAAGAAGTCGGCGTAAGACGCACACTAGGAGCTGATAAGGCTCAAGTTACCGCCCTGTTTCTTCTGGAAAATATCACCACGAGCCTGGCAGCACTTTTGTTGGCGACGGGGCTCAGTTTGATCACCTTCGATAGTTTTAAGCAGCTTACAGGAAAGGCGTTTACCTACTCAGATCTTTTATCACCTGCCAACCTGCTTTTGGGACTGATCATGGCTTTGCTGATTGGCACCTTGTCAGGCGTGTTTCCGGCAATCACGGTGTCACGCATTAAGGCCGGAGAAATTTTGAAAGGAAAGTTTGTAACCGGTACCAAAAGTACCGGGCTGAGGAAAGGGCTTATAGTCGTGCAGTTCTCTGTTTCGGCGATTCTTGTTTTTGGAAGTATCATTCTTATTTCGCAAGTGCGCTTTATGGAAGGGCTCCCCCTTGGGTATAGCGACGAGCAGGTCCTTGTGGTAGACTTGAAGTCTGACGAAGTAAAGGAAAGCGTGGAAGCCCTTAAAAATGAAATAAGGAAAGTACCTGGTGTGCAGGACTTGGGTACGGTTTCAAATATTCCGGGTACTCAATTCAATCAAAACGGATTGTATCAAGTCGGCCATCCGGATGTGAATGTGGATGTGTCTGAAATTTTCACTGACTTCGATGGCAACAAGCCGTTGGAGCTGGATCTGGTGGCCGGCAGGTGGTTCGATAAGTCGAATGGGCTCGATTCTCTGGGCAGAAGCTATATTATTAATGAAACAGCAGCTAAAAATCTTGGGCTTGAGGATCCGATTGGCACCCGCCTTATGTGGGATGACGAAAACGCAACCGTAGATGGAATGGTCGTCGGCATTGTAAAAGACTTTCATTTCCAGTCGATGCATGTTCCCATCAGACCACTTTTAATTACCATTAACTACAACCAGCTCAACTATCTGCTCGTGAAACTGGAGGGCGCAAATGTTCAGCAGGCTGTCTCTCATATCGGTAATATCTACGATACCTTCGACGATAAATTTGGTTACGAGGCCTATTTCCTCGATGAAAAGAACCAGCAGCTTTACGAAGCTGAAAAGCAGGCTTTAAAAGTTTTCAACCTGTTCGCTGCCATCGCACTATTGCTTGCCGCCATGGGACTTGTTGGCCTGGCTTATTTGATGATGGTGCAGCGCACCAAAGAGATGGGCGTAAGAAAGATCCTCGGAGCTTCTGTTGGCAATCTGCTTTGGCAGGAAAATTTCAGTTTTCTGAAGCTGATTGCCATAGCCTTCGTACTCGGTTTGCCAGTTGCTTATTTCACTATGAACGAATGGCTGACTGGCTTTGCCTATAGAGTGCCCATCGGCCTGCTTCCCTACGCCATTACTATCACTATTATCCTCGCTATCGCCAGCTTGAGCGTGACGCTCGCCGTACTAAAAACGGTAACGGTGAATCCAAGTCACGCCTTGCGATACGAATAGTCAAACTATCCGGAACAGTTTTCGTTGACATGACATTTAGCCGACAAATCAACTTGTCGGCTACATTCATTTTTGCGTTTATGAAAAGTAAGACCGTGAAAGTATTGGCGATTTCAGGTAGCATCAACCCTGGCGCAACCGCAGGGAGGCTCCTCCAAGCTATTGAGCAGCTGGCTGGTTCTCGATTTCAATTCACCGTTTTTGAAGGGCTGGGCGACATCCCCCACTTCAACCCACAACTATCGGACAGTACGACAAACGAACAAGTGCTGGCCTGGAGAAATCTCTGGAAACAAGCCGACGCCGTCATTATCTGCACACCAGAGTATGCTTTTGGAATGCCTGGTGTGCTAAAAGATGCATTGGACTGGCTCGTGGGCAGCGGAGAGGTTTACCACAAGCCATTGGCGGCATTTAGCTACTCTCCTTCCATGATGGGCGGCGAAAATGCGCTCTCCACGCTCCTCCTCACAATGAAAGCCCAAAACGCTGATTTTGACGAAAGTACCACCTCAACGATTTCGGCCATCAGGCAACGATTTTCACTTGAAGGAAAAATTACGGATCCCACCCTTTCTACTCTCCTTACCAAAGTTCTTCAGTCGCTGGCTAACAAATGTGTCAAAAAAACTGACTCACACTGACATAAGGTTGTCAGCGACCAGCGCCTTTTTGCTTCCTGTAACAACGAAGCGCAGCAATGACGAAGATTGACCTTTCTAAAATCGACAAAACATATTATACAGCCAAACAAAAGCCTGAGCTAGTCACGCTAGCGCCAGTGCAATATCTTTCCATTGCTGGCCAGGGCGATCCGTCATCAAAAGGTTTTGCTGAGTGCATAGAGGCTCTCTACTCGGTCGCCTACATCATTAAATTTGATTGGAAAGCTGCGGAAAAGGACTTCGTCGTGCCAAAGCTGGAAGGGCAATGGTGGTTTGATGAGGATAAGTATGGCGGGGTATCCATGACAGACGCTCCTACCAAAATCCCAAGGTCAGAGTGGATGTTTCGTCTGCTCATAAGGCTGCCAGAGTTTGTGGAAAAAGAGAATATTACGACTGCGGCATCCAATGTTGTTAGCAAAAAGGGAATGGAACTGGCAAGACAGGTTAAGTATTTCGAAATGAACGAAGGTAATGTTGTGCAAATCCTTCACGTTGGGCCGTTTGACAAAGAGCCCGAAAGCCTGGGTAAACTACAGGGTTTTATTGAAGCCAATGGCTTGAAACGAAACGGCCTGCACCATGAGATCTATTTGTCGGACTTCAGGAAAACAGCTGCCCAAAAGCTAAAGACGATTTTACGGGAGCCAATAAAATAACCTTTTCAAAACTTTCTCGTTAAGCATATCATCTATAAATTTGAATATCAATAATTGATACATCAATAATGAAAGATGATCTGTCGCAAGTTGTGCTTTTTATGCTCGACCAAACTAACAAGCTGGCCAAGCAATACTCGCAAAAGGAGTTGGACAAGAGAGGTGCGGGCATCACTGTCGACCAATGGGTATTGCTAAAAGTGATCGAAGCAGATCCAGGTCTTTCGCAGCGTGACTTGGCCGAGAAATCAATCAAAGATCCGGCTTCCATTACCAGAATGCTGGATTTACTGGAAAAGAAAGGCCTTATTCAAAGGGAAGCTATAGAAGGTAACAGAAGGCAATACATGATTACTGTTTCCAAAGAAGGACAAAAATTCATCAATAAGCATATGGACATGGTACAAAGTCACCGGGCCAAAAGCCTGGAAGGGTTCTCAAAAAAGGAGGTCGGTAAATTGAAGGACATGCTTTTAAGAATCCAGGGGAATATGGTATAAAAAATTTGACTAAACAATTGATATATCAATAATTGATATTCATGAAAATAATTGTTACAGTGATTGGCATTCTTTGCGGTATTGCTGTCGTGCTGTTTGATTCCGGACTTTCAAACGCCCCCAACACTGTTCGCAGAAAGGGAATGGAAGTTAGCTGGACCCATAGGAACAACCGGGTGCATTTCGAAATGAAAGCTCCAACAATCGGGTGGGTAGCCATCGGCTTCAATGAGGGGGATCAGCTAAAGAACACCTACCTCATCATGGGTAGGGTGGCCAACAACTTGGCGACAGTGAAAGAACACTTTGTTGTCGAGCCGGGAGACTATCGGCCCATTGAAACTTTCGGAGCTCCCGTATTGGTCGACGCTATTGAAGGCATGGAAAATGAAGAGGGGACAGTCATCAGGTTCTCTTTGCCCGTAGAGGCAATTGACGCCTACTGCAAGAATTTAGAGCCTGGCACACACTACACACTATTAATGGCCTTTAGCCTGGAAGATGACTTCCAGCATCATTCGGTCATGCGAACACAAACAACAATTCAATTATAAAACTCAAACAATTTCTAATCATGAACACTAACATTTCAAACATTATGATGACCGTATTTGGTACTATGGTATTTAGTATTGCTCAGGCGCAGGAAACTGACGTGGAAGAGGTGAAAAAGACGATCATGCAATTCGCAACGGCGGCCGACTATCAAGATCCGATTATCCTTGAAGAAGTACTGGACACCCACTTCAGGGTAGTTATGAACAGGCTCTTTGGAGCAGAAGGAGTTGCAATTATGCCTCGAGAGGTTTACCTGGCCAAAATCAAAAACAAAGAATTTGGTGGAGACAAAAGAGAGGTAACTATTTCCAATGTGACCATCAACGGAAATACTGCCAGCGCTCTGGTGAGCTTTAAGGGCAGTAAGATGACATTTGTTTCTACCCTGCTCCTGGTTTTTACCAGGGAAGGCAAGTGGAAGTTGGTAGCTGACCTGCCAAACGTGATTTAAACAATGCGAGGCTGTCTCTACCACTGGCTTATAGTCAATGCCTTGAGGCAGCCTCCAATTTATGCCCCAGCAGATACGGTAATGTGTTCCTTCTTTGTTTTAAGCTTTCGTTGAAAGAAAACGATCGCTGGCGTAAAAATCACGGTCGGGATAAGCCAAAGCAGCCATTGATACTGCGAGCCACCCATGATACGGTCACCGTTTTGCACTGCAAAAGCTGTAATGGCTGCAATATAGCTCCCACCAATGGCGCTTATGTGCTGGCGCAACCACCACAGTTTGTAGGTCTCTTCCCTCGGTTTTAGTAAGAAAGCCAAATCTCTGTAGGCGGCGAAAGCGGTAAAAAAACCGAAAATGTAACTAAGGATGGCCAAAGGAACTCCAAATCCAGCCACGCTTCCCACATAGAATCCGTAGCCCACCAATCCCATACCAAAAGCCATAGTAAGTCCCGAAGCACCCAGATCAACCCAGGTGTGCTCGCCCAGCTTCTTTCGTTTGGTTACTCTATAGCCTGTGAAAGTGGCGTAGAAGCTTACCACCCCCACTACCATCAAAAAGGCGCTGAAACGGTAGAACGTGATTATCAGAATAGCCGAGACAAATATCCACGCCATGCCAAGGACGTAGGTGATTCCAAGCTTTTTATGGAGCTTCCCGCCCTTTTTATTGATGAAATTGAGCAGGCCCGTGAGTAAAACCATTGCGCCAGCAGAGGCGTGAGAAATGAGCATGAATTTTTCCATTGTATTTCCTTTTCATCATAGAAACTCAACAGAAAATAGCTATACCACAAAGAAATGCTGAACTGTATATTTACAATGACGGGCTGTAAAATATATTGGATAGACCAATTAGATGGACGCCTGCTCAAGGAGCTCTCTAAGCGCACTCATCGACTTGGTCATTTGATAGTGAACGATGGGATCTGTGATAAGCCGTGGTACGGCGCTTGGCTTGGTGCTGACCTGATAGCTGATTTCGACTACGTCAAACCCCAAAGATCGGATCGTCCATTTTCCCTGTACTTGTTCCATCCTTTCGGCGCCTTTCTTCAAAGGAAGGACGTCGTCCACACTTTCAATAGCCACCTCAATAATATTACCCTTTTCAATAAGGGAGTGGCGTAGCACTGCATCGTGGTCGTTCAGTGGCCAGGGCAGGTCGTACTCTATATAAGTGACCCAGGTCAGTTTTTCGTTGTTGAGCACGTCGTAGGCACCGGCACCAATATTCCACTGTATTCCCTTATCCGCATTTCTCAGCATCTCTACCACCACCGCAGAACTACTTTTGGCAGTAAAGACCGCTTTCACCTCCCGAACATCAACACCATATCTGTTAACTATAGGCCGCTCGTGAAGGGTGATGTTTTCCCTGGCATACACCTGCTTAAAGCCGGCTTCTTTGGCAACATCAGTTTTGTCCGGGGCAACAGACCAGGACGATGCAAAAAGGATAGCAGCGGAAACGAACTTCAACATTTTAACAAAATGATAATAATATCACAATGACGAACGGGCGCAAAAATAGTTGCTGTTCGTGAATAAAAAATTTATTTCTTACAATCAAGTATAAAAAGAGGCTGCCTCAAAAGCCCAAATCGACTGTCAGGTTGAGCTCGTTCCACGTCGGTGTCGAAACCTTGGCGTTAAACGCTCCTAAGCATTTCGACAGGCTCAATGTGACATTCCTCTCCGATTGTCGGGCTTTTGAGACAGCCTCTTCACTCACATCACAGATGTGATCTATTTCTGCGACTCATACTTCCGCTTGAAGCGGTCGTACAGCATTTGCTGCTTGCCATCCAATATGATGCCTTTGCCCATAATAAAGGCACTGGTCACCTTGCTGGTGCGCATGTCGAGAATATCTCCTTCTGACACCACGATATTGGCATCCTTGCCATTCTCCAAGGTACCCGTCGTGCCATCGATGCCCAGTATCTGCGCAGTGTTAGAAGTAATCATCTTCAATGCCTCCTCTTTGCTGATACCGCCATAGGCTGCTACTGTTCCTGCTGTGAAAGGCAGGTTCCTTGAGCCATGAAGCGTTTCATACGTCAAACCTACTTTGATGCCTGCATTTGAAAGAATGGCCGGCAGCTTGTAGGCCAGGTCATAGTCCTCATCCTCTCTGCCTGGGATTCTGTGCACATCTGTCAGCAACACCGGAATGTTGTTGTCTTTCAGAAAATCGATGCAGTTGCCTGCGTCGGTTCCGCCCACAAGAACGATGCTGGTGGCACCACTTGCCTTGGCAAACTGAATACCCTCCATGATCTCCACCCTCCTATCGGCATGAACAAACAGCTTCTGCGCTCCGGTAAACAAGCCTTTCATCGCTTCCAGTCTTAGGTTGGTCACGGCGGGCTGTCCTTCGCTGTAGGCTTTTGCGTCAGCAAAAAACTTTTCCAGCTTGTCAATCGACGACTGGTAATTAGGGTTCTTTCTTGGCTCCGTCTCGCCCATCCACCAGCGTGGTGCAAAAGTCTTGGTAGGCCAGTTCAGGTGAATGGCATCGTCGGCTTTGTACTGAGCATCCTCCCAGTTCCAGCCTTCCAGCATCATAATGGAAGAAGTGCCCGTAACCAGATCGCCCTGAGGGGTGCTCTGCGCAAGCAAAATGCCGTTGTAGCGCAACGTAGCAATCACTTCAGAATCTGTATTGTAAGCAACCAGACTCCTTACATGTGGATTCAAGTCGCCAACTTCCTCGCTGTCAATAGACGCTCGCACCGAAGAAATATCCTCCAAACCGAGCACTGTATTAGGCAGAATCAAGCCCGGATATACATGCTTGCCTGCAATATTGATCACTTCAAACTTGGTCATGTCTAACCGCACAACGGTGGCATCGCCCACGTTGGTGATTTTACCGTTCTCAAAAGTCACAAATGAGTTTTCGATCACCTGGCCATTGCCAATATGCGCCGTGCCATTCATTAGCAGGATAGGTTTTTCCTGTGGCCCTACAGGCTCAGGCACCTGAGCTTTGGCCTGCGCTGTTATCAGCAAACAGGCAGCAATTATATATTTTAATTTTTTCATCTCGTTTAGCTTTTAAAGTGGACGATTAGTCTTCCTGCGAAGCTTTGATCATGTCGCCAAGGTATTCGTCTTCGCAATCCCATCTGTGCTTGTACTGACGGCTTGGTCTTTGCGTTGGAGCACCAGAAGCCTTCGCCGACTTCATTTTGGCAATAATCCTGGCTCTTTCATCCTGAATGGCATCTCTCATTTGTGCATCTTTCTCAATATCGAAGTACACAATGCCATCTACCATGGTTTTCTCTGGCTTCGCATAAATTGAAAGCGGATGCTCGTTCCATAACACAAGGTCGGCGTCTTTGCCTACTTTAATGCTGCCCATTCTGCTGTCGAGGTGAAGCAGTTTCGCTGGATTGATGGTCACCATTTTTATGGCTTCTAACTCGCCCATGTCGGCATACTTGATCGATTTGGCAGCTTCCTGGTTCAGGCGGCGGGCCATTTCAGCGTCGTCGGAGTTGATGGCCACGGTTACGCCGGCCATGGTCATCAGTGCCGCATTGTAAGGAATGGCTTCACGCACCTCATATTTGTACTGCCACCAGTCGGCGAAAGTACCGCCACCCACACCGTGCTCGGCCATTTTATCTGCCACTTTATAGCCTTCCAGAATGTGCGTAAACGTATTCACACGGAAGTTGAATCGCTCCGCCACTTTCATCATCATGTTGATTTCAGGCTGCACGTAAGAGTGGCAGGTCACAAAACGCTGCTTGTTCAAAATTTCAGCCAGTGCGTCCAGCTCAAGGTCTTTGCGTGGCTTTTTAGCTCCGGCCTTGCTTTTAGCTGGCAGTGCATTGTATGCTTTCCATTCTTTATCGTATTCCTGTGCCCTGGTAAAAGCGTCAGCCATTACCTGCTCCACGCCCATACGGGTTTGAGGGAAACGAATATTGCTGGTAGGCGGTCTGTTCGACTGCTTCACGTTTTCACCCAAAGCAAACTTGATGTACTTGTCGGCTCCTTTGATCAGAAGATCCTGAGGAGCAGCGCCCCAGCGGAATTTGATCAAGGCCGACTGGCCGCCGATAGGGTTGGCCGAGCCATGCAATAGCTGAGCAGCCACCACACCACCAGCCAGCTGACGGTAGATATCGGAGTCTTCAGAGTCAATCGCATCTTCCTGACGAACCTCAGAAGTAACAGCCTCAGAGCCCTCATTCACGCCGCTAAGGGCAATGTGTGTGTGTTCGTCGATAATGCCTGGTGTCAGGTGCTTGCCTGCACCATCGATAGTTACTGCGCCAGCCGGAGCGGATAGCCCCTTGCCTACCTGCGCAATCTTGCCGTTTTGTACCAACACATCAGTGCTTTCCAGCTTGCCGGCATCTTCGCTGGTCCAAACAGTAGCGCCTTTGATCAGGTATGTTTTGGCTGTTGGAAGCTCTTCGTTACCGAAAGCAACAAAAGGATACATGATCTTACCAAGGTCGGGAGCTTTGTCGCTGTTTCCGTCCTCTTTCTTCTCCTTCTCTTCAATGGCACTCTGGTAAGTAGCTGTCCACTTGATCCAGTCACCGTTTTCCAGCTGACCATCGCCTTTGAAGTTTTTACCGTTCAACCAGCCACTTAACCTGATATTGCCCTCTTTCTTTTTTTCAGGCTGGAAGCTGAGGCTGATGTTCTGTCCGTCAATGGTTGTTTTTGCATCTACAGAAGTGGAGTCGTTCACTTTCACTTTAGCCTTCTGCGAACCTGCTTTGCCTGAAATCTCCAATGTATAGCTGCTGCCTGAGTAGCTCAACTCATAGTTGCCGGCATAATCGGGGGCGTTCATATCTGTAACCTCATACTTATTGCCCTGCACCCAGTTTTCGTAGATAGCTGTTTTCTCGTCAAACAGGTTGCCCGAAGTAATCAGGAAGTTGGCCAGCATGCCTTTTTTCAAACTGCCTACTTTGTCGGCTGCCTTCAAAAGTGATGCAGGAGTGTATGTAATCGCTTTCAGCGCTTCCTGCTCGCTCAAGCCATACTTAATGGCTTTTCTCACGTTTGGCAAAAAGTCAGCCGGGTCTTTCAGGTCGCTGGCAGTAAAGGCAAAGGTGATGCCGTTTTTGGCTACCGTTGCGGCGTTGGCAGGAGCAAGCTCCCAGTGTTTCAGCTGAGAAAGCGACACATTCAATGCATCGTAGGGGTCGTCCACATCGTAGGCAGCCGGGTAGTTCACCGGAATGATCAGAGAAGCCTTCGTGGCCTTCACTTCGTTGATGCGCTGGTACTCATCGCCCGAGCCTTTGATGATGTACTGAACGCCGAATTCATCGCCAACTTTGTCAGCCAGGAGAAGTCTCAGCTTGTTATCAGTTTCGAAAATTTGTGGCAAGCCCTGCAAGGCATTGAATGCCTCAAGGCTCACATTGGTTTGCACCTTGTTGAGGGGTGATGTGTACCACTGGGCATCGTAATAGGTTTGGCGAAGCAACGCCACATAGCCCATGATCGAGTTAGGGTAGTTTTGAGTGGAGCTACCTTTGTCGAATGCATAGTTGGCAGCTGCTCTTTCTTTCACAATCACTTCGTTCACCGGGCCATCGCTGAGCGTCACCAGGGTAGCGCTTCCTCTTACAATGCCGTCGGGCCTGAAAGCCAGCACACTGCCAAAGCCTTGCTTTCTCCACTTCTCGGCTGTTTTGGCATCGATGGTAAACTCGCTGGCTCCGTCGAAGTCAGCTTTGATGGCGTCGTTCCAGCCATAAGCTTCTTTGCGGTCAGAATCAAGCTGTGGAGGATCCATAAAGCTTCTCCTTCCCCGCTTCACATCCGGCATGCCATAGCTGGTGTAGGGATCTACGATAGAAGGATAAATAAATTTTCCGCCAAGGTCAGTGACGATGGCGCCTTTGGGGATAGCAACACTCGCTCCGACTGCTTCCACGAAGCCGTCTTTCACAAGTAATGTTGCATTCGCTAATGTTGTTTGATAATCCACCACCACGGTGGCGTTCGTAAAAGCATAAATATTCAGCCGTTTATCCTGGGCACCATTCACAGGAAAGTTTTCCTGAGCCAGTGCCGGAGACAAGACCATACTTACGCCCATAAACAGGAGTATTAATCTCTTCATGTCCTCAATGTTTTTTGGTTTTCTAAGAGAGCGAAGATACAAGGATGAGGATCAAATAGCGGCTGGATTTATACAGGTGGCTATGTTGATAAAATGTCGGAATTATTAGTCTATTTATGAAATAGAGCCCTTCCGGCGAAAAGTCATGCCGCCGATATTTGCCTCACATAATATATCGTCGCTGTGATAGTTAAGCGGCCGTTTTGCTATTTTCGCTCCTGATGGTATGCAAAAACTGCGGAACGGTGTTTCAGGGTAATTTTTGCCCCAACTGCGCACAAAGTGCTAGCGTGGATCGCTTTGATATGAAAACATTGCTGGCGGAGTCATTCGAATCGTCGCTCGATATCGAGACCGGCCTGTTTGGCACCCTCAGAGAACTGGCGATCCGTCCCGGGCAAGCGATCAGGGGGTATATCGACGGCAAGCGGCTCAGTCTTTATGTGCCAGCCAAGTTCTTGTTGTTGGTTGGAGCTGTCACCACCATTCTTTCCATCCGCTACGGCATCTTCAAAGTGGCTCAGGAAAACAACTTTTTTGAAGACTGGCATTGGTACAAAATGCATTTCGTCGGCTTCTGGGACTTTGCCAACGAGTATTCTACCCTCATCAACATCATCGCCATCCCTATTTATACCTTTTCTACCTGGCTTTTTTTCAAACCCATTGGCGATAATTTTTCGGAGCACCTGGTGATGAATATTTATGTAACCGCCCAGCAGCTGGCACTCATTGTCATCATGTTCCCATTTCTTCAGCTATTCCCGGATGCCAAGGCGGCTATTATTACTATCTACACCGTGATCGTAATTCTCTATAATATTTGGGTTTACACCACTTTTTTCCGGATGAAAAACTGGATGGGTGTTACGTTGTCGATCATGGCCACAGCCTATGCCCAGCTCTGCACCATCATTATGACACATTTGACTTTCCTGACACTGGATATGTTGAACTTGCTACCCTATCTGGAGTTTGAGTTGTAACAAGACAGCAGAAAAAATTGTATCTTTAGAATAGAAGTTCAACTTAACACACCCGCCAACGATGCTCTATGTAATGGTTCAATTTCGTGTAAAAAAAGGCCACGTGCAGGAAGCCGAAAAGCTGATACGTGGCTTTATAGATAACATCAGAAATAACGAGCCTGGCACGCTGGCCTATCAGTCCTTTCAGTTCAATCATGATATCCAGGAGTTTGTGCACCTCATGTGCTTTACAGGCGAGGATGCTGACGAAAAGCATAAAGACTCTCCCTATATCAAGCAATTTGTGGACACCCTCTACCCTCTCTGCGAGAGCGAACCCAGGTTTCATCACCTGGGGTTGGTGGCGGAGAAGTAACCCACCGATATGGTGCTGACAAGGCAGTAGCCTAACACTGCCGACGAATTACGTCTTCCTCTGATACGCTGCTTAAGCAGAAATTTTGGCTTCCTTTAGAATAGTTTCGTAGTGAGCTTTAAGCGCCTCATCAATCGAGTTGTAAAAGTCGGCCAGCTCCATTTCATCCAGATCAATTATCACCTGATTGTTGTTGGTCAGCTGCACCTGAATCTTGTGAAGAACATTCCTCTCGTCTTTCACAGGTGTAATGTGCTGAACCTCGGCTACCTTAAAAACGCCTTCTTTTCTATTGTTTTTATAGGCGATCTCCTCATTGGTCAGCTTCAAAAAATCATTGTAGTTATTGATCCCTGAAATTAGCTTCCCCGCAACGGGTGCAATGACACAAATGGCCGCCCAAATGAAGAAGCGAACTTGATTTACTTCGTAGTTGGCATAAATGAAAACGAAAATTGCAGGTATGCTGAAATAGATGAATAATTGTGTCAGCAGCTTGTTTCGGTGGTTTCTGAAGACCACCTGCCCTTCGGTGGGCACTACCGTAATGGGGAACAAGAATTCTTCCCAAAGGATCAATACCATTATAACGACCGCAAGGCCCACCAGAGCCATGCCTATATACCCGCTGGTGTCTTCCTTAAGTTCGCCGAAGGGAGCCTCAAAAAGCTGGGAGCCCAAAAAAGAAGACAAAGCGAAAATAAGCAAAAGAAGCCCTACACTGAATTCAACCGGATAGGTTGGCCTGATGATCTTTCCCATAACACTGACGTCTAGCTACGATTGTTTTTTTTGCGAAATTACTAAAAAAAGAATCTCAAAGTCAGCTTTTCTTTGGGGTCGCAAGAATAAGTAGATGAATGCACTATTCGATCAGACAAAAAAGCGAAGTTGACGATTTGAGGCCCAACTTATAAGGCAGATGCCTCCATCAGACGATTTCAATGCCTCGTACCTCACACGGCCGCTAATGGATAGGCTCTACTAATTCACACCCTCAGCGAACCACGAAAGCCCCTGGCGCCGTAGTAAGACTCTGCACCGTTGTGGTACAGAAACACATGATTGAAACGACGATCGCAAAAAAGGGCACCGCCAAGCTTTCTGATCTCGGGAGGCGTTTGCACCCAGCTTGAGGTTTTCAAGTCGAACTCTCCAAGGGTTTGCAGCATCCGATAGTTTTCCTCCGTCAGTAATTCTATCCCCATGTTGGCGGCCATGTTGGTGGCGCTGTCGGCTGGTTTATGTTCTTTCCTTGACTCCAGTGCCTCATGGTCGAAACAAAGGCTTCTCCGGCCTTTAGGGCTTTCAGCAGAGCAGTCATAAAAAATGTACTCTTTTGTGTTGTCATCAAAGCCAACAACATCGGGCTCACCGCCTGTTGTTTCCATGTCGTCGAGCACCCATAACTTGCCCGGGTTGGCTTCCAACCTTGCTTTTACTTTGGCCCATTCCAGCCCTTTATGGCGATTCATGTGCTTCTCAAAGCGGGCCTTCAGGGTATTGAGCAACTCTTCGCTTTGTGCTGGTAATAGTTCTTTTTTTGACATCTGGCTAATCATTTAGTCCTTTTCCATCCAAAATATGCTGCATATACTTTTCGATCCTTGCTTCCCGGGTTTTAGATTGCTTGGGTTGAGAAAAATGCAGCAGGTATCCTCTTTGCCTCCCAGGTGTCAACGCCTCGAAAGCAGCTTTCAATGCTGGGTTTTCATCCAGCGTCTGGCGAAACTCATCCGGCATATTGAACTCCGATGTTTTTTTGAGCGCTACCTGAGTGCCAGATTTTTCTACCCGAATGGCTTCGAGAACATAATCTTTGATGATCGGCTCCATCTCTGCTACCTGCTCAGCACTGGTAAACCGGAGTTGGCGTGCCACCTGCACATTCTCAGTTTGCTGTATCAGCAAGCCATGCTTGTCCTCCAGCAGCACCCCCTTATGAAAAAGCACAGCACAGTATTCCTTGAATCCATGGATCAATACCACATTGGTTCCCTGCAGCGTGTAGCAAGGCTTTCCCCATTTCAACTCCTCCTCCAGCGCAGTGTCGAGAATAATCCTCCTCAATTGATGGAAGGCTTCCTGCCAGCGGGAAGTTTTACTGAAAAAAGCATCGATACTGGGGCTCATATGGCTCATGTGGCTAAATTTAGGTGAGAGGCCAGGGCAAACGCATTTAAAACAAATTAGATAAATTATTTTCAAAGCTGTTTTTCTACCCCGGCCCTTAAGGGTGAAACAGCTTTGAAATTCTTCTTTCCCTTTAGGGCTAGGGTAAAAAGAAGAATTTCAAAGTTAAATAGTTTTAAATGCGTTTGCCCTCGGTGAGAGGCAGTAAAAACACAATCTGAGGCATACATATCGCTACCGGCTCAGGCAACTGATACAAGTTTGCGGGACGACGGCCTGAAATACCACGACACCACAGTCAGCACCAGCAGCAACGTTGGCCCAAAGAGCTCCAAAGGGTCGCTGTTGGCAGCTACATGAGAAAAGATGGCGCCCACCATATTGAAGAAAAAGCCAGCATAAGCCCACTCCTTCAGCAGAGGGAATTTGGGAACAAGCACCGCCACCACTCCCAAAAGTTTCAGCGGTCCAAGTATGGTGAGGATGTAGCTGGGGTAACCCAGTTGAGCCATTTTCTCTACCTCTTCCTGCATTTTTATCAGCTGCACTATACCAGTTGAAGTCATGCCCAGGGCGAGCCAAATGGTGGCAATCCAGTAAGTGATTTTTCCTGCTTTTCCGGCAGATGGTTGTGTCTCTGTCATGATTAGTTATTTTATGCGTTCGGGTGTAAGTTTTAATGTCTTTCAGGGATTAGCTCTGGCCTACTATTTCCTGCAGGCGGTTGTGGGCCATATTGACACCCTGCGCAAACGGCAGCTGCAATATCTGGTCCCGGATGACCACCGACCTGTAAACGACGTGTATGGTGAGTTTGCTGGTGGCGTCGGTGAGTTGCTCGAACTCCAAAAACTCCAGTTGAACACCAAAACTCGCATTCTCCATTTCGAATGTTCTTGTGATCTTCTGATCCGGCACAAACTCATGGATTGTTCCATTAAACCCATGCTTGTTTCCCATAGGGTCGGTGGTTTCAAACTGCCAGCTGCCGTGCTTTTTGTTTTCAAGCTTCAGCACCTTCGTTCCCATCCATTGTTCCACAATTTCGGGCTCTACATAGGCTTTAAACAGCAGCTCCAATGGTAAATCAAATTCTCTCGTGATCAGCAATTCCTGCTTGCCCTCTTCGGCGTGAATCTTTGTTTTTCGTTCCATACAATCTTGTTTACTGGGGTTTGTGTTGTTTCATTACGGCCTCCAACTTATTAAACCTGTCGTCCCACAACTGTGCAAATGGCAGAAGCCATTCAGCTATTTCTTTCATTTTGTTGGCGTTGAAGTGATAGTGTATCTCCCTGCCCGACTGTTCCTGCGTGAGCAACTGGCACTCGGTGAGAATTTGTATGTGCTTAGAAATAGTTTGCCTCGATGACTCAAAGCTGTCAGCAATGGCACCGGGGGTCATGGCCTGCAAAGCCACCAACGATAAAATGGCCCTCCGTGTAGGGTCAGCTATTGCCTGGAAAATATCTCGCCTTGTTTTCATTTATGCAGCTATTTGACTGCAAATATACATGCAGCTATTTAACTGCGCAAATATTTTTTTCAGAAAATAAAAAAGTCAGCTACTGGTGGTTGGTAAAATGGTTAACGCCATGCCTGCCCAAAAGTGAGCAACGTGCCATTTGGGTCGCTGATCGAAAACTCCTTTTGTCCCCAGGGCTGTGTCAGTAAAGGCGTTACCCGAAAGGTAGGCATACTATGCAGGTAGCCATCGTAGAGCTTTTCAATCCCCTCACTTACCCGCACATAAATCATGAAATCGGACTTGGCGGGCACAATAGTCGGGAAGGAAAAAAAGTGCAGCTCCACGCCGTCCTTGTCCATGATCAGGTAGTCGCCATAGTCGGACCGCAGCGTAAAGCCCAGCTGATTGACATAGAAATCAACAGTTAGCTGCTTATTGATAAAAGGAAGCTTTGGAACAACGGAAGTGAGCATGTCTTTTTTTCAGGCAATTTATACGCTACCTCCCAAAAGGGCACTTGATTGGAATCAAGAAACGAGGCGCACAAGCCGCCGTGCAGTTTTACAAATGATCAGGAAGCGTTTCAAACTCCCTTTTCTTTGCCTCAAACCAGGCTTTCATTTTGTCCGGCGACTTCATTAGCTCGCTCATGACCTGCATGGCTTCGAGGTGGGCCGCATCTCCTTTTTTAAACATTTCAGTGCCGTGGGTTTTGCTTAGTTGAGCTATTTCGTCGAACGTGGCAGCCTGGAAGGCTTTGTCGCAGGCGCCTCCCAACTGTCGGCAAGTCATCGTTTTCATCATGGGGCAGTTTGTGTAATTGTGTGGGTTAAACAGCTTTTTTTCGCATTTCCGTAGTCGATACCTGATTAAAGATAGTCAATTTGCCCATCTATCCACATTCAACATCACCCCACTTACCACTATTCCCATTTCACCTTTGCCTACTTTTAGCTAAATAGTGCAAAAAAAGAGGATTCAAATGAACAACAGACAACTACTGATCGCTTTATCGCTAACCCTTTTCCTGGCCTTACCAGCATGGGCACAGCGAAAAAAGGCTACTCCCGCCGAAATAGTGCCCAAAGCAACACCCGCCGCAGAGCGCTGGCAGGGCTACCAGCAAAGGCTGACACTTCAGCAAAATTCGCTGGTGAAAAACATTCCCTTCCGCAACGTGGGCCCCACCGTAATGAGCGGCCGTGTGGATGACATAGAAGTAGACCCCTCCGACCCTACCCATTTTTATGTGGCCTATGCCTCGGGTGGCCTATGGGAAACAAAAAACAACGGGATCAGCTTTGACCCCATGTTCCAAAATGAAATTGTGATGTCGATAGGCGACATAGCTGTCGACTGGGGCACCGGAACCATTTACGTTGGCTCGGGCGAAAACAACTCCAGCCGTTCTTCTTATTCTGGTTATGGCGTCTTCAAAAGCACCGACAATGGCAAAACCTGGATCCACCTGGGCCTCGAAGAAAGTCATCACATTGGCCGAATCATTCTGCACCCCACCAACCCCAACACCTTCTGGGTGGCAGCCCTTGGTCACCTTTATTCCGACAATGCCGAGAGAGGCGTTTACAAAACCACCGACGGCGGAAAAACCTACACAAAGACACTGTTCAGCAACGACAAGTCGGGCGCTATTGAGCTGGCAAAAGATCCTTCCAACGCCGACATTCTTTACGCAGCCCTTTGGCAGAAAGACCGCAAAGCCTGGAACTTCGACGGTGCGGGTGAAGGCTCCGGTTTGTACAAAAGCACCGACGGTGGCGGTACCTGGGCAAAAATCAATACCGAAGCAAGTGGCTTCCCTACTACCAAAGGTGTAGGACGCATAGGCCTGGAAGTGTCTTTATCCAATCCGTCCATCGTGTATGCCATGCTCGATAATCAGGACTTCCGGGACAAAGAAGAAAAGAAAGAGGAAGAAGCTAAGGTGTCCAAAGACCTGCTGAGAAGCATCTCTACAGCCGACTTTCTGGCCCTCGACAACAAATACATTAACGCCTACCTCGACGCCAACCGTTTTCCGCAGAAGTACAATGCCCCCGACATTAAGAAAGGCGTGGAAGCAGGCAAGGTAAAACCGCTCGACCTGGTAGAATACACTGAAGACGCCAATTCGCTCCTGTTCGACACCGAAGTGAAAGGCGGGGAAATGTACCGCTCCAACGACGGTGGAAAAACATGGTTCAAAACACACGCAGGTTACATCGAAGACCTGGTGTACAGCTACGGTTACTACTTTGGGCAGGTGCGCATCGACGCCAAAGACCCTGACCACATCTACACCATGGGTGTGCCCATCGTTCGTTCACTGGACGGCGGCAAAACCTGGGAGTCGCTCGACAACGACAACGTACACAGCGACCACCATGCCCTGTGGGTGAACCCAAACCGCTCTGGCCATTTGATTCTCGGCAACGACGGCGGCATCAACATTTCCTACGACGACGGCAAAACCTGGAACAAGTGCAACCCCATTCCGCTGGGGCAGTTCTACTCTGTGACCTACGACATGGCCACGCCTTACAATGTGTACGGCGGCCTTCAGGACAACGGCGTGTGGATGGGGCCAAGCAACTACGAATATAGCAACGGCTGGCAGGCAGAAGGTCAGTATCCGTTTAAATCCATTTTCGGCGGCGACGGCATGCAGGTGCAGGTCGACTTCAGAGACAACCTGACATACTACACCGGACTGCAGTTTGGTAACTACATAAGGGGCAACTCACAAACCGGAAACCGCAAGCGCATCACGCCATCGCATGAGCTGGGCGAGCGGCCCTACCGTTGGAACTGGGAAACGCCTATCTTTCTCAGCCGCCACAACCAGGACGTGCTCTACATGGGCTCCAACCGCTTCCACCGCAGCATGGACCAGGGCGACAACTTCGAAACCCTTTCCGGCGACCTGACCAACGGCGGAAAAAAAGGCAATGTAAGCTACGGCACCCTGACTGTGATTGCCGAGTCCCCCACACGCTTCGGACTACTCTACACCGGCAGCGACGACGGGCTGATTCATGTGAGCAAAGACGGTGGCTACAGCTGGACAAAGATTGTGAGTGGCCTGCCACAGAACTACTGGGTGAGCAATGTGGAGCCTTCCAAACACAAAGAAAGCCGGGTGTATGCCTCGCTCAACGGCTACCGCTGGGACAACTTTGATGCGCTGGTTTATGTATCGGAAGACTATGGTGCTACCTGGAAGAAGCTTGGCACCAACCTGCCCAAGGAGTCTGTGAACATCATCAGGGAAGATCCTGAAAATGAAAATGTGCTGTACGTAGGCACCGACCACGGCCTCTATGTGTCGGTAGACAGAGGTGCCAGCTTCATGGCCTTTGATGGTGGCCTGCCCAACGTGGCTGTGCACGACCTGGCCATTCACCCAAGGGAAAAAGACCTGATCGTTGGGACCCACGGCCGTTCGATTTACATTGGCAATGTGGCCCACCTGCAAATGCTGACTGGCGACGTGCTGGCCAAAGCATTGCACTTGTTCGACACCGACAAGGTAACCCACAGCGAACGCTGGGGCATGCCAGGCTTCAGCCAATGGAGACCTTTGAATGAGCCGAGCCAAACATTGCCCTTCTATGCGAAAGCTGGGGGTGATGTAGCACTCACCCTCACCTCAGACAAGGGCACCAAGGTATTCGAGGCCACTGTGAAAGCAGAAAAGGGACTTAATTACTATGACTATGACCTGACAGTGACCGATGCACAAGTTGAAGCGCTGAAAGCAGAGCTGGGAGAAGAAAAAGCCAAAGCGGTGAAAAAGGCTGACAATGGCAAGACCTACCTGGTACCAGGCACCTACACGGTGACCATTAGCCAGGGCGGAGAAACTTCCACCACCAAACTAAAAGTAGACGAGCCAAGAAAGCGGCCAGAGAGGAAGGGCTAATTAATAAAGAGGTTAAAGAGAAAAGAAAAAGGTCCAAGCGGGACGCATTGAACCAGTTTTTCTTTTCTCTTTAACCTACGAAACTCATTGACAGCTAGTAACAAGCCAGTGTCTTGGAAACCTACTTCACTATTGGTTTGGAACACAACTGAGTTTTCTTTAACAATCTTAGTTCGCTGAAGCTCTCGCTCTGGAGGGAGGGGAAAAAATGGTGGAGGGGTGAGGGTTTTTGGGCCGTGCGTTAATTTTTTCATGACTTTTGCTTACTTTTTGTCTAAAAAAAAGTAAGAGCCCGCCCGGCTTTAGGGCGCTTAGAGCATTTCAACCATGCCCAAAGAATACCCATTCCCCGAAGAACGCATAGAAGACTTCACCTTACTGGATCCCGAAGCCTCCTATTCCTATGCCGACTATCTCCGGTGGGCTTTCGAGGAACGAGTGGAGATCATCAAAGGAAAAATCTTCAAGATGTCGGCTGGTCAAATGACACGGCATCAACTGATAAGCACCAATCTTATAAGCCATATAGGCCCCCATATTAGAAACAAATCATGCAACCTATTCCATGCACCCTTTGACGTCCGCCTGCCCGATAACCCAGGAGATGACGACAAAAAGATATTCACTGTGGTACAGCCCGACATCTGTATCGTGTGTGACGCCAGCAAACTCGATGAGAAAGGATGCGTAGGTGCCCCTGACCTAATTATTGAAATCCTTTCTCGATCCACAGCATCAAGAGATCTCAAAGACAAATTCGAGCTTTACAGGGAACATAAGGTCAACGAGTATTGGTTGGTTTTCCCTAACGACAACATCGTGGAGATTTTTCTTCTCAACCCAGAAGGCCATTACCTGTCTGCCGCCAGACTTTCCGGCAGCGATCATGTTCAATGCGGCATGCTTTCCGCAATCAACCTGACAGTGGGCGATATTTTCGAATAGATCAACAGTTGTGGTGTTGCCTGGATGTAATTCCATGAGGTAAAGCGCTGCCTATTTTCACTAGCGGCCCCAACTCCTTTCCACTTCCCCGTGTCCTATCGCTCAAACATTAAATTCATTATGAGTATCAGGCACTTTTTCATCTTACTTCTGAGCGGACTAGCACTTGCAGGCTGCGGAGTAACCGACGACGACATTCCCAGAAACGAAACCACCGTCTTCTTTCTGGTCACTGAGCTTAGCGCCGAAAAGGGCGACTCCTACATCTTGCCACTTTCCAGCGCCGAAGACATTGCAAAGGCAAGGGCGATCGTTGCTGATAGAAACAACGAAGCACTGGACAGGCTGGTTGTGGCTAAAGTGGCGGCAACCGATGGCACGGAAACCTACCTCAACAAAGACTTGCTCCGAAATGTCATGTGGTCGTGGAAGGTAACGGAATTTAGCGGCTTCGCTGGCTCCACTATTGAAATCCTCGACGGCGGCCCTCAAGACGTAGAAAATGACATGGATTGGTGGTTTGACAACACAGGCCAGGAAGAAGGCACTGGCAATATCGGTTTCTGGGGATACACTGTGCAGAGAGAAGTGTCGCCAGAGGAAATAAAAAAATAAAAGGTACGGCTCATGGCATGAAAAATGCCAGAGATTGCTCAAACACAAAATAAAGATGAACAACACAATCAAACTGACCGGCCTGGCGCTGGTACTTTTATTCACGCAATGTGGCAACAACAACTCCGGCGGCGAACCCATGGGTTTCAGCAGCGAAATGGCTCCTGCCGCCGATCGCAAGATGGCTGCTGCTGAAGAGGCTCCCCAAATGCACTCTGGCGACGCCCCCAACACCATTGAGCGCAAGCTCATCAGGGAAGGCAACATGCGTTTCAAAACTGAAAACGTGGGAAAAACACGCACATTCCTTGACTCAGCAGTCACAGCTTACGGCGGCTATGTTTTCAACGAAAACATGTACAAGAACGAAGGCATGATAGAGCAGAGCGTGGCCGTTCGCATTCCCGACGACAAGTTCGAAGTATTTATGGCGGCTATTTCTTCGTACGCCGGCAAGGTGGACAACAAAAATGTGAACGCCATCGATGTGACAGAGGAGTATGTGGATGTGGAAACCCGGCTCAAAACCAAAAAAGAGCTGGAAACCCGCTATATCGATTTGCTTAAGCAAGCCAAAACGGTCACCGACATGGTGGCCATCGAAGCACAGCTGGGCCAGGTGAGAACGGACATTGAATCGATGCAGGGCCGCATGAACTACCTGCAAAACAGGGTGAAGTTTGCCACACTTTGGATCAACTTCTACCAGACCGACTCCGAGGGCTTTGGCTTTTTCTATAAAGTAGGAAGTGGCTTTGGCGTAGGCTGGGCCAAGTTCCTGGGCTTTATGGTTTGGACGGTGGAGTTATGGCCTTTTGTGCTGATTATCCTCATAATCGTAATCATAGTGCGGATAAGAAGGGGGCGCCGAAATATTTAAAACCACAGGGGAGCTTTTGCTCCCCTTCTTTTATCTTGTCTTGGCTCATGGTCAAACACCTGCTTGCCCTGCTTTTTATATTTGTCATTGCGTCAGAATGCCTTGCCCAGCAGCCGTTTCTGTTGTTTCATAAAAGCAGGATAAGGGAAGCCAAATATTACGCAGGAGAAGTGATCGCCTTTCGCATCAACGACAACGATTTCAAGGTAACCGACCAGATCAAAGGCTTTAAAGACGGCCTGATACTCTTCGATGGTTATGAAGTCGATCCAAAGGACATCACCCACCTATATATGGACGACAAAACCATTATCTGGTTTGCCCTGCGGTTCAAGCTGTCGAGGCTCTGCTCTATTGCCGGTGCTGCCTATCTGGGGCTCGATTTGCTGAACAATTATGAAACCGACAGAAACACGATCATCCTGGGCAGCTCTCTGATTGCTGCCGGCGTTTTAAGTCATGTCATCTTCAGAAGGGTCTTTAAAATCAAGGGAAAAATGAAGTTGGTGGTCATTGCCTGATATTCACCGGCACTTGCACCCACCCTGAAAATAGTATTGGCCCTGGTGGGAATCGTGCCCGCAGGTCAGCGGTAAAACACCAACAAGGCTGCTTCCGGAGGATAATGTCCTTTCGATGGGTGGCAAGTGGATCGAAATGCCATTTCAATAAATATCTCTTGCTACATTGCCAACTATGCCGAAAACTCTGCTACTGCTCTCCCTCGTTACTCTCCTGTGCTTCCCACTCCGGGCTCAGCAGCCTTACCTGCTGTTCCATAAAAGCAATACTCGTGAGGCTCAGTATTTTGCTGGCGAAGTCATTGCTTTTCGCATCAAAGACAACGACTTCAAAGTAACCGACCAAATCAAAGGATTCAGAGACGGCATGGTATTGTTCGATGGCTATGAGGTGCACCCCAACGATTTTGAGGTGCTTTATACTGATCAGAAAACCAGGGGCTGGTTTGCTTTCGGCTACAGGTTTGTGAAGCTAACCATGATTGCCGGGGCTGGTTACCTGGCCCTCGATGTGATCAACACAGGCCGGTTCGACAAAAACACCATGATCATCAGCGGCTCACTGATTGGCGCAGGATTGATTGGCCGACTATTCATCAGGGAAAAGTTCAAAATAAAGGGCAAAAAGAAGATGGTGGTGATTGAGTAAGCTGGCTTGAACTCTTTTATGGTATATTTAATTAATATACTAAAATGATATACTTTTGTTATACAAACTAGCGCAAGCGTCCGCTTATGCCAGAGGGGGGACTTTCTAAACCTAGAGAACCGACTTTGCTTTACTACACCAAATAAAATCCAGATGAAGACAGTTTCACTAAAAATTGATGATGATATCTCTATGGAAACAGAGAAAATCCTATCCGAATTGAAGCTGCCCAGAAATCGTTACATCAATGAGGCAATAGATCACTACAACCACATTCAAAAGAGATTGCTTATTGAAAAAGCACTTACGAAAGAATCCTTTCTGGTCAGGGAAAACTCAATGAAGGTACTTAAGGAATTTGAAGATTTGGAAGATGGAGATTAATCAGTTTGAAATTTGGCTGGCTGACTTAAATCCACGAATGGGTACTGAAGCCGGTAAAACCAGGCCGGTTCTTGTTGTTCAAACCAATTTGCTGAACAAGTTATCTCATCCTTCAACTATCATATGCCCAATTACCAGCCAAGTTAGCCCAAAGGCAAACATACTACGAGTCCACCTTAGAGAGGGCGATGCGGGTCTCAAAAAAAACAGCGACGTTATGATAGATCAAGTAAGAGCTATTGATAATAACAGGCTCACGCAAAAACTAGGTACCCTGTCAGGAAGCGTTATCAATGAGATTAAAAAAAACTTGCAGATAGTTCTTGATATAGGGGGCTAGTTTTCTCCAAATTAATATTCCTTCAGTATTTTGATTTCTGCCGCAATCCACCCTCCAATTTGCCGGTTTAAGCAAGCTTCCACTTTGAAGCTATGGCCTAAATTTGTATCATTCATTCACTTAAACACAAAAGTCATGAGCGATAACAAAACCCTTGCACCTATCACCATAGAAGCCGTTGTCAATGCTCCTATTGAAAAAGTTTGGGCCTGCTGGAACGAGCCTGAGCACATCACCCAATGGTGCCATGCCTCCGACGACTGGCATGCCCCCTTTGCCGAAAACGACCCAAAGACCGGGGGCAAATTCAAAACTACGATGGCCGCCAGGGACGGTAGCTTCAGCTTTGACTTCGGCGGAATATACGACGAGGTAAAAACGCATGAAAGCATAGCCTACACCATGGAAGACGGCCGCAAGGTCAGCATTGTTTTCACTGCCGATGGCAATAAAACCAAAGTGGTAGAAACCTTTGACCCTGAAAAAGAAAACCCGATCGAAATGCAGAGAGGGGGCTGGCAGGCTATTCTTGACAACTTTAAGAAGCACACAGAAAGTGTCTAAGCAGTTCGCTAAGCTATAACGATGGTCATCAGTCACGAAAAGTTTGACTATCGCAACAAATGTCTGATCGAAAAGGTGGTCATTCAGGCCCCTTTTCGATTTGCTGTTGACTTCCACGAAGAAGCCTGTTTTATCCATTTTTCCGCTGGTGAAGCTAGGATCAATTCTCCCTCCGGTCAGCTACCTGTGGAGCCGGAAGACTCCGTGCTGCTGAAGTGCGGCAGCCACTTTGCTGATTTGCTTAAGTATGGAGCTTCGAACACATACGAGATTCTTGTTGTGCACCTTTATCCTGATATCCTCCGAAGCGTTTATAAGTATGAGATTCCGTCTTTTGTTAAGGCTTCGGAATCAAATTCGTTTTTCAGAAAGGTAATTCCTGACCAGCTGATTGGGAAGTTTATTGAAAACCTTTACTTCTACTTCGACAACCCTTCCCTGGTCAGCGATGAGCTGCTTGAACTCAAAGTAAAGGAGCTGGTGCTGCTGCTGATACAGACTAAAAATGCCGACTCGGTGCTTCAGCTGTTTTCCGACCTTTTCACCCCCCGACAGGTCAACATCCGGGACGTGGTCAACAATCATCTTTTTTCTAACCTTTCGCTGGAAGACCTCGCCAGGCTTTCTAACATGAGTATATCCACTTTCCAGCGAACATTTCGGGCCAGCTTCCATCAAAGCCCAGCCAACTACATCCGCACCAAGCGGCTGGAGCGAGCAAAAGAGTTGCTCGGTGTAAGTACCTTAAGCGTGAGCGAAATAGCGTTCCAAACCGGTTTCAATGACGTTGCTCATTTTTCCAGGGCATTCAAAGCCGCTTTTCAGTTATCCCCATCCGGTTACCGCAATTCAGCGAAAACCTAAACAGCTCTCCCGACCGGAATAGTCAACTCATTGACTTTTTTGTACAAAGCAAACAGGTGCAGAGTCCGGACTTTTGCTGTGAACATGACAATTCACGGTAACAATGACGAAGACAGACAAACAACGGTTCGGGCCATGGGCCCTGATCACAGGCGCCTCGGCCGGTATTGGAGAGGAGTTTGCCAGACAACTGGCGGCCGGGGGATTTGACCTGATCCTGGTAGCCAGACGAAAACCGCTACTTGAGAACCTGGGACAAGAGCTGAAACAAAAACACCGCATCAACTATACGGTAATTGAGGCTGATCTTTCCACGACGGCTGGTGTTGAAAAAGTGATTGAAGGCACCGATGGTCTAAACGTCGGTTTACTGATATCAAATGCCGGAACCGGCAAGCCCGGAAAATTCCTCAAATTTCGTCTTGATCACCTTATGGCCACCATTCAACTGAATGCGCTTTCCCACATCGCATTGACCCACCATTTTGGTCGGAAAATGGCGGCTGCAGGCAAAGGCGGGATTCTGCTCACGGGAGCCATGGGTGCCATTGATGGACTTCCCTACATGGCCAATGAGTCGGGCACCAAAGCGATGGTGCAGGCCCTCGCCAAAGCCCTTAACACGGAACTGAAGGCCAGTGGCATCCACATCACTGTGCTGGTGACCAGCCCCACAGAAACACCGGTGCTGCCGTTGCTTGGCTTCACAAAAGACAACCTGCCCATGAAACCGCTGTCGGTGCAGCAATGCGTAAGTGAGGCACTCGAGGGATTGAGGAAAAATCGGCCTTCGGTGTTGCCTGGCCTGAAGTACAGAATGATGAACACCGTGGTGCCGGCATCATTTTCACGGGCAATGATGGCCAAAGTGTTTAAAAAGAACAACAATATCGACTAGCATGAAAACCATCAGAACCAATTCCATCCTTCTCGGATCAATGAGCCT
The DNA here is from genome assembly GCF_963974565.1 of uncultured Imperialibacter sp. Lineage (NCBI taxonomy): Bacteria > Pseudomonadati > Bacteroidota > Cytophagia > Cytophagales > Flammeovirgaceae > Imperialibacter > uncultured Imperialibacter sp. Next base: position 10,080 of record NZ_CAXBCJ010000022.1, on the reverse strand, counting down.
CGCCTTTGGCCTGCTGAAGTTTATCGATCCCTTTCAAACATGGTACGCCACGCAAATAGAAACTTCCGGAATGCCTTCTGTTGCCTATCCCATGGGTATTGTCGGCGAAATCGTCACCGGATTGCTGTTGCTCATGCCATGGCTCCTGTCATTTTCTGCTGCCTCAAAAAAGGTATCACTGCTAGTGGGTCATGGCTCACTAGGCATTATAATGATAGTGGCATGCTATGTTCACCTTCTTCCCGATGTACCTGCCGATGTGCTGCCGCTGAAGATAAAGCCACCCTTCATTCCGTTGGCGGTGCTCGCCTACACGCTGTTGAATATGATTCAGATATACCGATCTAAGCCATTTAACAACTAAGGCTGCCACACTTTCAACTTTTTTGGTAGATTCCGACACTAAACGAATCTGCCATGTCAAACCAACCGAAACCAATACTAGCCCTTTTGCTGGGCATATTTTGCTTGCTGAACGCTCAACTGTTCGCACAAATTTATCAGCCGGAAAAATTCGGCGATATGAAGTGGCGCATGATTGGGCCACACCGGGGTGGGCGCACCGTGGGTGCAGTCGGCGTGCCGCAGCAGCCCAATGTGTTCTACATCGGCGTGAACAACGGTGGTGTGTGGAAAACCACGGACTACGGCCGCACCTGGGTACCGATTTTCGATGACCAACCTACCGGATCTGTGGGAGACATTGCCGTTTCACCGTCCAACCCCAGCGTGCTCTATGTGGCATCTGGCGAGGGCTTGCAACGCCCCGACCTTTCCGTAGGCAATGGCATGTATAAAACAACCGATGGCGGCAAGACGTGGAAACACCTCGGGCTGGAAGACGGTCAGCAGATAGGGCGAATCGATATTGATCCGAAAAATGAAAACAGGGTGTTTGCAGCAGTGCTCGGTCACCCCTACGGCCCCAACGAGGTGCGTGGCGTGTACCGCACGCTAGACGGCGGCACTACATGGGACAGGGTGCTGTACATGGACGAAAACACAGGTGCCATTCAGGTGCTGATTGACCCACAAGATCCAAATACAGTCTACGCCTCCATGTGGCAGGCTCGTCAGGGCCCATGGGAAAATGCTGCCTGGCAGGGCCCCAACAGCGGGCTTTACAAGTCAACCGACGGTGGCAACACCTGGAAAAAGCTGGCCAAAGGCTTGCCAACTTATGAACAAGGACTTGGCCGTATCGGTATTTCGGTAGCACCGAGCGACAACAAAAGGCTCTACGCCAGTGTGAACGCTCCAGACGTAGGTGGCATCTTCCGTTCCGATGATGCAGGCGAATCGTGGTACCTGATCAACAACGATCCAAGACCATGGGGCCGTGGAGATGACTTCGCAGAAATCCAGGTCGATCCCACCAATCCCGACATTCTCTATTCAGCTAACGTGGTAACATGGAAGTCTGTGGATGGCGGCAAAACTTTTTCTGCCTTTCGTGGAGCCCCGGGTGGCGACGACTACCACCGCATTTGGATCAACCCCATCAATCATGACATCATCCTGATCGCAGCCGATCAGGGAGCAATTATCACGGTAAACGGCGGAGAAACTTTCAGCAGCTGGTACAATCAGCCTACGGCACAGTTTTACCATGTCAGCACCGACAACGACTTTCCTTACAATGTGTACGGTGGTCAGCAGGAAAGTGGTTCGGTGGGCATTGCCAGCCGTGGCAACGATGGCCAGATCACTTTCAGGGAATGGCATCCCGTGGGCGTGGAAGAATATGGCTACGTGGCAGCCGATCCCCTTGATCCCAACATCATTTACGGCGGCCGGGTAAGCAAATACAACAAAAATACCGGGCAGGTGCAAAATGTGTCGCCAGATCCTGTGCGGGATGGTGGCTATCGCTACATCCGTACCATGCCTATTCTCTTTGCCCCTACAGATCCAAGAACACTGTACTCTGCAGCCAATGTAGTGTTCAAAACCCAAAACGGTGGCGACAGCTGGGACGTGATCAGTCCCGATCTGACAAGGGCCACCTGGGACATTCCGGAAAGTGTAGGCATTTACACCGACGAAAGCATGAAAACCATGCCCCGCCGGGGTGTGATCTACACACTGGCCCCGTCGCATGTAGATGGTGAGATAATTTGGGCAGGCACCGACGATGGGCTGATTCACGTAACCAAAGACGGCGGCAAAACATGGGCAGACGTTACGCCTCCTCAGGTCACTTCGTGGGATAAGGTTTCATTGATGGACGCAGGCCACTTCGACAAGGAAACAGCCTACGCTGCCATCAACAGCATTCGCAACGACGACATGCAGCCCCATATTTTCAAAACACACGACAGCGGCAAAACGTGGACGGAGATCGTAAAAGGCTTGCCCAACGACCCCATCAATGTGGTAAGAGAAGATCCCATCAGAAAGGGTTTACTATACGCTGGATCGGAAACGCAGGTGCATGTGTCGTTCGACGACGGTGCCAACTGGCAGCCATTGCGCCTCAACATGCCAGCCACCTCCATTCGTGACCTTGTCATCAAAGACGACGATGTGGTGGTGGGCACGCACGGGCGCTCGTTCTGGATACTGGACGACATTACTCCCCTGCGACAGTTGACAACTACCGCTGTAACCCAGCCGGTGCTGTTCAAACCCCAGGACACCTACCGGGTGCGCTGGAACATGAATACCGACACACCGCTGCCCCAAGAGGAGCCCGCTGGTCAAAACCCACCTGACGGTGCCATCATCAACTACTATTTGCCTGGCGACGCATCAGAAGTGTCGCTGGAGGTCTTTGACCTGAATGGCACGCTGGTAAAAAAATACAGCAGCAGCGACAAGCCCTATGAGGTGCCCCCGGTGAACTTCCCTCATTACTGGCTGAGACCTCAGAAAATCCTTTCCGGCAAGGCAGGGCTCAACCGTTTTGAATGGGACATGCATTATACTCAACTTGAAACACCAGGTTCCTTTTCCATCGCTGCCATCTATCAGAACTCAGCGCCAGAACCTGACGGGCCTTTTGTGCTGCCCGATACTTACAACGTGAAACTAACAGTGGACGGCAAATCGTACAGTCAGCCAATTACCATCAAAATGGACCCCAGGGTGAAAACTTCTAAGGTGGATCTGCAAAAGCAGTTCTTCCTTTCGATGGCCTGCTACGAAACGAGGAAAAAGAGTCTCGCTATGCTGGATGAAATGGAAAAGGTGAGTAAAAACCTGGAAGCTGGCAAGGGAAAAAGCAAATCGCAGGCTGCTGCGGCAAGCCAAGTGCAGCGGGAGATGATAGGAGCCGACAGAAGACTCAGCCGATTGATGTCGATCCTTCAGGAAAATGATATGACGCCCACTACTTCGACGGCAAAAGCAGTAAAACAGTATGTTGAAGTGGTAGCCAAACAGGCAGCCGACTGGGCAGCATTTAAGAAAACAAACAAAATACGCTAGGCCAAGCCATCACCTGCCTTTACAAAAAGAAATAAAAATTTTACTAAATGTAAAACAACCTTTACTTTTGGTCGTATAAGGTTTACATATTTCAATTAACTTTACTTTAATATGAAAAATCTGGATCAAATTGAGTCGTTTTTATTAACCCCCTCCTATAGAAAATGGGGTTGGATACTATTGATTGGAGGCATTCCCCTGGTGCTGCTCATCTTTACGCTCGTTGTGATGACAGGTGCCTTGGATCGTTTTTCCGCTTTCTGGGCTGGCTGGGGCCTGTTCTTTCTCCATGTTCCTCTCAGCATCGGGCTGTTTTTTCTGCTTTTCTCAAAAGAAAAGAATGAGGATGAGATGTTTCTGGGGCTCAGGTTCAAAGCGATGATGCACGGTATTCGATTTACTTTCGCTGCCATGCTGCTTTTCCCGTTGATGGTGTGGGCGTCTACCATTTGGAACGGGCAACCCTATCATTTTCCTGAGGTCGGGGGAAATCTGGCTGTTGTTACACTATTGCTTTTGTATTCCAATGCCACCTATGGTTACTTCAAATATCAATTAGCCAAAGATGAAGAATAGCATCAAGGTGGAAAGAGCAAAGAAAGACCTCACGCAGGAAGACCTGGCCCAGGCAATTGGCGTATCGAGGCAGACCATCAATTCTATTGAAAAAGGAAAATACGTGCCCTCTACAGTGGTATCATTGAAAATGTCAAAAGTTTTTGGAGCGCCTGTCAACGATTTTATGGAATTGGACGAAAATGATGCTTAGATTGAGACATCACTAAAACTACCTGAACCAATATTATGAAAAACAATGCCCTGTTGCTCACGATCATCATGCTGTTTTCTTCCCAGGCGTTTGCCCAGGATTGGCCCAACTTTGCCAAATACCGTGAACAAAATGCGGCCCTGGCACCACCGGCCAAAGGGGAAAACAGGGTTGTGTTCATGGGGAACTCCATCACTGAAGGCTGGAGCAAGGTGAACCCAGAGTTTTTTGAAGGCAAACCCTATGTGAACAGGGGCATCAGCGGCCAAACCACACCGCAAATGCTCGTTCGCTTCCGGGCTGACGTTATCAACCTGAAACCGGCTGTGGTGATCATCCTCGCTGGCACCAATGACATCGCAGGCAACACAGGCCCTTCCACCCTTGAAATGATTGCCGATAATATATACTCCATGGCCGAACTGGCGAGAGCTAATGGCATCAAAGTAGTGCTCTCTTCCACGCTTCCGGCCTATGACTACCCGTGGAAGCCAGGCATGGAACCAGCGCCCAAAATCGTGGCCCTCAACAAAATGATCAAGGCCTATGCCGACAAAAACAAGATCGTGTATGTAGACTACTTTTCAGCCATGGCCGATGACAGGGACGGACTACCTAAAGAACTGGCCGGGGATGGCGTGCATCCTACGAAAGCAGGGTATAACGTGATGGAACCGCTGGCAGAGGCGGCGATTGCTAAGGCCTTGAAGAGTAAGTAGTGGCACCATCAACCGTACCAGGCCTGGGTTGTTTTGAAAGCGCTCTTCTATGGCACTTGCCGTTGTCACAGTAAGTCCCATCGGGACGGCACATCGGTCAGAGAGCTCAGGCACCAGTCCAGTCCCATAGGGACGGCATATCGGTAAGGACATGGTCTCTGGCGCATGACAAGTGCCGTAGGTACGACACATAAAAAAGATAGAATGGACTGGAAAAGCAAACTGATCAACAACCTGAACTTCGGTGCCAACATGAATAACCGTGAGGCGAAGCTTAGCCTGGCGGCAATGGTGGCTGCCAAAGCTAAAAACGGCGAAACCATAGGCTTTGGCTCCGGCTCCAGCAGCTACCTCACTATCCTCGAAATAGGAAAACGAGTGGCCACCGAGGGCCTTCAGATCAAGGCCATCCCCACCTCCCATGAGGTAGAACTCACCTGCACTCAACAGCAAATCCCTACTGTTTCTTTCAACACCGCCCGGCCCGATTGGTGCTTCGACGGGGCCGATGAGATTGACCCAAAGAGCAACCTCATTAAAGGCAGAGGCGGAGCCATGTTCAAAGAAAAGCTCATCATGGCTGCTTCACCCAAAACTTTCATCCTTGCAGATTCCTCCAAATTGGCGAAAAAGCTTGGTGAGAAATTTCCGGTGCCGGTGGAAGTGATTCCATTTGCACTAAGCAGCGTCGAAAGCAGCCTGCTAACGTTGGGGGCTGTTAGTATACAACTGAGGATGGCTGGCGGCAAAGACGGGCCCGTCATCACCGAAAACGGAAACTTCATTTTGGACGTACGCTTCAACGATATTGGAGAAGGGCTTGAGAAGATGATCAAATTGATACCCGGGGTGCTGGACAGCGGGCTTTTTATGGGATACAATATTGAGGTAGTCTCTTCCTGACAGCAATAGTTAACCGTTGACCATCAAAGTAGTGGGTGTTTGAACAAAAAGCGCCAATTTACACGCTCAATTTCCGAAACCGACCCTTTCTAACCCATGACTAAATCCCGCTTTCCAGCTATCTCCGCATTTTGCGCATGCCTGCTCATCGCAGCAAACTTTCAGCTGGCCGCTCAAAAAGGCATAGACGCTGCTATCACCGAAGTGCTCCCGGCAACCCTCAAAAAACACCGGGAGTTCGTTAGCCTGCCTAATGTTGCCTCAGACAGTGACGGCATCATGAAAAACTATGAGTGGGTCAAAAAAGAACTGGAACAGCAGAAGTTCACAGTGAAAATGCTGGAGTCCTCCACCCTGCCCCTCATGCTGGCAGAACGAACGGTTAGCAAAAAAGCGAAGACAATTCTCTTTTACCTGCACATCGACGGGCAACCCGTCAACGCCGCCAACTGGGACCAGGAAGATCCTTTTACGCCGGTTTTGAAACAGTTGGATAGTCAGGGCAACTGGTCGACTATCGATTGGAAAAACCTGGATGGTGCCATTGACCCCGAGTGGCGCATCTTCGGCCGGGCCGCAGCCGACGACAAGGCACCTATCATGATGATGCTGACTGCTGTTGAGCTGCTCGACAAGGCCAAAACCAAATTGGGCGTCAACATCAAAATCATCTTCGATCCTCAGGAAGAAGCGGGCTCCGAAGCCTTTCTTTCCACCCTCGACCAGTACAAAGCAGATTACGCTGCAGACTATATGGTCATCATGGACGGGCCTGCTCACCCTACCAACCAGCCTACGCTAACCTTCGGGTGCCGGGGCAACGCCACTTGCAGCATTACCACCTACGGTGCCAGGCTGCCTCAGCACAGCGGTCACTATGGCAACTATGTGCCCAATCCCATTTTTACGTTGTCGCATTTGCTCGCCAGTATGAAAGACGAAAACGGAAAAGTGCTGGTGGATGGCTATTACGACGGCATAGAAATGACGCCAGCCGTAACTGCACTCCTCAGCCAGGTGCCCGACGACAATGATGACATCCAAAAAGGATTGGTCATACACAAAGCTGAGAAAGTGGGGAATAATTATCAGGAGGCACTGCAATACCCGTCTCTCAACGTCCGCCACATCGACACCTCCTGGAAAGGGCCGGGCCTAAAAACAATTATCCCTGAACAAGTGACTGCTTATATCGATGTGCGGCTCGTGGCAGAAACTGACGGCGGTGAGCAGCTTGAAAAGATCAGAAAGCATATTGAGAAACAAGGATTTCTGGTGCTGGACCGGGCACCGACTGATGAAGAACGGCTCACTCACAAAAAAATAGCCACTTTCAAAACCAACGGTTTTGTCAATGCCTTCAGAACCGACATGGAGGCTCCCATCGGTCAAAAGCTCCGGGCAGCTATCGCTAAAGAATTTGGCACCCCTCCGGTAAGCATTCGCACCATGGGAGGCACTGTGCCTATCATTCCGGCGATTAACACCCTGGGCATCCCCGCCATTATTGTGCCCATGGTGAACATGGACAACAACCAACACAACCCCAACGAGAACATCCGCATAGGCAATATCAGCCAGGGAATCAAAATGTGCATGACGATTTTGACAATGGAGCTTTAAAATTAAAGAGGTTAGAGATTAAAGAGGTTACTTTCTGCGCTTCTGCACGGAGTAACCTCTTTAGTCAGAGACCAACCTCTTTAATCCTTAGGAAAAAACACCTCCACCTTGTCGTGCATGGTATACAACCGAAACTTTGAACCATCCGGCACCAGTATACCGCTGGATCGGTTCTCCCCCATAATAGGGTTGCCCTCATACTTTGTCCAGTGCACCAGGTCCTTAGATGCCGCCACGTTGGTTGACCACTCGTGCCAGTCTTCAAAGGCTGTGCCGTGGTAGTAGGCATAATACATTCCGTTGTGCTTGACAATCTGATTGACCGCTAAACCATACTTATCATATACCTCAGGCCCCATTTCTATCACGGGCTCGTCCTGCACATTGGTCCAAACCTGAAGGTCTTTGGAAGTAGCCAGCCATATACCCAAATCATTGCGTTCGTAAAATAGGTGCCACACATCATTCTCAAGCCAAACGGTTGGCGTGCCGTAAGGCCCCTCACTAAGTGGCCCTCCATTCACTTGCCGAATATCCAGCGAACCATGATCCGTCCAACGAATACCATCTGGCGAAGAAAGATGATGGGCTATATCTCCCCTGCCTTCAGCAAACATCTGGTAGACGCCGTCTGCTTTTACGACCATCATGTCTTCTGTCCAGCTCCCATCAAATACTGGGTTACCAGGATAGCGATCCCAATTGATGCCGTCAGCAGAAGTGGCATACCCAAGCGACAAAGTCTTGTTCTCTGTCTGGAAGCCTGTATACCACATTTTGTAGATGCTATCCTCCTTCTGTATATAACCCCGTTCCCTGATGTGCTCATCCCAGGTGGGCTGGCCAGTGCCGGTAAAAATCGGATTGTCAGGGTAATCACTGAAATCGACCAGTTCGGCTGGGAATTCTAGCGACTCCTCCTTTTGGGTGGCTTCTGTTGGTTGCCTATTTGAGCCGCCACAACTCAGCAAGAACGCACAGGCAATAGCAATCAATGGCTGATAAGTTTTCATCTTCTTCATTATTAGCAAGGAATTTAATTTTTATGAGTGAATTAGAATAATTGATCCATAAACTTCTTTTTCATACTTTTATATTAGATGCATATACAACTAATATGAAGGCACCCAATTCCCTGGAAGACAATCTACTGTTTCAGATCAGCGAAGTGGCGAAGCTGTTACATAAGAGGCTCACAATGGCTTTCGAGGAAGATGGGTTCGATATAACGCCTGAGCAGTTTTCAATACTGGCGCTGCTATGGTACAAGGAAGGCATCAATCAGCAGGAAATAGCCAACGAGTTGAGAAGAGACAAGACAACCATTGCCCGAATTATTAACAATATGATCAACAGGAACCTGATTGTTAAAATACCAGACCAGCTCGACAAGCGGAACAACCTCATTTACCTGACAAAAAAAGGAAAAGAATTGCAGACAGAAATGGTAGCTACTTCAGGTAAGGTCTATGTCCAAACTATGCAGCGCTTACCGGCAAAAGACGTAGCAGTGAGTCTGTCGGTGTTAAAACAAATAACAAAAAACTTTGAATGATTTTCTTTTAGTCAATTAGTTGTATTACCCACTATTTCAAATATAGTCTATGAAAAGCTACGTTAAAACCACTGCCATTTGGATCGTCTTATCAACCCTGATGCTTGTGCTCTGGATCGTAGGTCTTATCATTGGCAATATCATCTTTCCAAGCGATCTGATGAATGCGTCAAACGGGTCGGGAGATGATGGACTGCCAATCATGCTACTCATTTGCGGCCTTAATACGGCCGCTATTATGTACTTTATTCACCGCACGCACCGCCGGGGCTGGCACCTGGTGCTTACTCTTGCCGTTGCGCTTTTCAGCATTCAGTATTTTATGTCTCAAATTGAAACGCTTTGGTTCAACGACAGCCTCAAGATGGAACTGAACAGCATTTGGGCACTGGTGACGGGTGGCGCAATCTCTTCCGTGCTGTTTTCCGTTTTTGCGGTATGGGTAACAGGAAACTTCAAAAAAGAGGAACAACTAGCGTCAAAAGGTGAGATGATGCCTCTTTCCAACACCTTAACAATGACAGCACTGATGGCAATAGTCATCTGGCCTTTGATCTACTTTCTGGCCGGCTACTTCATAGCCTGGCAGTTTGAAGAGGTTCGCATTTACTATTCAGGCAGCAGCGAAAAAGCCTCCTTCCTGTTCATGATGAAAGAGAATATCGCTTCACATCTGTATTCTTTTCAGATGTTGAGAGGTATACTGTGGACACTCATTGGCCTTCTTGTGTTTCGATCTATCAAGGGCAATTGGGTGGGTAAAGGTATAGTACTTGCGCTTCTGCTTAGCATTGTTGGTTGCAGTCAGCTGCTCCTACCCAACCCTATCATGCCCGAACCTGTGCGGCTGGCCCATCTTCTGGAAACTTCTCTTTCAGGCGTGGTGCTTGGCATGGTGATGGCGTGGCTGTTTGCCAGAGCTTCGCCAAAAAAACGCAATTGAACCGTTGGCCTGACAAAACCACTAGGGCAAGCGCATTTAAAACAAATTAGATAAATTATTTTCAAAGCTGTTTTTCCACCCCAGCCCTTCTATGTTGTAATCCAAGAAGTGGCCAGCAATACTTTGCCTCCATGTTCCT